>NZ_JBFAIN010000003.1:0-433597 GCF_040654735.1 Saccharopolyspora sp. NPDC050642 | reverse complement strand
AGATCGACGTTCGTCGCTCAAGGTTTATCCAGGCGCGATGAAAGTCCGGTGTTGTCTTGAAGAACAACGCACCACTTCCGGCGGACAACCCGAACAGGATTGCGAAAGATTCTCATGCGGAGAGCCGCTCGGGCCGTCGTCCGACGCACCACGCAAGCCATTCCGCGCAAGCTCTCGCTGCAACTGAACAGGAGTGATGTCTTTCTGTGGCGTGCCGAACTCACGGGTACCTGCCCGCGCCGAACGGTCAACCTCCGAGCGCTTGTTTTGCTCCTGGGGTGGAGGGGGACCGGGTCCGTCTTCATGGCGTTGTCCCTCGTGATCTCCTTGGCCGAGGGGTGGACCTGATCCAGGTCTGCGCGCTTGTCGAAGATCAGCTTCATGATGGCGCAAGCGCTGCCGCGCATGTCGGCGACGCCATTGATGCCGGCATCCGTGCGCACAATTTCTGCTGGTCAACACGGGCTCGTCGGTAGCTGTGCGGTGTCAGCACTATCGGGTGTATGGGTTGGTCCGGCAGAGGAGTTGATTTCCATCGGGCGGTGTTCAGGTCATCAGTTTCGACGCTGGCGATGGGAGGAAAGTGGGAGGATTGTGTTGGCATGGACCGCGTTGTACTGCGCTGAACGGAAGCGAGCAGCACCGGTTTTTCCTGCAGCTTATGGGTTTTCGCTGGTCGGTGTCTTTTGTGGACATTTCTGGGGGTCAAGTGGTCGCGGGGCAATATGGGGCGCCTCGTGGCCTGTTGGCAAGGATCATCGTGCTGGGAGATGTGCTAGTTGGTTCAAGGTAATCAATATTTTCAGTGTTGATTGAATGTTATTTGGTTGTCGTGGTGCTGGACTGGTTGGGCGAGTGGGTGAGGTTCGCTGGTGAGGGCGGCGAGTGCGGTGGCGATTTCTTGGGTGCTGGCGCGGATGTAGGTGGTGGTTGTGCCTGTGTCTCCGCTGGGGTTGTCGGTGTGGCCTGCGTAGGCGTGGGCGATGGCGTAGCCGAAGTTGCGTTCGACCCAGGTGAGGGTGGTGTGACGTAGCCAGTGGGTGGAGATCTGTTGGGTGGCGGCCCAGGGGAGGTGGGTGCCGATGCGGTTCCAGAGGTGGTCGTAGCGGCGGGTGGTGATCGGCCTGCCGTTGGTGTAGCGCAGCAGCTGCCCAGTGCGAGGTGCCCCGCGTTGTTCGGCGTGGTGCTGGAGATGGGCCATCAGGGTCGGGGATACAGGTTGCCAGCGGACGGTTTCGCCTTTTTCTCGGAGGAAGATCAGGCATTGGGTGGGGTCGAGGTCTTGGGGGCGTAGGCCGAGTGCGCCGCCGCGGCGGCAGGCGGTTTCGGTGTGCAGGCGCAGGATGAGGGTGTCGAGTGCGGGGTCGTTTCCGGTGGTGGCCGCGATGTGGTTGATCTCGGCCAGGTGGGTGTCGTCGACTGCTCGGCGGGTGGAGGGGAGTCGGCGGGGTTTGGCGACTTTGCTGGCGGGGTTGTCGGCTGGGGTGATGAGTTTGTCGTCTTCGGCGTGTCGGTAGAGGCAGCGGAGTGCGGCGATGAGGTGTTCGCCGGCGCTGCGTCCGCCGCGGGCGTTGCGTCTGGCGACGACGTGAGTCTTGATGTGTTCGACGAGTTGTTTGATCTCCGACGGGGTGGGTTCGTCGAGTCGTCGGTGGCCCCAGTGTTCGTGGATGCGGTTCCAGTAGGAGCTGTAGACGCGGCGGGTGCCGTCGGTGACGGCGGCGGAGACGATCGGGATGTAGTCGGCGAACGTGGGCACCGGTGGACGGTCTGAGGGTGTGGCGAGAAGATCCTGGGCTGAGAGTCCCAGGCGGTCCAGGAGCAAGCGTGCGGCGTCCAGATCGGCTTGATTCGCGCTTGACGGCTCGTGGGTGGTCATGGGAGATCACCGTCCAGCCGCGTGGAGTGGCAGTGGGTGATCATGTCGTCCAACACGGCGGGCGGGTGAACGACTAGGACGCCGCGGGCGGGTTCGGCGGTGAGCAGGACACGGTCGCCGGGCAGTAGGCCGCTGCAGTGCCGGACCGGGGCGGGAAGCCGCAGATGTCCCTGCTTGGTGATCTTGAACACGCCATGGGTGTCGGTGTGGATGATCAGCAGGCGGCGGCTTTCGCGGATGGCCAGTCGGGTTCCGGGTGTCCAGCCCAGCGCGCGGAGCACCGCCTGATCGGCGATCCGTCCCCGGCCATCGACTGCCGCCAGCCCGTACACCACGCCACGCTCGTGTGGTGCGGGGACGACGGGGAGGGGAAGCGCTCGGCGGATGCCGACGGGCCCTGGGCGTCCTGTCGCCGAGGTGCTGTCCTGTCGCGCAGGTGTTGCGGAGGGGACCACCGGCCTGATCACGGAGCCGGTCACATCGACCACCCCCCACCACGCGCGGTGGGGCGGCCAGGGGAACGCTGATTCAGCGTGTTGGAGTGCCTTCAAACACTGGCACGTCAGATGTAGCAGGTATGCCACATTTTTGTGTCCGAGGGGCGACTTGCACACTAACCACCCGTCTCGTTCTTGCCGACGTCAGCTGACGCGAGCGAGGATGTGGAACTCGTGAGACCTGTCCGCGTGTCCCACCGAGCCGATTCCCGAGACAGCTCGGTGGGACACGCGGAAATGGTCGATGACCAGCCAATTCGGTTGATTGGGCTGCGGCGGGGTGTCCCGAGCTGTCCGCGAGCTCGCGGTGCGTAGTTCAGGCAACCCAGATGGCGAGCGGTTCGCCGAGCACTCGTCCGCTTCGACGCTGAAGCCGGGAGCATCCGGGAAGGTGTAGGGCGAGTCCGTCTTCGCCCACCGCTTCGAACTCCCCTGTCCGGCGGGGTCACCATGCCTTGTCAGGCGAGCACGGTGCACAGCGCCTGGGGCAGCACGGTCGCGCCGAGGTGAACGATGGCTGCGAAGGCGAGGCGGAGCCGACGGTGCCCTGGACGCTGGTGGTCAGTCCTGCGGAGCGGGCCATGTCGCCAGGAATAACGCGGACATCTACACCCTCCTATCGCTACCGAATTCGGTTTGAAAGGGGGGAACCAATTACGGAGCAATACGCATAAGTACTCACTTCGCGAGGTTCCCTGCCCTCAAACCTGCCAGGCCCGCCGACCTACCCCGCCGAGCTCGGCACCGAACCCGAGCAGCGGCATCGCTCCGCCTGAATCGACGCGCCCCTGCACCTATCGCCAGGCGCGGGGGCGCGTTCATCGTGTACCCGCGATCAGTTCCGCCCTCGCGTTCTCTCCACGATCAGGATGATCGCGGCGACCACGGCGGCACTCCACATAACCGCAGGAGCCGCCCAAGATAGAAATCCCGCCATGGCTTGCGCAGCCACCCAGGCACCAGCGAGCAAAGCTGCAACGACCGCCGCGCACGTCTTGTCTGTGGTCGCAGGGCGCCGCAGCCCCGGTGTGGCAGGAGATGTTTCCGGGCTGTCCGTGAAGGCGAGCAGCATTCCTTCGCGCACTAGTACCAGCCACGTACACGTCGTGGGCAAGTTCGACGCCGTTGTCGCCGAGCAGGCCGGGCTGTCATTGGCCCACCTCGTACAGGCGTTCGCCGTCGCTCACCCCGCGGTGACCTCGGCGACCCGGTCGGCACGGTCGCCGTTCGAGCGATCAGCGAGGAAACGTTCGACCAACTGCTGACCATCAACGCCAAGGGCCCCACTTCACCGTGCAGAAAATCGCTCCGCTGCTGGCCCAGCACCACGAAGGCGACCTCGTCCGGGTGTCGGACTTCTACACGATGATCCGGCGACGAGGTAATGGGCTGATCGACGTCATGGACGTGCTGTCGATGGTGGGCATCTTGCTCGACGACCGCCCGTCGGTGTTCGGCACCTGGCTAAAGTCCACAATAGACAAACTGCTCGACCTGATCGCCGGTTACGTCCGGCGCTGCGCGCACGTTCTGCGCGAGGGTGGGCCGTGACGCGCACCGCGCAAAGTCAATACCGCCATCACCTATGTCCGCGTCGTTGTTCCGGTGCTGCTGGTGTGGTCGCACCCACGACAACTCGCGGTAGATCACCCGCGCGGAGGTTGTGGCTACCGCCAGGCGCAGCGGGTCGTCCCCCGCTTACGAGCGAAGAACCTCCAAAGGCGGAAGGCTACGCCTCCATGGTGGTTGGTACGTATCTGGATAATACGTGCTCTCAATGCCTTCAGGTGTTGATAATTCTTGCTCGGCTAATACCCTAGCGGCTCGGCCATGCACCATCAGGAGGTTCGTCATGACCCAGCAAGAGAGCACCGCAAGGCGGGTTGCGGCGGTGCACGCCGCGCCCGTGTTCATGAACACCGACGTGACCATCGACAAGGTGATCGGATTCGTCGAGCAGGCCGGCCGCGAGGACATCGACCTACTGGTCTTCCCGGAGACGTTCGTGCCGGCTATCCCTACTGGATCGAGTGCTATCCGCCGCTGCAGCAGGTGGCCGCCAACGCTGAGTACACCGATGCCTCGATCGAGGTACCCGGTCCCGAGGCCGCCCGGGTCCAGGCGGCCTGCGCCCGCGCCGGCGTCGAAGTCGTCTTGGGCATCAGTGAGCGGCTCAAGGGCACCCGAACCTGCTTCAACTCGCAGGTCTACATCGACGCCGACGGGAGCTTGCTGGGGGTGCACCGCAAGCTCCAGCCGACGTATGCCGAGCGCATCGTCTGGGGACAGGGTGGGGGGGCGACCCTGTCGGTGTTCGACTCCCGTTCCGGCCGGGTCGGAGGGCTGGCCTGCTGGGAGCACACGATGAACCTGGCTCGGCAGGCGCTGATCGAGCAGGATCAGCAGATCCACGCCGCGGCATGGCCGGTGTTGTCCACGATGGCGGGGTTCGAGACCGTCGCGGACGCCCAGATCGAGGCCATGATGAAGACGCACGCGCTCACGGCGCAGGTCTTCGTTGTGTGCGCCGCCAATCCCGTTGACGACACTTGCCTGAACTGGATGCGGGACAACCTTGGCGAACAGAACTTCGTGACGGCCGGAGGTGGCGGGTCGGCAGTCATCCACCCCTTCAACTCCTTCCTCGGCGGGCCGCACACGGGGGAGGAGGAGAAGCTCGTCACCGCCACAGTCGACTTCTCCGACGTCCGCGTCGTCAAGGCCTGGGTCGACTCGAAGGGCCACTACGCACGGCCGGAGGTCCTGCGGCTCGGGGTCGACCGCAAGCCGCTCTGGCACGACGAACGGGAGGCCGAGCCAGGGCGGACGAGGACGTCTGCCGATGTCGCGGCCGTGGTCGCGCCGGAGATCCCCGGCGCCTTGCCGCAGGGAGCGGCGATACCAGCCCCCCAGGAGTGGGACGCCTCCGCGCAGCGCGAGCTCACTTCCTGACCGGATTGTCCCCGGTACGCGCGACCCGCGGGTTGCCCCGGCGCCAGCATCGCCGACCGGTCCGCGCCCCACCGGTCGACCGGGCGGCAGCCCAACCTGTGGTGCTGGAGCTGATTTGCCCGCTCCAGCAAGCCGGACAGCTGCGTGTTGGAGCTGGCCGGACTGGCAAGCGAGCGGCCCGGCAGGAACGAGGTCTCCAGATGGCAGTTCGCCCGCCTCCCACCAGGCCTTTTGCGTCTGGATCGCCAGGGCGGCACTGGAGCACCCTGATCCCGAGCGTTTTAGCGGCGGGTGGTGATTGGTCTGCCGTTGGTGTAGCGCAACAGCTGTCCGGCGCGCGGTGCTCCGCGTTGGTCGGAGTGCTGTTTTCTCAGGAGGATCAGGCATTGGTGGGGTCGAGGTCTTGGGGGCGAAGGGTGAGTGCGCCGCCGCGGCGGCAGGCGGTCTCGGTGTGCAAGCGGAGGATGAGGGTGTCGAGTGCGGGGTCGTTGCCGGTGGTGGCAGCGACCTGGTTGATCTCGGCTAGTCGGGTGTCAGCGAGGGCGCATCGGGTAGAGGGAAGTCGGCAGGGTTTGGCGACTTTGGTGGCTGGGTTGTTGGCAGGGTGATGATCCTGTCGTTTTTGGCGTAGCGGTAGAGGCGGCGCAGGGCGGCGATGAGGTGTTCGCCGGCGCTGCGTCCGCCGCGTGCATTACGGCGAGTGATGACGTGGGTCTTGCTGTATCCGCCGAGCTGCTTGACTTTCGACGGGGCGGGTTCGTCCAAGCGTCGGTGGCCCCAATGGTTTTCGATACGGTTCCAGTAGGAGCCGTAGACCCATCGGGTGCCGTCGGTAACGGCGGCGGAGACGATCGGGATGTAGTCGGCGAAGGTGGGCACCGGCGGCCGGTCCGAGGGTGTAGCGAGAAGATCTTCGGCCGACACACCGAGACGGTCCAGGAGCAGCCGTGCAGCGTCCAGATCGGCCTGCGGCGCGCCCGAGGACTGAGGTTGGGCCGTCATGGGCGATCACCATCCAGCCGTTCGGTGTGGCATTGGGTGATCATGTCGTCCAACACAGCGGGCGGGTGCACAACGAGCAAGCTGCGGGCGGGTTCGGCTGTGAGCAGGACCCGGTCACCGGGCAGCAGGCCGCTGCAGTGCCGGACCGGGGCCGGAAGCCGCAGATGCCCCTGCGTGGTGATCGTGAACACTCCATGAGGGTCGGTCCGGACGATCAGGAGGCGACGGGTTTCGCGAATCGCTAGTCGTGTGCCGGGGTGCCCAGCCCAAAGCGCGTAGCACTGCCTGATCGGCGACGCGGCCCCGGTCATCGACCGCAGCCAACCCGTAGATCACGCGACGCTCGTGCGGTGTCGGGACGGTGGGGAGGGGAAGTGCTCGACGGGTAGCTCGGGGGCGCCCGACCGCCGACGCCCTGTCCTGCTGCACGGGTGTTGCGGAGGGAACCACCGGCCTGATCACGGAGTCGGTCACATCGACCACCCCCACCACGTACAGTGGGGCGACCGAGAGAACGCTGAAACAGCGTATGGAGTGCCTTCAAATACTGGCACGTGAGATGTAGCAGGGATGCCACATTTTTGTGTCCGAGGGGGACTTGCACACTATTCACCCGCCTTCTGCTTCCCGAAATCGGTTGAGGGGAGGGCGTTTTGCCGTCCCGCCTGTCCCGCGAGGGGTCCACTTGGGACGCCTTGATGGGACAGGTGGGTTTGCTTTGTGAGCTGCGGAAAGTTCGACTGGTGCAGGGGTGGGACAGGTTGCCGTTGGGTGTCCCGGCTTGGCCTGAGTAGCTGCCACGGCATGTGTACCGGGTGCTCGGTTTCGGGACATGGTTGCCTGTCCCGCTTAGCTACGCGGGGCGTAGTCACCGCCCTGGTGCGTGGGGTCCAGAGCCTTTCGCGGGCTCGATTTGACCTTGTGGTCCCGCGGGCGCCGACGTTGCTGTCTTGGTGTACCCGGTCAGCAGCATGCACGAGGTCTTGATTGAGAAAACCCGACCGGATCGAAGGCCTCGCCATACGCCGACCCGACGATCTCGGCGGAATCATTCGTGAGTACCGGTCCGATTCTTGACCTGCGCCGGATGTAGTTTTCGGCAGGCGCAAGGTCGGTTCAGCGTAGATCGCTGCAACGTGTGCAGTTGGATCCGCCGGGCGTACCGGTGACCGGGCAGACTCGGCACGTGGGGCAGATGTAGCGGATCGGGGCCGTGCGTGCCCAGCAGGGAGAGGCGAGGGCGTCTCGGCCCAGAATCCGCTCAACCCAGCCAGGTCCGTTCACGTCGGGGTTGCGGACCTTGCGTTCGGGTTCGATGAATGGGATCCGGCTCTGGCACTGTCCGCATCTGTGGTGTCCCCAGCTGGTGTTGCAGGACTGGCAGACCACCAGGAGGGTGTCGTCGTCTCGTGGGATTTGCGTTGTATCGGCCTTGTGCTCACACGACGGACACGTTAGAAGCGGTCGCACGGCGTTGCTAGCCGTCGTGATTGCCTCGCTGAGGCCGGCGATCTCGCGCACGAGGTCTCGTTCCCAGCCAGCGGAACCCGTGCGTTCGATCAATTGCTGGAGGACATGGTCGAGGTTGACGGACTCGTCGCGAGTCAGCGGGCGGCGGAGGTCGAGGTGGTCCGGATCACGGCGGTAGAAGAGTGGGCTCAGTCCTCGTCGGGTGACGGCTGCCTTTGTGAGATGGTCGATCAGGCGTCGCGGGATTCGGCCCGTGGGCAAAGTGATCGGGACGGGGTAGGCTGCGAGTGCCGGTGTCTGGACGGCGATGGCAACGGCTCGGGCCAGGCGTTCAAGGCTGGTCGTCTCGAGCGGGGAGACAGGTACCGCGGTCGTTGACTCGCTGTCGTTCGGTGTATCAAGTCCAGCAGACGTCAACGGCATGGCCTGCCCGTCCTGAACGCGAAGAGCAGCGTCGGATGCGGCGAGATACACCACGACGGTCAGACCCGTTGATGCCTTGTGTACCGATTGCCAGCGTTCAGAGATGGTTTCTGGCTTGTCGTCAGTGCTGAGGAAATCCAGCAACGGTACGAATCTAGTATTCGTACCGTTGCTACGAATAGTGAGGACGCTGGCGTCGTCCCGGTCGAGGACGACTTGGCCCCAAGGGCCTGACAGCGTCACAGGGGAACCGCCGCTGGGTATTTGGTCGTCGGCCGGCTGGTAGCCGAGATCGTTGAGCGCGCGTACTACGAGACCGAGCACGTAGTTGTCGAAGGACTGGTGTCGGTGCTTTAGGCGGCGTCGGCGTTCTTCGGGCGATTCCTCGACTATCGGTTCCTTTTCGAACGCGGTCCAGAGGAGGCCGGCGGCGTGATAGTTCCGGTCGTTCTCGATGACGTTGGTTCTGCGGAGAGTTCGTTGACCAGTGCGGCGACCGCGCATGAGCCGGACGAGTGTGCTTCCGCGCAGGTTCTGAATCCGGGCAGCCAGGGCTTCGAGGGTGCGCAGCGTCTGCCTGACCTGATTGGATGACACTGCGGCATGTTGCGCGTCCTCGCCCCAGAACCTGTAGATCCGGTTGCGTCGGGAGTAGGTGCCCTCGTCTTCGGCTCTGGTGAGGTCCGCGAGATCGTCCCGTACTCGACTCAGTTGATGAATCCGCTGGGCGAGGGCAGTGCTCAGGATCGGGTGGACGAGTTCGGCGACCATGCGGTTTTCGTAGATATCGGGATCGTTCTCGCGAGTGATCGCCATCGCCCGTCGGGGGACCGGTCCGGCAAGCGTTCGGCCCGCCCAGTCTTCGGTGTGCGCGCCGAGCCGTTCCAGCGCCCGCCGTGCAGGCCGCCGAACCCGAGCAACCGGCAGCAACTCCGCCCTTTCCCCAAGGCGAGTAATGAAGCGCTCGCAGATGCGTGCGAGGGACGCAAGTTGTGTCTCCAGGTCACGTTCGCGACGCTGAAGTTCGAAAGTGGCATCGTTGTGCCCAGAAAGCAGCGGCGTGCTGTCGAGTGTCCGCCACGAGCCAGAAGTGAGGGCGTCGTCGAGTGCCTCTGCCAGAGCGCCGAGTGCATTGATGTCATCGGATTCAAGTTCGTCACGGGACCGAAGCCCGACAGGAGCCGGGTCGGGATCGAGACAGTGGTCGGAGCCGATCGCCCACCGTCCGGTCCAGCCGGGCAACGCCTCGCCGGGACTGCCAGAAACCCGGTCAACTGAGCCGGTCATGAACCGTAGCCATGCGACAGCCTGGACGCCTCACCACGGATCCGGTCGAGCGTCTTGGTCGGCGGTTTGTCCTCCAGCTTGCGCCAAGCACCTTCGATCTTGTCCGCGAGTCTGTTGAGCTCATCAGGGCGGACGCCGAACCGGTCCTCAAGTTTGCGCACGAGCTTCGTCGCGACGAGATGGTCCACAGCTTCGGTGATGCTGCCGCCTGAGTCGAGAACAACGGGCACGAAACGCTCCAATTGGCGTTCCAGCCGGTTTCCCCAGCCCACACCGAAGCTGGCGAACTCGGCATGGAGTTTCTCAGTGAGGAAGGTCTTGACTTCACTCACGGTCCCCGCGAGTTCTCTTGCCGCCATATCGAAGGCGCGCTGAAGTTCGTCGAAGGAGACGGGGGCGTCGTTGCCTCGCATCGAGGTCGCGAATTCTTTGTGCCGCTGAGGAAGTTCCTGCACGTGTGCACGATCGTAGGTCTTGTCCGCGAACGCTACCGTGGTCTCGTCGTGGTTCGCGGTGCCGACGAACCACACGTTGGGCGGCAACGGAAGTCGGGAACCCTCGAATCTATCCGGCAGACCGGGCAGCGCGCTCGTGAGCAGATCCACGTACACCCGTCCGGTTACGCTGTTTTCCAGGAGCGAGAGCATCGACCCGAAGTACTGCTCGGGATGCGCGAGGTTCATCTCGTCCAGCACGATGACCATCGGCCGGTCCTGGTTCGCGGGCAGGAGAGCCCGATAGAGAGCTTTCGTGAACTCGCTCTCGGCGAAACGCTTCTCGAACGCGTTGTAGTAGCCGAAAAGGTCGTCCTTGTCGCGCCAGCCCGCTTGGACTTCGACGATCTGCGTGGCGCCAGCGCCGCTGAGTGCTTTGAAAAACTCGCGCGGCAGGCTCGTCTTCCCGGTTCCGGAAATGCCTTGCAGGAGGTGCAGTCGACTCGACGCCATACCGGCTAGGAACAGCCGCACGTCGCTCTCCTCGTAGTAGAAGGCGGTGTCACCGGTGGCCATTCGATCGCGTGTCTCGGCGACGAGATCGGCCAGTGAATCGACGTCGCGTGTGTTGATCGGCCGGGTGAGCGCGACCTGACGGTCGTAGGCAGAGCACGCAGGAAATGGTTCCTTGGTGGCTTCCTTGGCTTGCAACTCCATCCATTCGGCGCGGTGTTGGTTGATCGCTTGCCGGAGGGTCTCCTTCTGGGCGGCCAGCGCGTCGCGCTCGTCGCGCAGTATTTCTAACTCCCCTACGCTCGTGAGCTGGTAGCGCAGTTGTCGATCGATCGCGTCGTGCTGCTGCCGCCACTGCGTCGCCTGCTGCTCGGCCTGTGTCATCCGCTCGGCTTTGGCACGGAGTTCAGTGACCACGGCCTCTGGCGGACGTCGGGACAACTCGTCGCGGAGGGCTTTGACCTGCGCGACCAACTCGTCGTTCTGGTGGGTGAGTGCATCGGGGTCATCGCCGTAGAGCGCGAGCGTTGTCTCCAACTCGCGTATTCGGGCGTCACGTGAACTGCGGCGTTGTCGTTCGTGGTCGAGGTCCTCTTGGAGATCCGTCAGTTTTTCCTGGACTGCGGCGACCTGGCTTTCCGACTGTCTTTTCAACCGCTCGGCCAGTCGTTTGTTCTTCATCTCAGCGAGCTCGAGATCGGAGTCGATCTGCGCTTGTCTTCCGCGGAGTTCGGTTTCACGCTCGGCGAGGGTCTGGGCGAGAGCGGCCAGTTCTTTGCGTTCGGCGTTCAACTCGTCCCGGGCGGCGGCCAGGACTTTCGTTGCCTGTCCCTGTGCTTCTTCGGCGATTCGCACGGACTCAGCCAGCAACTCGTCGCGGCGGTGCGCGGCGGCCTGGGTCATCTCCTTGAGGTCATCGGCGAATCCGGATTTGGCGATGGATCGCTGTATTTCCAGGTCGGCTTCGTCGCGGGCGACCTGTGTCTCCCGTTCGGCGACATGGTCGGTGCGCTCGGTTAGTGCGTCAAGTTCATTTTGCAACTCCTTTTCTTTCTTTTCGGCCCGTTCCCTTGCCTTGAGCCAGGTCTTCTCGCGTTGCTTCACTTGATGCCAGAGGTTCAGTACTCTGGTTGCGGTGAGGGCCTTTTCATCGGCGACCTCGATGTCTGCTGCTTCCGCCGCAATGTCCTCCGGGCCCGGATTGGTGGCGGCAAGACCCGCCTCAACCTCGTTGAGCTTAGCCGGGTCCGCGGCTGCGCCCGGGGCCTGGCCCTGGCCGCGGTTCCTGGATTTCCTCGCGGCCACCTAGTTACCTCCGGGTTCCATCAATTGATTGCACAACGTGATTGCTTTGTCTGCCAGCGTCTCCAACTGACGGGGTTGTGCCGGGTCGGTCGATAGCGATGCCCAGCGAATCGTCAACTCCACCAGTGTCGAGAGCGCAGCTCTTTCAGTGGTACTCGTTGATGACGAAAGTTTGAAGGCCGCGAGTCGACCGGCGAGGGCGGGCAGACTGTCTGGCACGGTGGTAACCAACTGCTGGGTCGCATCTTGATCAAGCCCGAGGTGTATGGCCAGCTCGTCGGCTGCGCGCGTTGACCAGACAGGAGTACTGGCAGGGTCCGTGCCTGCCAGGTACCAGCATTGGTCACAGTAGCGGCGCAACGCGAGTTCGATCCTGCTCATAACGACCAGACCGGCCTCGCCGTACTGGTACTCCGCCAGAACTTCAAGTAGATCGTCAACCGCAGCGCGCAACGGAACTACGGGGCCAGGATTGTCGATGGAACTCGGTACGGAACGGAGCCAGCGCGCTACCGGCTCATGCTTCTCGGCGGTCTTGGAGAGGTAACGGGTGAGGCTCGCATGTGGCGTTCCCCGCGTCGTCATCACCGCGACTCCGGCCGAGGTGACCGCAAGTTGACCGGCGATCAGACATGGCTCTCCGCTGCTCACGAGGGCAGTCCGGCGATTTGGGTCGTTCGTCGCGCGGCTGAACCGGGCGAGTTCCAGGGGCGACGGTTCGGCCGGTTCATGTAGGTCAGGGGACAGTAACCGGCAATCGACCTCCACCGGGCGGCCCGCCGTGCCATGTTCGAAAACCGCACGGTGGCGGGCGGTGAACCGAAGCGGAATCGGCCGCAACTCCGCTCCGGGTTCGGGCCAGAGCTCGTCTGTCGCGACATCGCGATAGATCCATGCCACTGCGGTGCGATTTGTCGTGATCTTCCCAGTGGTGGACACGCGCAGTCGCTCGGTTCCGGCTTGTGCGAGCAGATGACGAACTAGATCGTCGGGCAGCTGCAGCAGGTCACTGATGCGTCCGGGCGATGTTTCGCCAGCCTGTTTGAGTCGAAGCACTGCTTCCAGCAGCACGTCGTGGTGCACCGGATCGGTTTGTTCGACCACGACGCGCCACCGAAACGCGGGGACCAACACGAGGTGGCGGACTTCGAGCGGCAACTCCACGAGCGCATACGCAGGTAGTTCAGCTGGATTTCCGAAGGCCATGCGCACCCCCCGTCAAGTCGTGAAAGGCCCCCAGGGCAGGAACCGCCTCACGGCCCTCGGGAGAGGTGAACATCGTGGCATCTCCAACTGCTATCAGGAGCCGCCGCTGTCGACTCATCGCCACACACAAGCGGTTGGGGAGCACGAGAAAACCGAAGTCCCGGTGTCCGCGCAGTCTTTGGTTCGATCGGACGGTCGAGAGAAACACCACGTCGAACTCCCGTCCCTGGAAGGCATCGACGGATCCGATCCGCACGCGGGGAAGCCCGCGGTCGGTGTACAACCACGGGACAGAACGGTTCAGTGCGTACTCGCGTCCTTCACGGACGCCAAGACCCTTCTCAAGCATTGCCTCCCACAATGCGGTCTCCTGTCCGGAGTAGAACGTGATGACGCCGAAAGTGAACTCCGGCGAGGCATCCTGCAAACCCTTACTGAGTTCCTCAACGACGACCTGCGCCTCGGCTGGCCGGGCGATGCTCGTGCCGACCCTGTGATCGCCGCCTTTCACGGCAGGCACGTCAATCCAGGCACAGACGGCGCCTTCGAAGGCTGTGAGGGGGTGCGCGAACGCCTTCGGATCATCGATGCCGTTGGTGAGGCGTTCCTGGAAAGGGGCATAGAACTGTTCGCTGACGAAGGCTCCCAGAACCGGATGCGTTCTGAACTGGCGGTCCAGCGTGATGGCACGAGGAGTGCCGTCACGTACTCCTAGTTCCCTGAGCCTGATGAATAGGCGCTCGAACAATGATCTGCTCAGGACGGTATCGACGACCTTGGTGTCATGACGCTTCGAGAGTTGCGGTACGAGGTCGTCGTCCAGCAGTTGCGGTAGTTGGCGATGGTCGCCGACAAGGATGATCCGCTCGCCGGCAAGGCTCATCGGGATCATTAGGTCGAGGGGATTCGCACGCGCAGCCTCATCCACGATCACTGTGCCGAACGGGACGGTCTGAGCGTTGCGCATCTGGCGGGAGGCCGACTGCTGACAGGTAGCCGCGAGGGCACGGGTGTGCTTGCTGACCGACTCGCGAATCGCGCCGGGTTGCGATGCCACTGCGGCTCGAAAGTACTCGATCGCCAGGTCGACCGGGTTCGCCGAACTGCGTACTTCTTGGGCGGCCGAGTCGATGGCGCGCTGGAGCAGGGCTTCTACTTCTGGCATGGTTGCGATGACGCTGGCGCGGGCGCGGCCGTCCAGGATGCGGTCGAGAATGTCGCGCTGGAGATCCGCGAGCTCCACCACCGTGATGTCAGGGACTGACCTGTTGAGGGCGGCTCGCTCCAGCTTTTCGCGTTGGGCATCGTTGAGCAGATCGAAAAATCTCTGGTTGGTGTACGCGCTTCTGGCGGTGTCGGGACCGTCATCGGCATAGGCTTCCGGGGTAGTACGCAGGCGCCTGGCAAGCATCATCAGTTCGTCGCCATCGTGGCGACCCGAACCGCCGGCGAGGTCGTGCTCCAGCCGACTCGCCAGTCGCCGCGCGTCGCGCGCGACACGACTTCCGACGAGGTCGGATTGACCAGTCAGCCAGGTCAGCAGGGTGATCGTGTTGGCGACATCGAACGGCTGTTGCCGGTATGCGGTGGCACGATCCTGCAGTGCTCGTTGACCACGGACGAACTCGTTTGGACGCACGTTCTTGTATCGGCGATCCAGGCGCGTCGCTAGGTCGTCCGTCCATGCTGCGAGATAGGCCACGTCCTCCTGGTGTTCGCGGCGGCCCAGCTTGACCGGGGGCAGGATTCCGTCGTTCGACGCGCCCACGAGGTTGCCGACGGCGTCATGTTGGTAGCTCGTGAGCAGGACACGTTTGTCGAGCGCGGCTGTGTCTCGGTGAATTTCGCTCAGGCGAGCCTGGATGGCGGTGATGACTCGTGTCTTGCCCGTCCCCGGTGGTCCCTGGATGAGTACCAGATCGCGTGAGTTGATGGCCAGGTCGATGGCCTGAAGTTGGGCATCGGTCGGAGTGCCGCCCAGGATCTCGCGCACTCTGGCTGACATCGGCTCGTGGTGCCGTGCCCTGCCGACTGGGCCGGGACGTTGGTTGCCGAGAATCAGAGCCAGTTGCCTGACTGGGAAGGTAGCTCCCGTCGTGATGGCTGTTTGGGCAACATTTCGCCGGTCGATGCGGACTTTGTCGAGTGTGTATGCGCCAGCCAGTCGGCCGCGTGGGGGCAGGGTGCCCGGTTCGTATGGCCGTGCCGGCGTCAGGAGGATCGTTCCTCTCTCCGACACGGATCCCTCGCCGATCAGGAAAATGCTGGTGCCGCGACGTTCTGCCTCTTGGAACGCGACGCCGTCACCGGCCTCGATGCCTACTCGCTCGCGTCCGATCCGGTCGCGGAAGGCATCCGAACGTCGGTGTTGAACGAGGTCGAACTCCAACCGACCATCGGGCCGAAACGTGAACCGGTCGTAGTCTGCCCAGCCGATGTCGCTGGCAGCCTTCTTAGCCGCTGCGCGCTCCAGCGCGTTGTACTCCTCCCAGATCGCCAGGTAAGCGTTGTCCGCACTGGAGAGGCGCTTCACTTCCTCCCGCTCGGCCGTCGTGAGTTGTCCGAGACGGGTGGCATCGACGAAGGAGACCTCGCCCTGGACGAGCATCAGACGGTCGTCAGGCTGAGGCTGACGGTTCGTGAGTCGTTCGAGCACGAGCCGGTCGTCGATCAACCGAACGTCGGCCATGATCGTGGCACCGACCAAGCGAAAGGCATTTTGGTTCGCGGCGGCGCCCGCACCGGTCGCTACGATTGAGAAGGACTTGTTTGCGTCCAGCCGAAACTGCTCCGTCAGCCACCGAATGACGCCGTCCGGCGTGGTGCTTGATTGCATGTATCGGCGGGCATCCTCAACCAGTTGGTCGTCGACACCGATTCGTCGCCCATCAGGCCAGCGCTCGTACCGGTCATAGGTCAGCACCCGCAGGACCACGGTGGGTTCGGTCGACACGATCTCGGCGACATAGGCATCGGAGTTCGCTACCGTGGTCAGCCAGTCGACGTCATTGAAATCGGGCTGCTCGCAACTGCCGACTACGTCGCCGGAGATCACGAAGACGCCGGCTGGTGAAATCACGAGACGGACAGAACAGCCACGCTCGAGCGGAAACGAGCCGACCGACCGCAGCAAAACTGTGCGCTCCTCCTGCGCAAAAGGAAGTTGCCTGATCTTCATCGGGCCGACACTGACCTGAGAGCGATCGTACGATCTGGCCTCATGGGAGTCCTGAGATGCACGCGGTAGACGTCGTTGCCGGTTGGTGTAGCGATCCTGGTCACAGGGCGGCCGTCGGCGTTGACGATCTCCGTCTCGCCGTGAGGCGTCAGCTCGTACCCACCGGTCACCGGGCGCACCGTGAGAACGGGTTCGGTCTCGTCGTAATGGCCCCATACGTGCCGCGGCAGTATTTGCGTCCCGGTATCAGACAAGGCTAGCGAATTCCGTGCGGACAACCTGGTCTCTAGAGTGCCCGGATAGATGGTAAGCAGAGGAGTGGCACCGGTCGTCAGGCCACAGTAAGGGCACTGGGGGCTCAATCGGTAGTAGGTCCAGCAGCATCCACGGCACTCGATCACGTTGTCCAGCGCGGTGAACAGGACTTCACGCCAGCGACTTGTCCCCGGCCGCGACGTGGGTGCGAGGCGACCCGCACCGAACGTGCGCTGGCATAACTGCCGGAGTCGCCCGCTAAGCGTCAAGGACAATAGTGGCTTGGGCCATTTGTTGGCTGGCAGCCTGTTCGTGTCATCATCGGGATCGTCGACGTAGGGGAACTGACCCCTGTCGATCCGCTCGTCAGCCGTTTCCGCATCGAATTCGAACGTGGCCGATCCCATCAGCGGATGGCACAGCACCAGCATCCGGAAAACGATGACTCCGAGACTGTACGCGTCGGCAAGGGTCGTGGGCGGACTGTTCCGCGTCCGTTCAGGTGCGATGTACCCCGAGAGTCCTTTGATACGCCAATTCGGTTCAGTCATCGAGGTGAGGTTGTCCGTGTCAATGAGCCAGGTCGCGTGCCGGGTCACGTCCTCCGACACCATGACGTTGTTCGGGTTCAGATCGACATAGGCGAGACCTCGGGCGTGCAGGCTCGCCATGGTCGACGCCAGGTTCGCTGCGATGGCCAGACGCCGTCGTAGTCCCCCGGTTTTCAGGTACCAGTTGGGGTCCGCGCGATGGCCGAATTCTCGGGGAAGATACGGCTCTCGCAGTGGTGTCATCTCGTCGGCGAGCCGCATCATGTATCCGTCTCCGCCAGTTCGGATCAGGGTGATGGGTGGGGCGATCGCCAATCCGTCAAGCGGGAGCCGCCTGACCTGTTCGATACGCTCAAGATCCTCTGACCGGGCCAGCAGTTTGATTGCTAAGTCTGGGTACCCGACTACCCGGTGGACAGACCCTTGGGCTCCCGCTGCGATTTTCTGCCCGAGTTGGAACTCGACTCCCGCGTCGTCGGTGACCCGGATGACTTCAGTATGCATCGTCGTTCTGCAATCTGATGATGGATTCATCCCGGTCGCGGGTCGGAGCAACATCGGGTTCGAACTCGCTCAGCGTCACCTGCGAGATCGTAGTTGTCACGAACTGCAGGAAATTCCGGATTTCCGACGCCTCGCTCGCCTCGTGTGGCTTGTCGCCGCTGAACTTCGCGAGTAGTTCGCGATTCGCCTCGGCGCCGATCGCCAAGGCGAAACGCGTTGCCTTCGCGCCCCTTTCGCTATCCAGGAGGGCGTCGAGTTCCTGATCCCATGGGGTCTCCGATGACTCCTTTGGGATTCCGTCCGAGACGAGCGCGATCGTCGGTCGGTACGCCCGAGACGGTAGGGCATCGCGATCTTCAATTAACTCTCGTGCCAGTTTCAACGCCTCGCCGAGTGGTGTCGGGCCGCTGGCGCATAACGAGGTGAACTCGACATCCTCGATGGGTTTGTGTGCGAAAAGGACGTTCGCCGATGTGCCGCCGAAGGTGATGATGCTCAGGGTGATGAAACCGTGGCCGGCGTCCGCCTCCGTGAGCTCCTCGATCATCTCCGTGACGCTGTCGTTCAGGACGCCGATCTTATCGCCGTGCATGCTTCCGCTGGTATCTAGCAGAAGGATTACGGGAAGCGTGCGAGCCGAAATCGGCGAAAACGAATCAAGCAGTGACATGGCTGCTCCTAGTGTCCTGAGCCATTGGCGTTCTTAGCGAGCCACGGTGCGATGGTGAGATCAGGAGCGTAGCGGCCGCGCGCCCGTTTGCGTCCGGAGAGCCGGATCCGCATTGCTCCACGCGCTAGGCTAAGTTGCTCGTCTACCTGGAGTGTCTGCCGCACTTCGGGTATTAACTTGGACGTGTCGCCGGACGAACGAATGATCATGGTTCCGTTCTTGGAGCCGAGATCCTCGGCGGACAGCCTTCCCGCCTCGTTGCTGAGCCGGACATGATCGCGGCTGACCAGGTTGACATGCTTCTCGTCGAGCAGGTCGCGGACGTCGTATCTGTCGGAGCCTCGGCCGCGCCCGATCGTGAGGGCGGCACCTTCGGCGACCGGGATGCGATCGGTGATGTGCTCATCAAGGACAACGACGATTTCGCGGGTGCGCTCACGTATGCCAGCACGTTCAGCTGCCTCGCCGCACTCGGGACAGCGGACTTTCCCATCCCTATACCCCGGGTCGGCATCGATGACCGCAGCTGAGCCCCAGACAACACATCTCTTGTTGGTGCACGACCACTCGCTCTTCAGCGCTTGACGAGCTTCAGAGCTGGTGATTCCTTTGGGCTTAAGATTCGCTTCCTCTTCATACCGGGAGACTTGATAATCGGGGATTGGCGAGTAATCGAGTTGAGTGAAACACACCGTGTCCGCATGGAAGGTCGGGGCGTAGAACCGCTGGCTACCCTGCAGCCACGGGTGCTTGCGGCGATGATCCCGGAACAAGTCGGTGGTGATGACTGCGGCGTCCGGGTACTTTTCGGCGAGTTCGAGGATGTCCGGGTCGGCCCATGACACCGAGTGCGCGCTCTCGCGACACTTCCATTCCTGGAGTCCACGTTTCCCGCGGTCATCCATCTTGCGCCACAAACTGTTGTCCGCCACGCCATAGAAGACGGCGCGGGCATCCCGTTGCTCGCGCCACCCCTTCACCACGAGCTCGACACGACGCCAGTCGTTCTTGCCGTCGGAGCGCACCACGGGCGAGAGATCGATGATGACTGTCGGTGGCTCCATCGGCTCCTTGACTTCCTTGCGCGACTAGGGGGACGAAGCTGACGTGTCTGCCCGAGATGTCGGCTAGGCATGCTGCACAACTCGGTGACTGTCTGCCGTGCCAAGTACTATCGCACAGCGAGTCGAAACGGAAGCGGGGTTTGTTTCAACTAGCTGCGGTACGAAGTGTTTCGCTTCGTCGGGCAATGGTGCTGATAGCTTGCTGGGTCGCTTCGCGTTCGTGTGGCTGGCATGCGGGGTCATGTAGAGGTTGAGGACAGCCGCGTCGGCGGCCAGGTGGTCGAGCCAGGTCAGGGACCAGAATGCGATGGCTCGGGGCGAGCGATCTGCGGGTCCGTCGGGTTGCCTGCGGCTTCGATGATGTGGCGGAGGGCTGTACGTGCCGAGGAGGAAATACGTCCATGCAGATCAACAGCTCTGCCTCGCTGTCGCCCACGCCTTCACCGCGCTGCGACCCTTGCCGATGGCCGACCGCGATAAGGACGTCGAGTTCCTCGCCCTGCGCCCAACTCGCCGTCCTACAACAACAGCTCGGCGGCCAACGCTTGAGACTGCGGCCTGGGCAGGACGTTCCTTGCGGCGCTCCTCGTACCGCTGGCTCGCTCGACGTACCGCTGGCCCGCTCGACGCTACGTCGGCTCCGGCTTCTGATCAGTCCGGATACGGTGCTGCGGTGGCATCGCGAATCGCGTCGATCCCGCCCAAAGCGTAGCCGATCTACCTCGTGTAGCCGAGCACGGTGATGTCCCCGGCCAAGTGCGATGCGTGAACTGGCGAGCGGGCCGACGTGCTCGAGCGCCCAATCGGATCGGCTTGAACTCTGCTACTCGCGGATTCCCGAATGCTGCTCTCAATGCGTTGCTCGATCTGTGCACGAAGGTCGTCGCATGGTGAGTTGTCAGGTGCACTTGCTGACCGTGATCAACGGTAGGCCGAACAGGTGACTTCGCCTGCCACATGAGCCCCATGGGATCCTACGTCCCGTGTTTGGCGAGGATAGGGGCTCTCAGGCACGTGCGAAGTCTCGGCTTGGTTGCGACCTCTTGGAAGTAGGATCGGCGCTGGTGCGAACCGCTAGCGTCAACGGACGACGTTGATCAAGTAGATGGGGGGTGGCCGCGTTGCCCAGCGGCGGATCATCGGTGCCGAAGCCGAAACCACCGCCGGCCAAGCAGCGCTGGTTCCAGAGCCGCCCATCGCCGTACGCCTGGGAGCAGGACGGCCTCGATCACATCGAGCGGCTGATGCCCAACGCCGAGCCGTACCGGGGGTGGGCCACGTTCTCCTTCACCGCGGTCTCCGGACGCATCAACGAGTGCGACCTCCTGATCGCCGTGCCTGGTGGCCTCTACCTGGTGGAGCTCAAGGGGCACCCGGGGCGGGTGGTCAACAGGGGCGATACGTGGAAGGTGTACGAAGACGGCGCCCGCTACCCGCGGACCCTGCGCAACCCGCTGCACCTCACCGACCTGAAGTGCAAGGACCTCAAGACCCGTCTGGACTGGGCGCTCAAGAAGCGCGGCTACAAGCAGAACACGCCGTGGATCGATCCGGCGATCTTCCTGTCGGCGAAGGGCTTGCGCTCGGAGCTCGACGAGGTGCAGTGCGCCAAGGTCTACGGCCGTGACGAGGACTGCGACGGTCTGCCGTGGATCTGGCGCGACCTGCTGTCGAAGCCACCCCAGCGGGACAACAAGCGGGTCGACCCCGAGTTCTCGCAGCTGCTGCCCGATCTGCTCAGGGACATCGGGATCAGCGCCGCGACGTCCCACTTGCGGTTCGGCGACGACTGGACGTTGCAGCCGGACAAGCTCGATGCAGGCCCGACCTGGGAGGACCGGCTCGCCGAGCGCTCGGACCTGGTCAAGGAGGAAGGCCGGGTCCGGATCTACTTGACGGCGCAGCAGGCCACCGCGGATCAGCGCCAGTCGGTGGACCGAGCGGCTCGTCGCGAGTACCAGGTGCTGCAGGGCATCAACCACCGCGGCATCGCCCAGGCCGTGCAGATCGCCCACCACCAGGGCGGCCCGGCGATCATGTTCCGCCACCGGCACTCGGACCTGCGACTGGATTCATACCTCGACGTCTTCTGCGAGCAGCTGACCACCGAGACCCGGTTGGATCTGGTCCGCCAGCTGGCCGAGGCCGTGCAGTACGCCCACCAGCGGTCGCTGTACCACCGTGCGCTGTCGGCCCGGTCGGTCTACGTGTCGGCGAAGGACGACGGCTCGCAGCCCGTGCTGCGGATCACCGACTGGCAGGCCGCAGCTCGCGACTTCGACACGACATCGGGCGTGTCGTCGCTCGGCAACAGCTCGGTGACCGGCGAGCACCTGGCCGACTCGGCCGAGGTGTACCTGGCGCCGGACTTCGACACCCCGTACGCGGACCCGGTCGACCTGGACGTCTTCGGCCTGGGAACGTTGACCTACTTCCTGCTCACCGGCCAACCACCCGCGACGCAGCGGCGAGGGTTGATCGAGCGGCTCCGGGCGAACAAGGGGCTCCGGCCCTCCGCCGTAGCTGACGGCGTCTCCGACGAGCTCGACGTTTTGGTCTTCGAGGCGACGAGGAACGACCCGAACGACCGGCTGCAATCGGCGGATGAGTTCCTCAAACGACTGGACCAGGCCGAAGCGCAGTCGGTGCCGGACACGGCTGTGCCGAGCGTGGACCCGCTAGAGGTGTCCGCCGGCCAGACGCTGGATGGCGGCTGGACGGTGGTGCGGGTGCTCGGCACCGGTGCCACCGCACGTGCTTTGTTGGTCGCACGCGCTGACGAGGACGACGGTGGCGGGAAGCCCGAACACCGCGTGTTCAAGGTCGCGCTCGACGAGGAGAAGGCCGAGCGACTGCACGCCGAGGCCCGCGCGTTGAACAAGGTCGGCGGCGGTGTCGTCGTCAAGCTGCTGGAACCTCCGCGCCAGTTGGGCGGGCGCACGCTGCTCGAGCTCGAGTACGCCGGCGGTTTCGACCTCAACGGTCAGACCTTGGGTGAGGCGATCCGCGCCGAGGGCAAGCTCACGTACCACAACCTCGAGCGCTACGGCCGGGACCTGTTCACCGCGCTGGACGCGTTGGTTGGCAAGGGAGTTCGGCATCGCGACCTCAAGCCGGACAACTTCGGCGTGTTCCGGCGCGTCGATCGCTCCACGCAGTTGATGTTGTTCGACTTCTCGCTGGCCGGTATCTCGGAGCGGGACGTCAAGGCCGGGACCCGCGGGTACCTGGACCCGTTGCTGGGAACGGACCGACGCCCCGTCTACGACGACCACGCGGAGCGATATGCGGCGGCGGTGACCCTGCACGAGATGGCGTCGGGTCAGCGGCCCGTGTGGGGCGACGGGATGACCGACCCCCGCACCACCGATGACGAGACGCCGGTGCTTGCCGCGGACCTGTTCGAGCCCGCATTGCGAGACCAGTTGAACGAGTTCTTCCTGCGGGCGTTCCACCGCGATGTCGACAAGCGGTTCGACACGTTCCAGCAGATGGAGGACGCCTGGCGGGAGGTGTTCCGGAAGGCCGACGCGGCCCAGCCGATCACCACCGCGGAGACGGTCGACATCGACCAGTCGTCGTTGGAGGGGACCCGCGACGCATACGCCGAGGCCGCCACGCTGGACACCTTGCTGGACGCCGCGGGGTTGTCGCCGCGTGCAGTGTCGGTCGCGGCGTCGTTCAACGCAACGACGGTCCGCGAGCTGCTGGGCGTGCCCCCCTACCAGATCTCCAAGGCACGTGGTAGCGGCGCCGCGGTGCGCAAGGAGCTCAACCGGCGGCACAAGCAGTGGTTGCAAGCTCTGCTGAAAGCAGCGAAGGACGATCAGCGCCCACCGCTCGAAGGCCGTCTCACCATTGACGATCTTGCGGCGCTGCTGGTCCCGCCGTCACCGGGACGTAACTCCAAACGAGCCGAAGCTGTGCGCCTGGCTCTCGGCCTGCCCGACGACGATGGCGTCCCGAAGCCGTGGCCGACCCAAAGCGAGGTGGCCAAGCAGCTCGGTGTGACCCAGGCGACGGTGTCCCACCACATGCGGGCGAAGACCAAGGACTGGGCGGACGATCCCAATCTCACGGCGGTGCGGGACGAGCTTGTCGCCCTCCTCACTGATGCCGGCCGAGTCATGACTGCTGAAGAGCTGGCTGCGGCGCTGCGTGCGCAGCGCGGTTCGGTCGAGCAGGATCCTGCGCGCGCTCGGGCGCGGGCCCTGGCGGTCGTGCGCGCGGCTGTCGAAACTGAGACGTGGGCGGGATCGCACAGCGACGACGAGGACGACGAGGCGCGACTGCAGATGCTGCGACGGGGCGGTCACGTGGTGATCGCGCTCGAGTCTTTGGTGGGCGCCACGGACCCCAGCGCCCCGGAATTGGCGGACTTCGCCGTCAAGTTGGGAGCGCGGGCGGATGACCTGGTGCAGCAGGAGCCCCTTCCTGGCAGGGGAGTGGTGGTCCGGGAACTGCGAGCCGTCGAACCACCGGAGGGCCTGGCCCTGCAAGCCGACACCAGACTGGTAGAGCTGGCGGCGGCGATGTCGGACAACGCAGCCGCTTCACCGCGGTTGGAGTTGTACCCGCACAAGCTGGACCTGGTGCGCGCGCTGCGGATTTCGCAGGCGCCGGCCGGGGTCCGCCGCGATGGCGGCATCACCCAGCAGGATCTGCTGGCCAAGGTCAAAGCGCGCTTCCCGCTGCTCGAGCTGGACGAGCGGATGACGCACGTCCAGCTCGAGGAAGCGCTCAAGGCGGCCGGTTTCCAACTCGAGTACGACCCCGCCGACCGGCGGTTCCGCCCACCGGCGCTGGAACCCTCCCGGTTGGCCAGCAGCTCGTACACCACTGCGGCCGGGCGGGATGCCCGGACTGCTGGGTTGGATCCGAGCGAGGTGACGCACGCGAAGCTGAGCTCTGCCGTGGAACGGGGTGGCTTCGTCGCGCTGACGCTGCGCGGGATTCACTTTCCGGGTGCGGCCGAGGCACTGGCGTCGGTGTATCCGGTGCGCGCGGTCAATGTGGACGCGACGTTCCTGTCCGAGTTCCGCAAGCTCGTCGATGAGCGAGGACAGGACTGGGACAAGGTTCGCCGGCTGGATGGGAAGTTCAGCGAGACAGGCGAGGTGACCCGCGGCTTGGCGTCGTACGTGTCGGCCGCGTGGGATCGCGTGCGGCAGTGCTTGCTGGAGGAGGCTCAGGCGCAGAGCAGCGTGCTGTTCCTGCACCATGCGAGCCTGCTCGGGCGGTATTTCAACGAAGGCGGCCGCGGACTGCTGACGGGGTTGCAGAATGCGGCTCGGCGCCCGGACGACGCGCCGCACGGGTTGTGGGTGCTGTGCCCTGTGGAGTCGGCGTCGGAAACGCCGAAGCTCGAGCACCGGATCGTCGAGGTGCTGGGCGAGTCCGAGCGCGTGGTGCTCGATGAGGGTTTCTTGAAGGGCTTGCGCGCTGGCGCGGGCAGCGCAGCGTGATGGGGAAGTGGGATAGACGATGGCGGCGCCTGGGGTGAACCTGCCGGAGCTGGTGAAGGATCTGCGCAAGCAGGTCGGGGACTTGGAAGACGACCTGCGAGCCCGCAGCGAGGAGGCGGAGTTTGCCGAGAGGTTGCGCGCGGAGTACAAGGAGGCGTTCCAGGCCGAGCGGACTGCGGCGCCGTTCGAGTCGTGGCGGGACGAACGGGTCACGCAGGTCGCGACGGCTTGGGTCCTGGGCACGGTGTTCGTGCGGTTCTGCGAGGACAACGGCCTGATTTCGGAACCGTTCATCGCCGGTCCTGGGGAGCGGCTGTCCATCGCTGAGGAGCGGCACGAGGAGCACTTCAAGCAGCGGCCGCAGGACAACGACCGCGACTGGATCATCGCCGCATTCGACAACCTCGCCGCGGCGCACACAACGGCCGCTGGGTTGTTCGACCGAAGGCACAACCCGCTGTGGGAGATCACGCCGTCGTTCGAAGCCTCCACCGCGCTGCTGCAGTTCTGGCGACGCCTGAACGGCGACGGCGAGGTCCGCTACGACTTCATGGATCCTGAATGGGACACCCGCTTCCTCGGCGACCTGTACCAGGACCTGTCGGAGAACGCGCGTAAGACATACGCGCTGCTGCAGACCCCGGAGTTCGTCGAGGAATTCATCCTCGACCTGACCTTGGAACCGGCGGTCGAGGAGTTCGGCATCGAGGGCCTGCGCACCATCGACCCCGCCTGCGGTTCCGGCCACTTTCTGCTCGGCATCTTCCACCGCCTCCTGGAGAAGTGGCGCAAGGCCGAGCCCGGGACGGACGACTGGGCGCTGATCCGCCGAGCGCTGGAGTCCGTCCACGGTTGCGACAAGAACCCGTTCGCTGTTTCCATCGCGAGGTTCCGGCTGTTGGCTGCCGCTCTGCGGGCTGCAGGTGAGCGACGATTGGACCAGGCGAAGGACTTCCCGATCAACATCGCGGTTGGGGACTCACTCATCCATGGGCGAGGTGCGCCTCGACCGGACGATGGGCTGTTCGCCGCCAAGGAAGCGCATACGTACGCCACCGAGGACGTCAACGAGTTCGTGCAGAAGTGCAACCTTCTGGGGCGGGCATCCTATCACGTGGTGGTCGGGAACCCGCCGTACATCACGGTGAAGGACAAGCAGGAGAACGCGAACTACCGCGCACTCTACCCGGATGTCTGCTCTGGCAAGTACGCGTTGTCGGTACCTTTCGCCAAGAGGTTGTTCCAACTCGCGGTCTTCCGCAGCGGTAGTGATCGGGACGCGGGGTACGTCGGCCAGATCACCGCGAACTCCTTCATGAAGCGCGAGTTCGGCAAGAAGCTTATCGAGGACTACTTCGCGCAGAAGGTGCACCTGACGCACGTCATCGATACCTCTGGTGCGTACATTCCCGGACACGGCACACCGACCGTAATCTTGGTTGGACGGAATCACCAGGGTCGTTATGGTGACCGGGTCCGGGCGGTACTCGGAGTGCGCGGCGAACCTAGCCAGCCTGATGTGCCCGCGAAAGGACTTGTATGGTCGGCAATTGCTGGCCAAATTGACAGGCCTGGAAGCGAGTCAGAATGGGTCTCCGTAGGCGACATTGATCGCCTTTCGTTTCGTCTTCACCCGTGGAGCCTGAGTGGCGGCGGTGCCGGCGACCTCCTTGAGTGCTTGAATTCATTGGCTTCTATGAGTTTAAACGAGCGGGCTGAATCGATTGGTATCACCAGCTTTACGCTGGAAGACGATTTGTACCTGCAATCGAGGCGCTCGGCCAACCGGGTTGGAATCTGTGATGCGCAGTTG
The DNA here is from genome assembly GCF_040654735.1 of Saccharopolyspora sp. NPDC050642. Taxonomy (NCBI): domain Bacteria; kingdom Bacillati; phylum Actinomycetota; class Actinomycetes; order Pseudonocardiales; family Pseudonocardiaceae; genus Saccharopolyspora; species Saccharopolyspora sp. NPDC050642. Next base: position 407,129 of record NZ_JBFAIN010000003.1, on the reverse strand, counting down.
CGTGACATGGTCACGGGAGATTTGGTCCGAGACTGGTCAGGTGGCGAGTTCGACGCGACTCTTTTTCCCTATACTTCAGAAATGAAGCCCATTGATATTCAGGCGACCCCCGCTCTCTTGATGCGCATGTGGCCGTGTCGGACTACCATCGCGAACAATCTTCTCTTTGGGGGGAAGGTGAAGATTGAGTCCGGAATGAACTGGTTCGAGTTTGGGCGCCTTACCGTAAGCAAGCTCCGTACCCCGCTGGCGATTGCGTTTGCAGAAGTTGCGACGCATAACCATTTTGTACTGGATCGGGGCGGCAAGGTCTTCAAACAGACCGCGCCGGTGATTAAGTTGCCGGAGGGGGGGAGTGAGGATCAGCACCTGGCGTTGCTCGGAGTGCTCAACTCCTCGACGGCGTGCTTCTGGCTCAAGCAGGCGTGCTTCCCAAAGGGTGGAAGTGGAGTGGGGCGTGGAATCCAGCCTGAAGGCTGGATGGAGAGATTCGCGTTCAACGCGACGAATATCGCGGACTTTCCTCTAGCTGCTGAACTACCGTTGAATTTGGGGCAGGTCCTGGATTCGATGGCTCAGCAATTGTCCGCGCAGGAACCGTCGTGGATTGCTTCGGAAGCGCCCCCGACGAAAGCGCGGCTCAACACGGCTCGCGTCGAGCACGAGCGCATCCGGGGCCGAATGATCGCTTTACAGGAAGAGCTCGACTGGAACGTTTACCACTCCTACGGCCTGTTCAACGACGGTGAGCGCGACCATCTCGCGGCAGCTGACCGGGAGGATGTACCTGAGATCAAGCTCGGTGAGCGTGCTTTCGAGATCGTGCTTGCTCGAAAGGTTGCTGTCGGCGAGGCCGAGACGGCGTGGTTCGAGCGGCACGGTTCGACTCCGATCACTGAAGTCCCGTCTCACTGGCCGGATTGGTACCGCGAGATCGTGCAGGCGCGCATCGACGTCATCGCGAAGCGGCGCGATATTGCGTTGATCGAGCGTCCGGAGTGCAAGCGTCGTTGGGCGTCCGAGCCGTGGGAGAAGAAGGAAGCCGAAGCGCTTCGGACGTGGCTGCTGGATAGATGCGAGCGTCGCGACCTGTGGTTCGGAGTGCGTGACGGATTCGAGCAGCCGCGGGTGCGTACGGTCAACCAGCTCGCGGACGCATTCCGCAATGACCCCGACATGCATTCCGTCGCCCAGCTCTACGCCACCGACCACCTCGGCAAGCCCGACCTGACGCTGGCGCAGGTACTGGAGCGGATCGTGGCCGATCAGCACGTCCCATATCTCGCGGCCCTGCGCTACAAGGATCCTGGTCTGCGCAAGCGGGCCCAGTGGGAACAGGTCTGGGAGCAGCAGCGGAAGGAAGACCGCACCGGCGAGCGTCTGAACATCCCGGTGCCGCCGAAGTACACCTCGGCCGACTTCGTCAAATCCAGCTACTGGTCCCAGCGCGGCAAGCTGGACGTGCCCAAGGAACGGTTCATTTCCTACCTGAACGCTGCGCCCGGTGCGGACTCGAGCCTGCTGCTCGGGTGGGCCGGCTGGGACCACAAGGACCAGGCCCAGGCACTGGTCAACATCATCAACGACCGCACCTCCGACGAGGGCTGGGAGAAAGAGGCGCTGACGCCGTTGATCGCCGGGCTCGCCGAGGTGATGCCGTGGGTGAAGCAGTGGCACGGTGAGCACGATGATGAGTGGGGCGGTAACCCTGCCGAGGAGTACGACGCGTTCCTCACCGAGCAGCGCACCAAGCACCAACTGACCGAGGAAGATCTGAAGGCTTGGCGGCCGGCACCGGCTCGGCGTGGCCGCCGTGGCAGCGCGAAGGGTGAGCAGTGAGCGGGAACGAGATCTACCTGCGCGATGTCATCAGCATCGCGGAGTCGGTGCACGCCGGTGACTTCAAGATCGAGCTCAGCGGTGGCTTCGACAAGACCGAGCAGCGCGTCGCCGAGTACGTGGTCACCGACCAGCTTCGGGATGCCTTCCGCAAGGCGCTGTCGATCGTGCAGTCCGCGTTGCGGGACGGCAGCTCCCACGCCGCCTACCTGCACGGCTCGTTCGGTTCCGGTAAGAGCCACTTCCTGACCGTGCTGCACGCGGTGCTCAACAACGACCCGGCCGCGCGCGCCAAGCCCGGACTGCAGCCGGTGATCGCCGAGCACGACTCGTGGTTGGGCGGCAAGAAGTTCCTCATGGTGCCCTACCACCTGGTCGGCGCCAGCGACATCGATTCCGCCATTCTCGGTGACTACGCCAAGACGGTTCGCAAGCTGCACCCCGACGAGCCTGTTCCGCCGGTGTACCGCGCGGATGCGATGCTCGACGACGCGCGCCGGCAGCGGCAGTTCCTGGGCGACGATCGCAAGTTCGCCGAGTGGCTCGGCGCGACCGCACCGGATGCCCCCGGCACCCGCGAGGACGACCTGGACAGCCTCGACGACGTCGTCGGGTGGAGCAGCGGCGAGCTCGACCGTGCGTTCTCCGCACCACCGGGGGACCGGCTCCGCGACGCGCTGGTCTCGGCACTGCTGTCCGGTCCGATGTCGTCCTACAGTCGCGGCGCCAGCGGTGACGAGGCAGCCTTCATCCCGCTGGAGAACGGGCTGTCGGTCATCAGCAGGCATGCCCGCGACCTCGGCTACGACGGGCTGGTCCTGTTCCTGGACGAGCTGATCCTGTGGCTGCAGGCCCACATGACCGACCAGAAGTTCGTCAACAACCAGGTCAGCAAGCTGGTCAAGCTCATCGAGTCCGGCGACTCGGATCGCGCGCTGCCGATCGTCTCGTTCATCTCCCGGCAGCGCGACCTGTCGCAGCTCGTCGGTGAGGACGTCGCCGGCGCGGACGTGAAGAACCTCGAGGCGCAGGTGCACTATCTCGCCGAGCGGTTCGACACTGTTTCGCTGGAGGATCGCAACCTGCCGGCGATCATCAAGGAGCGGGTCCTCAGGCCGCTGCCGGGCGGTCGGGAGATCCTCGATGCGGCGTTCGCCAACATCGAATCGACCAAACCCGCGGACCGGGAGGTACTGCTGGACGCCGCCGGTGCCACGGGCGCGACTTGGGAGGACTTCCGCGAGGTCTACCCGCTTTCCCCGGCGTTGCTGAACGTTCTCGTAGCCCTGTCAGGGGCTTTGCAGCGCGAGCGCACGGGTTTGAAGCTGTTGCAGGAACTGCTGCACCGGCGCCGCGACGAGATGAAGGTCGGTGAGCTCATCCCGCTCGGTGACCTGTGGGATGTGCTCATCGACAACAGCGGTGACGCGTTCACCGACCGGCTCAAAGGCGAAGCAAAAGCAGCGCGGCGGTTCTACGATCGGGTCCGCAACCACCTCGAGGCCCAGTACGGTCCGGGGACGCGCGATTTCATCGCGGTCGACCGCTTCGTCAAGACCATGCTGCTGGCCGCGCTCGCACCGAGCGTGCCGGCGTTGAGCCGGCTCACTGGGCCTCGGCTGGCGGCGTTGAACCACGGTTCGATCCGTTCGCGCACCGTTGCGCCGGGTTCGGTGGTGGTGAGCAAGCTGCGGGCGCTGCAGGCCCCGTTCGGGGAGCTGCGCTCCGAAGGGGATGCCGATCCGGTGTTCCGGCTGGTGCTCTCCGACCTCGATGTCGAGCCCCTGCTGGAGCAGGTCGGTGAGCAGGACTCGCTGGGTGCCCGGCGGATCTGGACCAAGAAACACCTGTGGGAAGAGCTCGGCATCCGCGACACCGAGAACCGCGTGTGCGAACGGGAGGTCGTGTGGCGCGGCACCCGCCGCACCGCCGAGTTCGTGTTCTCGAACATCCGCGATGCCAACGAGCTGGCCGACGCCGAATTCGCACCGAGCGTGCCGGGCCAGATCCGCTTCATCCTGGACTACCCGTTCGACGAGCACGACAAATCACCGGTCGATGACGCGGCGCGGGTGAACCGCCTCCGGCGCGACGACTACAGCGCGCCGACGCTGGTGTGGTTGCCGCATTTCTTCTCGACGCAGAAGTCCGCTCAACTCGGGCGGTTGCTGAAGATCGAGTACTTGCTGGAGCGGGACCGGCTGTCGGACTACGCCGGAACCATGTCCGAGGACAACCGGCTCAAGATCCGGCACCAGCTGCAGGCCAACGCCGACAATCTCCGCTCCCAGCTCGTCGCCACGCTGCGCCAGCTCTACGGGATCTCGCAGGTGGACGACTCAGCGGTGGGGAAGCAGGTCGGCGAGGACGGCCACCTGATGTCGCTGCAGCCCGGATACCAGCCGAGGCTCCACGGGGGTGCCGGATTCGACTACAACGTGCTCGCGCTGGCCGACGGGATGTTCGGGGCGCTGTACCCGAAGCACCCGGACTTCGATGTCAACCGGAACCGGAAAGCGATCACCCTCGGCGAGCTGCGGGCGGTGTTCGACTGGGTCAGCCGTGCCGTGGACGCAGGCGGCCGCATCGTCGTCGACAGCAAGAGCCTGCCGCTGGTGCGGCGCGTCGTGCACCCGCTGGAGCTGGGCGAGGTGTCCGACGGTCCGTTCAACGTCGGCAACGAGTGGCGCCGCCGCATCGAGCAGGCCGCCGCCCAGCACGGCGCAACCGGCGACTACTCGGTCGACAAGATCCGGAGCTGGATCGAAGAGCTCGGTTACACCGGCATGGACAAGCCGGTCATGAACCTGATCATCGCGACCTACGCGCTGCTGGCCGACCGGGCGTGGGTCCTGCACGGCTCGCCGCTGCAGGAGACGCCGGAGCTGGAGAAGATCGGGCCAGGTCATGCGCTTCGCGCTCAGGAGCTGCCCAGCGCCGAGGAATTCGCGATCGCACGGCAGCGGACAGCGGCGGTGTTCGGCGCGAACGTGCCGGACACGCTGTTCGCGCGCAACGTCAACCACCTCGCCAACGAGGTGCGCGAGAAGGTCGGAACGTTCGAAGGCGCGGTGACCGGTGTTAGGAGGGCTCTGGACCGGCATGGTCCCGAACTCGGCATCACCGATCCGACCGCGAAGAGGACCACCTCGACACGAGACGCCGCAGACCTGCTCGCACGGGTGTCCGCCACGCGCGATGCCACGACGCTCGTGCGCGAGCTGGCCACCGTCGCGTACGGCACCACCGACGACGAACTGGGTTCTGCGATCAAATCGGCACCAGCGCTGCAGGCCGCCTTCGAACAGGTCGAGTGGACGTTGCTGGAGTCAGTGCGGAAGTTCATCGGTCGTGGCGATGCGGTCGGGAACAAGGCCGAACGCTTCATCGACGAGCTCGCCGACGCCGCCAGGGCCGATCAGTGGACTCGTGACCTCCTGCCGGTGCTGAGCGGGTTGCGGCGGCGTTCGGTGGAATTGATCAACGAGGCCGCAGCGCTGTTGCAGCACACGCCTGCCGGTGACGAACCCGCTCCCCAGGCCCAGCCGAGCGCCGGAGCGGTCAGCCTCACCGACAACGGAACCCCGTCGGTGTCGGGGAAGGCCTCGGGCCGCAGCCCGAAGCGCTTGCAGGCCAGCGTCGTCGAGGAGAAGCTGAGCAAGCTGGTGACCGAGGTGGACGCGGAGATCCGCGAATACGCCAGTCGGCACCCGGACGCGGAGTTCGAGATCATCTGGCGTGTCGTTGGTGGCAGCGGGGAGGCCAGCGCCCGATGAGCGCACCGCCCGCGGTCGACCACCGCGTCATCGACGCACTCGTCCAGGGCCTCCTGCCGCACGCCAGCGGCCGGCGTCTCCTGCTCGTCTACGCCCGGTACGACGACAGCGTGGACACGTTCGTCGCAGGGGGAGTGCAACGCCGCCGAGTTCACGTCGTCGACCAGCACTCCGTGCTGGGCATGGTCGAAGCCTGGCAGCAGCATCTGCGGGCACACGCGGAGGACGACGATCTGCTGGTGCTGACCACCAGCGTGCCGGAGGAGCAGCTCGGCTGGGACCTGCGCGCGTACGCGATTCTGCGTTCAATCCGCAATGTCGACCGCGCACGCATCGTCGCGCACCGCTTCGGCGCGGTCGACGTCGATCAGCGCATGCGGCGCGAAGACTGGCTCATCGACGCTCTGCTAGACGCCGAGCCGGCCGAGGGGTGGCAGCGCAGCGGATCGGTGCTCACCCGCGACCGCGCTCTCCGCGCTTTGATCGGGGCGAGGCTCAACCGCCCCGCAGCCGGTGACGGAATGCTCGATGCGGGGACGTTGCTGGAGTGGTCGCGCGGGGGCGACGCCGTCCGGTTCGAGCAATTGGCGCAAGCCGAACGCGATGGTCTTTCCCAGTGGCTGACGGAGACCGTCGGCGACGCGGCCAAGGTCCTCACGCGCTTGGTGGCCGACGGTCGAGCGGCTGATGCGATGCCGCTGGGTGTCGTCGCGTCTGCTGCTATCGGGCCGAACGCATCACTGGATGCGGGGCTCGCTCTGGGCGGGTTGCTCGGTGGTGCACATGGTGGGGAACTGCGCGCGTTCACCGAGGCCGTCGCCGGTACCCTCGAGCGTTGGGTGCACGAGGCCGCAACCAGCCGCAACTGGGAAACGGCCCACAAGCGCGTGGTACAGGTCGTGCAGCGCGCCGACGAGATCGCCTCCGCTGCCGGATTGACCGAGTCCCTCGGTCACAACCGCTTTCTGCCGTCTGCGTTCATCTCTCGCCTTCACGCACTCGCAGCAGCCCTGCCCACTGGATCGAACCGGGCGAAGGTCAGCGACGCCGAGCGCGCCTTGGCGAGCGTGCGGGACCATGCGATGGCCCGGCTGCAGCCCGGGCGGGTACGTGCAGCGGAGATGGCAGTGCGACTTGCCCGATGGCTGGCTCGGCCCGCTGGGGCGACGACAGCGGTTGCTGCAGCCGTCGAGTTGCAGCTGGCTGACACCGCCTGGGCCGACCGCGCGCTGAACGTGCTCTGGCACGGCGATCCCGGAGGCGACCCCGTGGTCGGACAGGCCTACCGGTCGCTGTGGGAAGCGAGCCAGGCTCGGAGGAATGGTCTCGACGAGGCGTTCGCGCAGCGCCTGGCGGTGTGGAGCACGCACGCCTCGACCATCGAGTCCAGCGGCTGCCTGCTCGTCGAACAAGTGCTGGCGGAGATCGCAGCCCCCCTCGCGAAGAAAACCGCGCCGCTGGTCATCGTGCTCGACGGAATGAGCGGCGCGGTGGCGACCGGCCTCGGAGAGGAACTCATCGACAAGTCGTGGCTCGAGGTGAGCCGGACGGCTGGGCAGCGGATCGCCGCCGTGGCCGCAATCCCCTCAGTGACTCGCGTCAGCCGTGCCAGTCTGCTCGCCGGTACCGTGACAGCTGGTGAGCAGAGCACTGAGAAAGAGGGATTCCAAGCGTTCTGGCGCAAACGTCGCCGAGCCGCGCGGCTGTTCCACAAGGCCGATATCGGCGGTGGGGCGGGGAAGTTGTTCTCCGATGAGCTCCACACCGCGCTGGCTGAGCCTGGGACTGTGGTCGGCGTAGTGCTCAACACCATCGACGACGCGCTGGACCACGGTCAGGAAGGCGACCGCGCTGAATGGGCGGTCGACAAGATCACTTATCTGCCCGCGCTGCTCGACGCCGCTCGCTCCCACCAGCGTCCCGTGGTGTTGGTATCTGATCACGGGCACGTGCTCGACCGAGGCATGGAGAACCCCACCCCGGCCAGCGGGGTGGAATCGGCGCGGTGGCGCACAGGTGAACCCAGCACCGGTGAAGTCGCGCTGTCCGGACCGCGGGTGGTCTACGGCGACGGCACGCTGGTGGCGCCATGGCGCGAGAACATCCGCTACACGCCGCGAAAAGCCGGCTACCACGGTGGTGCATCGTTGGCCGAGATGACCGTGCCGGTGTTGGTGCTCCTGCCCACGCTGGAACAGTTGCCCAGCGATTGGCACGTGCTGCCGCGCGAAAGCAGCGAACCCGGTTGGTGGGAATCCCGTGGCCCACGTGCCGCAGCGCTCCCGGTACCCGAGCCGCCAGTCAAGTCTCGCAAGGTCAAGGCCTCCGAGAACGTCGATGCGTTGTTCCCCGTCGATCCGCCGGTGGAGGAGTCCCTCGGCAACAAGGTGGTGAACAGTCCCGCCTACAAGGAACAACGCAATTTCGCGCCCCGCGGGCCTGACAGGCGCGCAGTGGCCGCCGTCATCGACGCGCTCGCCGCGCAGCCCGACCACTTGCTCACGACCAGCGCCGTGGCGGACGCTGCCGGCCGCGCTGCCCGGCAGCCGGAGTTCTTCGTCACTGCTCTCGAACGGTTGCTGAACATCGACGGCTATCCGATCGTGTCCAGAGTGGACGGGAGGACCAGGGTCAAGCTGGACGTGGAAACCTTGCGACTGCAGTTCGGAGTGGGAACCAAGTGACCACAACTGTCAGCGAAGCCCGCCGCCGCGATGTGATCGACGCCTTGCGGCGCGGCACCGTGCCGCAAGCAGGACTCGACCTGCTCGCGGTCGGCCTCGACCGCTTCTCCAACGCCATGGGCGAAGACCTGGAGAAGGCAGCCCACGGCGGCGCGGCGTTCCACGCGGTGCGAGGCGAATACGGCTCCGGCAAGACGTTCTTCGCCCGCTGGCTGGCCGAGCGGGCCAAGCGGCGCGGCATGGCGACCTCCGAGATCCAGATCTCCGAAACCGAAACACCTCTGCACAGGCTGGAAACCGTCTACCGGCGACTTACCGAACGACTGGCCACCGCCACCCACCAGCCCAGCGCACTGCGCCCGGTAGTCGACACCTGGTTCTACACGCTCGAGGAACAAGTCCTCGACGGTGGGGACATCGATCCCGAAGACGACAGCGCACTAGCTGTGGCTGTGGAGGCGCTCCTCGAGCAGCGCCTCGCGGACGTCGCACGCACCACTCCTGCGTTCGCTGCCGCTCTGCGCGGTTACCGCCGCGCCGTCGGCGCTGGCGACACCGCCACTGCCGAAGCGCTCATCGCCTGGCTCGGCGGTGAGAAGTCCGTGGCCGCTTCCGCGCGGCGCGCAGCCGGTGTGCGCGGCGACCTGGACCACTTCGCGGCACTGGGGTTCCTGCAAGGCCTGCTCACCGTGCTGCGCGACTGCGGTCACCCCGGACTGCTGCTCGTGCTCGACGAGACCGAAACCTTGCAGCGCGTGCGCGGTGACGTTCGGGAAAAAGGGCTGAACGCGGTGCGACAGCTCCTGGACGAGATCGACGCAGGACGATTCCCCGGCTTGTTCCTCGTCCTGACCGGAACACCGGCGTTCTTCGACGGGCGGCAAGGCGTGCAGCGGCTCCCTCCTCTCGCCCAACGCCTGGCCACCGATTTCACCACCGATGCCCGCTTCGACTCCCCACGCGCCGTGCAGCTGCGGCTGCCCGGCTTCGACCTGGAGTTGCTGGCGGATTTGGGGCGCAAGGTCCGCGACCTGTACGTCGGCAGCGCCCACAACCCCGAGCGGGTGAAGAGGCTGGTCGACGACGCTTACGTCGACACCCTCGCCCATGCGCTGACCGGTGAACTCGGCGGGCGAGTGGGTGTGGCACCGCGGATCTTCCTGCGAAAACTCGTCGCAGACATCCTGGACCGGGTCGACGAGTTCGACGAGTTCGACCCGCGACGGCACTACGAGCTGACGCTGGCCAGCGGAGAGCTGACCGACGTCGAACGCAACGCCGCCACCAGCGCCGACGACGTCGATCTGGACCTGCCGTGAGCCGGCCGCTGGCCCGGTTGCACCCCGCGCTGGCGCACCACATCGTCAACACCTTGGGCTGGCGGAGCTTGCGCCCGTTGCAGCAGCAAGCCATCGACCCGGTTCTCGACGGCGACGACGCGCTGCTGCTCGCACCCACCGCCGGAGGCAAAACCGAAGCCGCTTGCTTCCCGCTGCTCAGCACTATGGAAGAGCAGAGGTGGCAAGGACTTTCGGTGCTGTACGTGTGCCCGCTGAAAGCCCTGCTGAACAACCTCCAGCAGCGACTCGAGCAGTACACGTCGTGGCTCGGTCGCCGTGCCGGTATTTGGCATGGCGACATCACCGGACCGGCCCGGCAACGCATCCTGCGCGACCCACCCGACATCCTGCTGACGACCCCGGAATCGCTCGAAGCGATGCTGGTCAGCACGAAGGTCGACCACGGCCGGCTGCTCGGCGACGTCCGCACGATCGTAGTCGACGAGGTCCACGCCTTCGCAGGTGACGATCGAGGATGGCACCTGCTGGCCGTGCTCGAACGACTCACCCGCATCACCGGGATGCCCATCCAGCGCATCGGGCTGTCGGCGACCGTCGGCAACCCCGACGACCTGCTCCATTGGCTGCAGGGCTCCGGAAGAGAGCGCCGACGTGGCACGGTCGTCGCACCTGGTTTCGGTGAGCCGTCGCGGGGTGTACCAGCTGGGGACATCGAGCTGGACTACGTCGGCTCCGTCGACAACGCGGCGACCGTGATCTCCACCCTTCACCGCGGTGAGAAGCGCCTGGTGTTCTGCGACTCCCGGCAACTCGTCGAAGAACTGGGCGCAACCCTGCGAGCGAAGGGCGTTACGACCTTCCTCTCGCACGCCTCGCTATCACTCGATGACCGACGCCAGGCGGAGCAGGCCTTCGCAGACGCCCGCGACTGCGTCATCGTCTCCACTTCAACCCTCGAACTCGGCATCGACGTCGGCGACCTCGATCGCGTCATCCAGATCAACGCACCCACCACCGTCGCATCGTTCCTGCAACGACTGGGCCGGAGCGGGCGACGCCCCGGCAGCAACCGCAACTGCTTGTTCCTCGCGCTGCGCAAAGATGCACTGCTGTGGTCCGCGGCGTTGCTGGTCCTCTGGGGGCGTGGATATGTAGAAGGCGTCACCGCACCACCCGAGCCTCGGCACATAGTCGCCCAGCAGCTCTTGGCGCTGTGCCTGCAGGAGAACACCATCGGCGGCGCACTCTGGTCCCAAGCCTGGAACGGGCTCGCCCCGTTCGACCGCAGCGCCGAGGTGGTTCTCGGTTACCTGCTCCAGGAAGGCTTCCTCGAACGAGACGGCCAGTTGCTGTTCATCGGTCCCGAAGCCGAGCGCCACTTCGGACGTCGCCACTTCATGGACATGACCGCCGTGTTCACGGCACCACCCCAGTTCGCGGTTTTGGAAGGACGACGGGAAATCGGGCACACCGACCCCGCTCTGCTGACCGAGAAAGTTGACGGACCGCGGAGGCTGCTGCTCGGCGGGCGCAGCTGGAAGGTCACCTGGATCGACTGGAAGCGCCGTCGCTGCTACGTCGAACCCGCATCGGGAGGCGGACGAGCCAGGTGGCTCACGCCCGGTGCTGCGGGAGTGGGGTTCGACCTGGCACAGGCTGCGCGAGACGTGCTGCTCGGAGCGGATCCGCCGGTTGCGCTGACGCAGCGCGCTCAGCGGGAGCTGGCGGAGGTGCGCGAAGAGCGCAACAGCGCGGTGACCGCGGACGGCACAGCAATCACGCAGGACGGCGACGACGTGCGGTGGTGGACCTGGGGAGGGTTCCGCGCCAACGCGACCCTCGCCGCGACGCTGACGGGACTCACCGACGAGAACGCCCGTTTCGATGACGTATCGCTGCGGCTGCGGGCCGACCTGAGCCGCGAGCTGTGGCGGGCTGGGGTTGTCGGCGCCGAGCAGAGGCTCTGTCTGCCCGAGGTGGACGAACGGGCGCTGAAGGGCCTGAAGTTCAGCGAGGCGCTGCCGCACGACCTTGCCACCGGGACCCTCGCCGGCCGCTTGGCGGACCTCGACGGCGCGCGGGAGCTGCTGGGTAGGCCGGTTCGGTTCGTGAAAGCACTGTAGGGCTCGTCGAAGTGTGAGATGACCACTCGGGCCTGGATCTCCGCTGTGGTCATGCTCCTGGCGATCATTTCTGCGCGCGTTTCTGCTACGTTGCACAACGGTGCCGCAGTCCTAGACGCGGGGGATTGATGCTGCGCAGGCTCAAGACGAGGTGTGGGTGGGATCGGAAGCGTAGTCGATGGATAGTGTGGGGGCATGGACAGCGTTGCGGACCTCCGCTCCCGTTTGCGCGCGTTCGCTGCGGCTCGGGATTGGGAGCAGTACCACACGCCGAAGAACCTCGCGATGGCGCTCAACGGCGAGGCCGGTGAGCTGATCGCGGAGTTGCAGTGGCTCGATGACGACGGGACCGAGGCAGCTCTGGCAGAGGGCTCCCTCAAGGAGCGGCTCGCGGACGAGGCAGCCGACGTGCTGCTCTACCTGGTCCGGCTGACCGACGTGTGCGGGATCGATCTGATCGAGGCCGCCAATGCGAAGATCGAGCGCAACGAGACCCGCTTCCCACCGACGTCCTGACCAGGATCAATCGTCGAGCTGGTCGTTCCAGACCCGGCGCATGTACTGGCGGTGGGTGTCCGGCGCGGGCTGTCGTTCGAATAGCAGTGGTCCGGTGCGGTAGACGCAGTCGATGCCCAGGCGGTGCAGATACCGGATGTCGTCCTCGTTGGGTAGGGCGGGGAACAACGCGGTCAGCCGATCCACCTCGTGCTCGTTCTCCGGCGCGTACTGCAGGAGCTGGGCGACGGCCTCGCGAACCCTCCGGCGGGTGTTGTCCCCCTTCGCCTCGATGAGCTCGGTTCCTTTGCCGCCGGGGGTCTGGAGGTCGGTGATCCCGGCCGAGGATCTGACCCGCTCGAAGTTGATGTCCGGGTGAGCCTTGTCGTACTCCTGCACGAGCCTGGCTTCCGTGCGGTTGACCTGCACCGCGCGGCCAGGCGCCTGGTACTCCGTCCGTTCCTTGAGCATCCGCTCGAGCTTGAGCGTCACATTGCTCTTCAGGCTTTCGTCAACGGCCTTCCTGAGCTTCGTCTCGAAGTCTTCGGCCTCGGCGGTCTGAACGCCGATGGCTTCGAGGACGTCATCGGCCAGCCGCAGGTCTGTGATCACTCGCCCCTGGCGGAAGATGTCCCCGTGTTTGATGCCCCGCACGTTCCACAGCACGCTGTAGTGGAGCTCCGCATCGGCTACGTCCAGCAGGCTGAACACGTTGGGGAAGCGTTCCTCGTCACCGGGCTCGCGCCAGAGCAGGTCGCCGAACTCCGGGTTCCGGAAGCTCGCGCCCACAGTCCCGATTGCCCTGATGTGGTTCTTCCAGGTGAACAGCACGACGTCGCCGGTTCGGACCGAAGACATCGTCTTGTCGTGGAAGCCGGTACGTCCCCAGAACATCACCGCGCCACGACTATGCAACTCGGTCAGCCTGTCGAGCTCGGCTGTGGTCAACGCGGCTGCGTACGGGGCCTTGCTGAAAGGAATCGCCTCGCTGATGGTCTTTCGCCAGTTGCGCCGTGCGACAGGGCTCGCGCAAGGTTGGATCAGCACGTTGGTCAAAAGCGGTCTCCCTCGTTGCGGGTCTGCGCTAGCGCGCGAAGTGCTGCAGGAACTCGTTGGTCTCGGGATCTTTGGAGTGCAGGCAGACTCCCTGCATCCCCCTGGTCAACAGGACCTTGTAGATGTTGCGGACCAATCGGTCGAAGAACAGGGCGGAGGTGGGCTTCAGCTTCGGGTCTTTGGTCTTGTCCTGCTGTGCTCGCCAGGCGCCATCGCGGATCACCAGGTCTTCGCCGAAGATGACTCCGGCCCAGTCGTATTCGAATCCCTGGCCGTGTAGACGCAGCCGACCTGGCCGAAGCCGCGAGGGTCCGACGCCCACAGCGAGGCGGGTGGTGCATCGGGCACAGAGTCGCCGGGAGGCGTGTTCCACGGGCGGTGCCATCCGTTGATGTCGATGTCAGCGGCTAGCACCAACTTCCCGTCGAGGCGTTCTGGTGGGTTCCAGTCCCAGCAGTAGCCGGCCGAGATCCTCGCTGATCCGCCGAACATCGAGGACCGTTGGAGCAGCCACTGCTCCAGGGAGTTCGCGTCCGGCGCGGCGTGCACCACGTACTCGTCGCGGGTGCTCGCCACCAGATCGGACCAGCCGATCGGTCTCTCGTCGGATAGTCCGAGCAGGCGCACGACCCACTCGTCGAACAACTTCGAGCCACCGCATCGGAACTGGCCCTCGAGATCGACGAGTTGGACCTCGTACCCGCGTTCTTCTGCGGCTGCCTTGATGTTGCCCGGAGTTCCCCGTTCGTCCGGGCGCACGACCTGGTGCTCGTCGAGCAGGAAGACCGGTACCTTCGCCGCATCGATCAGAGAGTTGATCTGTCGCCGTTCGTACTCCGGTAGGGCACGTCTTTCCGGGTGTCCGCCGCGGATGCGGTGGGATTCGTCGCACACCAGGACATCGAGTTCGTTCTTGCGTCCGGAGATGGTGTTGAAGTAGCCGAACATCTTGCTGATGCGCTGATCACCCCGGGCGACTCGTTCCCACAGCGTTTCGGTGAACGCTTTGGAGCCGGTGGCGTGGAGGATCCGCTTGCCGTGCCGGGCGAGCTTTGTGAGCAGGGTCATCGCGAGTGCGCTCTTCCCCGAGCCGGGACCGCCGCGGACGATGATCACGGTCTTGCCTTCCGAGGTCCAGCGGTCGCCGGCGCGCTCGGCCAGCAGGACGGCGTCCATCACGAGGTTGAAGGCAACCTGCTGCTCGTCGAGGAGTACGAAATCGTCGCGCTGCTCGAAGGAGTCCGCCGCAGTCTTCAGCAACGTCCTTGCGGGCGCCCGTTCCGCCGCCAGCAGATCATCGGCGGCCTGCTGGGCGTCTGCGCGCGAATCCGGGTCAGGATCTAGCAATGACCGCAGATGCGCGATCAGGCCTTCGCGTTGGTCTGCTGCATAGAGCTGAACCAAGCCGTGCGACTCGTAGTTGTACAGGTCGTTAATGTCCCTGAAGAGGGCGTTGTGGAGATAGGCGATCGCCCTCACCGGTTCCGCCCTCCGAGCTAGGGAAGGCGTGAAGTCGAGCAGATGCTGGCAGTAGCGGCGGACCTGCGCGACGGGCGGCAGCTGGAGGTTCCTGACCCCTGCCGCTTTGACCAGCCCGTTGCCCACCGCCTCGGCGCTGCTCCACTGCTTCAACTCGACCAACACGTAGGACACCTCGCCCGAGTCTGGGTGGCGGCCGCACAGCAGTGCGTCGACCCGCTTCGGGCTGTAGGGGAGCCGGTGTTCGAGGAGCACCTCGACGTGGCTGAGTCCAGCGACGCAGAGCAGTTCGAGGAGCACCGGCAGGCTGTTGCGCCACGCGCCGACTTCGCCGTGGTTGGCTTGCAGGTCGTACTTCCCACCGACCGCGGCGGCGAGCTTCTTCAGCAGCCGGCCCTCCTCGGCTTGCTTGAGCAAGTTGGCAGCGCTGCCGCGAATGTGCCGCAAACGATCCCCCAGCAAGATCACCCGATCGTGACGATTTGCGAAGGTGATCTTAACGCTCTGCGGTGATCGTGCGACCCGAAACGCTGATCATGTGCGCAGCTTCTGGGTGAAAGTCTGCCTCGAGCTTGATTCTCAGCGTGGCGTGATTCGAGATCCCTGTCGGACTTGGGGCCGGTTGCACGTTCATGACGCGGTCCGAGCGGCGAGGTAGGCGAAGTGGTGGGAAGTCTCCAGAGCCACCGGACGGCTTGCCGCGCCCCACGCCGAAGCCTGGTCGACGAAGGCGGCGGAGATCTCTTCGTCGCCCCAGGAGAACCCCGGTCCTGCGAAGTGGACGGAGTGCACGAGTTCGCGGCAAATCGCCCGGAGCGTGGAGGCGCGCCGACTCGGCCGCGACCTCATCCACCGCCTCTTCCAGGGGCTCCCGCGAGTACATCCAGCGGCCGCTGCAGGAGTACTTCAGATTGACGTGCTTGCTTCGGAAGCCGCCGCCCGGCCGCGGGTGAACAACGCCGTAGTCGCCGAGCCGGAGGTCGACCGAGGTCTCCTCGTCCAGGAGCCGCCACAGCACCTCCTCGGCGCGAGGTTGTTCCCAGGTGGAGGTCCGATCGAGCGTGCGCGGGACGGAGCCGCTCAGCAGCGTCATCGAGCGGAACGGCCCGGCTTTGGCGATCCTCCGCAGTGCGTCGACGGCCCGCTCCGCGAGTTGGGGAGTGATCTCCGGGACGTACTGGAGATCGAGGATGAGGTCGAGGTCGGCGTTGGCGAGGCGGAGCTGTTCGAGGAGTTCGTTCAGGCTCTCCCCTGTGTCCTCGGCTGGCCGTATGCGAATAGCACAGCCAAGCCCCAGCTCGTCGCAAAGATTCCTGCATGCGGAAATTTCGTTGGTGCTCGCATCGCTTCGAATCACAGGCTCGAATGGCACCGGGTAGTCGTCGAAAAGATCAGCAGGGCCGTCCAGCCGATCCGCTAGTTCACCGAACGCGCCAGCTGCCCCGCCGCCGAAGCTGGGCAGGTGGGCAACATCCGATGCATCGATCATCAGGTGCCGACCACGTTCGTGGAGCTTTCGTGCGACTTCTTCGACCTTGTCGAGCTGGTTCCCCGGCGACGAGGCGGGCTCCAGCACCAGCAACGGCTGCACCAGTTGGATCTGCTCCGCTCGGTCCCACTCGCAGAGAGCGGTGAACTCGCCCTGTTTCGCGCGGAGTGCCACCAGCGAGCTGAAGTCTCCAGCCGTGATCACAGCGCCCCAATCAGCGGCTGCACCAGGTTGGTCCTGGTTGGCAGAGTAAAGCGGCTGGCCACGGGCGCCTATCCGCCGTCGGTCGTAATTGCCCACGCGGTGGTTCTGGAAGCGCCGTGTTCGGCAAGCCGAGTCCGCAGACGATCTTGCGCACTGCGATCAATATTGATCTGAGCGGGTGGCGCGAATCTCGAAGGCAACCCGAGTGGAGTCAACGTCCTGTGCATGGAGTGCAGGCCGCAAGCTACGGCGCCAGCAGGTCACTCTCATCAAGAGTTCCCTCGGTCCAACCCTCGTGCATCGGGCCCGCTACGAGATCTGACGTGCTGAGCTTTCGATGACGACCAGGTCAGTGGTCTGAATCTCGAGTCCCAGGTCACTCCGCGGTTCGACCACGTATGCGCGAGCTGGTTGGGGTGGTGACGCAGATTGGTGAAGCGACTGCGAGTCGGTATGCGATACCGCGCTACGTGCTGTGAAGATCTGTTAATCGAGATCGATGCCGATCGAGATCGTCGGAGTTGTTCCGGACACCGACCTCCGGCCTGGGGTATGAGCACCTACCAGTACGTCGATCCGGGACCTACGCCGCCGGCTACGTCACCTGCGACGGCGAAGGTGATGCGCAAGACGGGCGTCGGGGTACGCAGCCCGAGTTGAAGCTGCGACGGGCGCTTCACCGGCGGGGTTTGAGGTTCCTCGTCGATGTCTCGCCGCGGGGGACGAACAGACGCCGACGGGTTGACATCTTCCTCCGCGGAGTGCGCATCGCGGTGTTCGTGGACGGTTGCTTCTGGCACTCGTGCCCGGTGCACGCTCATCTTCCGAGGAGCAACCGGGACTGGTGGCGGCGCAAGTTGGAGGGCGTGGTGCTGCGTGATCGGGATGCGGATGCCGAGTTGACAGCGGCGGGCTGGTTGGTCGTGCGGGTGTGGGAGCACGAAGATCCCGATGTCGCGGCTGACCGGATCGCGCAACTGGCGCGGGAACGCCGAGGTCACAGGCGCTCCTGATAACGATGTGGGCAGGAGGTCGCCAAGGACGACCGCTGTCCGCCTCGTCCGCCTCCGGCCGGAGCGCAAATAGAAAAGGTTCAAGTCCCTAGGGACTTGAACCTCCACGTGTCTGAGGGGGACTTGCACACTATCCACCCGTCTCCAGCTGCCTGACGTGGCCTGATTCCGTCGGCGTCCCGAAGTTTGATGGGTCGTCCCGTCTGTCCCAGAGTGGCTGTTGCTGGGACAGACGGACGGACAGGCGGGAAAGGTCGATGACCTGCTAGTTCAGTCAGTAGCTCTGGTCGGGACGGCTCATCTCGGGTGTGCCGAAAAGGCCTGGGCCCTTTGCTCAGGCTGCGCAGAACCCGCTCCACCGAACACGGTTCTATGCCAACCTCGATAGGAGTAGGAAGTTTGCACGAGGCGCAGTCGGTCCCACTACGGATGGCTGGCGCGCCGTGACGTGATCGTGGAGGCGGGCAGTTGGAGACCCAGAACTCCTTGTCAGGGACCGCCCGCGATGTCGTCCAGGCCCGCGACGTCAGTGGAGGTATTCACCTTCACTATTCGGCAACGAATCGATGTCCCGCCTCGAGCCAGATGTCCTCGCCGGGGGCATGGCCACGACGGGTCGGCGTAGTACCCCTGCGGGCAGATTGCTATCAGGAACGCGACCTCAGTGCTGTGCTGGCCGATGCCGTTGGCGCTGGCGGCACAGCCATCCTGACTCATGTGCTTTCCGGGCTAGGCGGAGTGGGCAAGACCCAGCTTGCTGCTGCGTACGCCGAACAATGTTGGACGCACAAGAAAGTCGATCTCCTTGTTTGGATCAGTGCTGAGTCGCGCGAGGCGATCGTCTCTGGTTACGCCGCTGCCCGGGCGGAAATCGCCGAAACTGCGAATGCTGTCGATCGTGCTGTGGAGCAGGACGCACGGCGATTCCTGGCGTGGTTGGCGGAAACATCACGCAGGTGGCTAATCGTTCTGGACGACCTACCAGATCCTGTCGAGCTGCGCGATCTTTGGCCACCGCAAACCCCGGCAGGGCGGACTCTGGTCACGACCCGTCGCCGCGACGCAGCGCTTTCTGGCCACCGTCGCCAGTTGGTGGAGGTTGGCCTGTTCACCCCAGCGGAGGCCGTCGCATACCTGCACGCGAAACTTGCCGACCATTCACATCTGGCTGAGGGTGTCCGCGAGCTGGCCGGTGTCCTCGACCACCTTCCGCTCGCATTGGCGCAAGCGGCTGCCTACCTAGTCGATCGCAATCTCACCTGCTCTGAATACGGGCACCGGTTTTCGAACCGACGCAGGCAACTCGCGGACTTGGTGCCAGAACCAAGCGGCCTGCCAGATGACCACCGCGCCACCGTCGCCGCCACCTGGTCGCTATCGGTCGAAGTCGCCGACCAGCTCGCGCCGGCGGGCCTTGCCCGCCCCTTGCTCGAGTTCCTTGCGGTGCTGGATCCCAACGGCATCCCGGCGACGGTGCTGACCACCCCAGCAGCGCTGTCCTACCTCGCCAAGGCGAACGTTGAGGTCGATGCCGAGGACGCATGGGACGCGGTGCACTGCCTACACCGGCTCAACCTCGTTACCGTCGATCCGGCCAGCGCCCATCGCAGCGTCCGCGTCCACGCCCTCGTCCAGCGCGCCACCCGAGACCAGATGCGTGCAAGCCATCTAGCGTGGGCGGCCCGCGTTGCCGCCGATGCCTTGCAGCAGGCTTGGCCGATCATCGAACGAGACGGTGTCCTCGGACAGGTACTTCGCGCCAATACTGACGCCCTCTGGCATGTTGCCGAAACGCACCTGTGGCAGCGGCAAGTACATCAGGTGTTCTTCCGTGCCGGAAAAAGCCTCGGCGACACCGGACTCCCTGCAGCAGCGGCCGACTACTTCGAGCAGCTGCACACCCCCGCTGTGGAACGTCTGGGGCCGGAGCACCCTGACACTCTCACTGCTCGCGGCAACGCGGCCCATTGGCGCGGTGAGACCGGAGACCTAGTCGCAGCCGTCGCTGGTCTCGAGCAGGTCATGTCTGACCAAGCCAGGGTGTTGGGGCCAGATCACCCTGACACGCTGACCACACGTCACCGGTTCATCCTGTGGCAGGGTATGGCTGGGAACACCGCTGGATTGGTTCATGCGCTGGAGCAGTTGCTCGTGGACCGCATGCGCGTGCTGGGCGCCGATCACCCGGACACCT
Source organism: Saccharopolyspora sp. NPDC050642 (assembly GCF_040654735.1). Classification (NCBI taxonomy): domain Bacteria; kingdom Bacillati; phylum Actinomycetota; class Actinomycetes; order Pseudonocardiales; family Pseudonocardiaceae; genus Saccharopolyspora; species Saccharopolyspora sp. NPDC050642. The sequence goes on along the minus strand of NZ_JBFAIN010000003.1, from coordinate 387,476 downwards.
TGGCCACCCGCAGCAGCCTCGCCAACTCGCAGAGCATCACCCGGAGCTCCGACGACAGAGACGCCGCCTTGAATCGGCTATTGGCCGACCGCATGCGTGTGTTGGGCCCCGACCACCGCGACACGCTGGCCACCCGCAGCAATATCGCATTCTGGCGCGGTGAGGCTGGGGATCCTGCGGGAGCGGTGCGTGGGCTGGAAGAAGTGCTCACCGATCAGATGCGGGTGTTGGGGCATGATAACCGCGATACGCTGGCGACGCTCGGCAATATCGCTCATTGGCGGGGGCGTGGCGGAGACCCGAAAGGGGCGCTCATCGCCGAGAAGGAATTGCTGGAGCACTACTTGCGCGTACTCGGTCCGGAGCATCCCGATACGTTGGTCGCCCGCAACAACCTAGCCCACTGGCGAGGTGAGAGCGGAGACCCGGCAGGGGCCATCAGTGCACTTGAGGAACTGCTGGTGGATCGCCTGTGTGTGCAGGGCCCCGACCATCCGCACACGCTTTCCAACCGCTACAACATCGCGCATTGGCGGGGTGAGAGTGGAGACCCGGCAGGGGCGGCCAACATGCTGGGCGAACTGCTGGTGGACCGGCAACGAGTTCTCGGGACTGACCACACGATGAGTACTCGCCAAGACATCGCACACTGGCTGGCCCGCTCTGGAGACAGCGTTGGAGCGGTTACCACTCTGGAGCAGCTTTTGATGGAACAAGTACGGGTATTAGGACCGACCCACCCAAAGACCGAAACCACGCGCCAAGACCTTGCCCGATGCCGACAACAACCCCGGTGTTCTGAGTACCTAAAACGAAGGCCGCCTACCAGCGCTTGGCCTAGGCACGTCAGGCCCGATTCGCAGCAGCACGATTTCCAGAGTCGGCGAACCCCTTGATATGCGCAGCCCGCGACGCCTCAACCGGGTAAGCAACGCTCACTGCGCCGCCCGCCAGCGTCGGCGGCGCGAGAAGTAGGAGGGGCCGCGAGCGCGCGGGACGATGTGCACGCAGGAAGCGTTCCATCTCAGGCTGAGCACGAACTCCAACTGGAGGATGCCGTTGACAGCCAGCCAGCAGCTTGAGAACCCACATAGCCTGTTTCAGCACAAAGGCCTTGTGCCTACTTGTCGTGGTTCGACTGATGCTTGACACGCTGGCTTCACCTGATGCTTGACACCGCTGGTCACAGGTTTGATCACCCGAACGTCGCCGTTCGGGGTGGAGGGCCTGGGCTTGATGCTGGTGGAGCTGAGTGTGGTTGAGCAGCGGTATCACGCCGTGATGGAAGTTCTGGCAGGTATTCCGGTCACCGAGGTCGCGAGCCGATATCGGGTCTCGCGGCAGTCGGTGCACACCTGGGTGAAGCGTTATCGGGAGGGCGGGCTGGCCGCTCTGGCGGACCGTTCCCACCGGCCCCGGTGCTGTCCGCGTCAGGTCGACGGGCAGATCGAGGCGTTGATCTGCGAGCTGCGGCGCACTCATCCCGGTTGGGGACCGAGGCGGCTGGTGCACGAGCTGGAGCGCCGTGAGGTCACCCCGATGCCGTCGCGGTCCACGGTCTACCGGGTGCTGATTCGGGTGGGTCTGCTGGAACACACCACCCGGAAACGCAAACGCGGCGATTACCGGCGCTGGGAACGGCCCGTGCCGATGCAGTTGTGGCAGATGGACATCGTCGGCGGCGTGTTCCTGGCCGATGGCACCGAAGCCAAGGTGGTGACCGGTATCGACGACCACTCCCGGTTCATCGTCTGTTGTGACGTGGTCGCCCGGGCCACCGGCCGCGCGGTGTCGACCGCGTTCGCGCACGCCCTGAAACGCTACGGCGTTCCCGGGGAAGTGTTGACCGACAACGGAAAACAGTTCACCGGCAAGTTCGGCGGGCCACGCGCAGGAGAGGTGCTCTTCGACCGGATCTGCCGGGACAACGGCATCACCCACCGGCTGACCCAGGTCCGCTCACCCACCACCACCGGCAAGATCGAACGATTCCACGGCAGCCTGCGGCGAGAACTACTCGACCACCACGACCCGTTCGACTCGATCACCCACGCCCAAGCAGTGATCGACACCTGGGTCACCGACTACAACATCGACCGCCCGCATCAAGCCCTGAACATGGCCTGCCCGATCGACCGGTTCGCCAGCACCGACAGCGAACCAGAACAACAAGCCGCGGTCCTGCCGCTGGTGCTGCCCGCCGAACTCGACGTCATCAACGGCCAGACGCCTGACCCACTCGTCGAACCGGAGCCAGCCCCGACGATCGCGACCATGCCGGCGAACCTGTTGCGCTTGAAGGAAATGGGGCCTTCCCCGGCCGCCGCGCCGATCACCATCGAGATGGACACCGTCGTGCCCGCCTCGGGCAACATGTCGGTGCGGGGCAGGCAGCTCTGGCTCGGCCCCGACCGGGCCGGGACACCGGTCACTCTGCGGATCTCCACCACCCACCTGCGGGTGCTGCTGGCCGGTGTCCTGATCAAGACCGTGGGCTCGAAACTGGCCGCCTCCGACCTGCACGCCCTGGTGCACAGCGGCAAAGCCCGCCAGGTCCACGACGAGGCTCCCACCGCCGCGCAACCGGCCGGCACCGTCATCGAGGTCGAACGGACCGTGAACGCGGCCGGCTGCGTCGGCCTGGCCAACAAAGCGGTCAGCGTCGGCTTCCCACTGGCCGGCCGACGGGTCGTGCTGCGGTTCGAGACCACCACCATGACGGTGCTCGACGCCACCGAACGGACCCTGCTGCGCTCGATGCCCACCCCGTTGACCACCAGGGCGGTGGCCTACCTACACGGCGCCCGGCCCGGCGGACCCCCACCCACACCCCCACCGACCGGACCGGTCACGGTCGAACGGATCGTGTCCAGCAGCGGCGGTGTCATGATCGCCCGCCAACGCATCCAGATCGGCCGCAACCACGCCCGCAAACTCGTCACCGCCACCATCGACGACCAGCACATCCACGTCCACGACGGCCCGAACCTACTGATCACCGTCCCCCGCACCACCACCCTCGAAATCACCCACAAACGCGCACAAAACCACTAACCTGCCAAGATCCGACGTCAAGGATCAATTGAAGCCAAAACGTCAAGGATCACCTGAAGCCCGACAGGCCTTGTGCCTACCTTGGCAGGGAGTCCTCGCGATGAGGGCTCGACCACCAGTCGTCCGTGCCGGGTGACTGGCGCAAGACGTAACGTGAATCGGGGCGATACTGGTGGAGGCTCGGAACTCGTTGTCAGGCACCGCCCGTGATGTCGTGCAGGCCCGCCACATCAGTGGGGGCATCCATTTTCACTCGCGATCTGGCCGGTGGCCGGCTCCAAGCCAGATACCCGCGCGGACCAGACACTTCTGTGGTCGCCGCGCGGAAGCCGGTGCGCTCGACGGACTGCTTGTCGGCAACTTCGAAGCCACGAAGTTGCCGGTCGTGCTCATCTCCGGGATGGCTGGCGTCGGTAAGACCACGCTTGCCGTGCATTGGGCCGATTCGGTCCGTGAACGGTTTCCAGATGGAAACCTGTACGTCAACTTGCGAGGTTATGACGCTGAATCACCACTACGGCCAGAGCACGTGCTCGATAGCTTCCTGCGAGCCCTTGACGTGCCAGCCGAACGGATCTCGCTCGATCTTGACAGTAGAGCAGCTCTGTACCGCTCGATACTCAGTGACCGGTGCATGGTGATTGTCCTGGACAACGCCCGCACCGCCGCGCAGGTGCGGCCTCTGCTGCCGGGCTCGGGTCGGTGCGCGGTCGTGATCACCAGTCGCAGCAAGCTGTCCGGTCTTGTCACGCGAGATGACGTACACCGCATCGAACTCGACGTGCTCGACCGCGATGCCGCGCTCGACCTGCTGCGACGAATTCTGGGCTCTTCTCAGGTCGAGGATGATCTCGCCGGAGCGGAGGCTCTCATCGACCATTGCGCCAGTCTGCCCCTAGCGCTGAGGATCGCGGCTGACCGGGCCGCAGCACACCCGCAGCGCTCCTTGTCTGATCTGGCCGAGGAACTCGCTTCCGAAAGCAATCGGATGGAGACCTTCACCGTTGATGAAGACGATGCTTCGACGGTGCGTGTTGTTTTCAGCTGGTCCTACAACGCGCTCCCCGTTGCGGCCCAACGAATGTTCCGCCGACTAGGGCTCCATGACGGCATGGACATCAGCATCAGCGCGGCAGCGGCCCTCACCGGCGTCACCGAAAGCGAAGCTCGCAAGAGCCTTGAGTACCTGGTCAACGCCCACCTCCTCGAGGAGCCGTACGGCAAGCGATACCAGTTCCACGATCTTGTCCGGGCATATGCCAATGAGCGTGCCAATGCCGAAGAGCCGCGTCACGAGCGACAGGACGCAGTTCGCCGACTACTCACGTGGTATCTGCATCACGCAGACCAGGCAGCCCGGCTATTCGGCCCAGCCCGTCGCCACGTCCAGATCGACAGCGGCGAGCGAACCCAATACACGACAGCCCCGATCTCCACCCACGCGGAGGCGCTCAACTGGTATGAGACCGAGCGTGCGAACCTCCTCGCCGCAGTCCAACAAGCAGCGCAAGAAGGTGAAAATCGGCTCGCGTGGAAGATCGCGGCTTCGAACCGCCCCTACTACCACCTGCGGAAGATCTGGAACGACTGGATCAACAGCCACCAAGTCGCCCTCTCGGCATCTCAGAAGGACAACGACGCCCGTGGGCTCGCCTGGATCAGCAACAGTCTCGGTGTCGCCTACACGAGCTTCAGGAGCTTTGCAGACGCCCGCCAGCACTTCACCGGGGCACTGCACATGTCACAACGACTCGACGATCCCTATGGTGAGGCCCTCGCCCTCAGCTGCCTGGGTGACGTCGATTGGAGCACCAAAAAATACAACGACGCGCTGGAGCACCTCGATCAGGCAATCCAGATCTGGTCGCGCCTCAAAGATCGATGGGGAACTGCCATGACTTACCGCGGCCTTGGAAGAGTGCACCGTGACATCGGCAACCTAGGCCAAGCTGTCGAACACCTACGCGAGGCACTGGAGATTTACCGAACGATCGACGACCCTTGGGGTGAAGGAACAATTCTGGCGGACCTCGGTCGAACCTACCTGCGACTCGAACAGCTCACTGAGGCAATCCGAGCACTTCAAGACGCCGTGCGATCTCATCGGGAAATCGGCAATCTATGGCAAGAAGCCAAAACGCTCCACGATCTGGGTGAAGCCCTCGACGCGAGCGGTCGCCCTGCAGAAGCACAGGCGGCTCGGGGGAGGGCAGACGACATCCTCGAAGATTTCGACAGCCACAGCGGTACCTCAACGCCTCCTCGTGATCGGAATCCGCAATCCGGGAGCCAGAAGTAGGGCTAACGCGACCGTTGATCGTCTCCGAGGTCCTGGCGGCCCTGCCCGCGTGCACCCTGACCACGACGAGATCAGCGAAAGGTTCAAGGCCTTCGAGAGCCGTTCGATCTCGGGGTCCCGGGGCGCAGTCGGCGGCGTCCCGTGATCCCGGACGGTTATCAGATTTTTGTCCACCCCCAGTCGCTCCGTTCCTCGCCCGGTATATCAGCGCCCATGCATACACACCTCCCGACAACTTCAGAGTTTCCGGCGCGGGCACTAGAACACGCCTTCACCCGGTCACGGGCGAGGGAGCAGTGCGGCGACTTCGGTGATGGTGTCGAGGTCGTCGGCACTGTAGGTGCCGGAGATCGTTTCCGCTTCTGCGATCGTGAGCGTGGTTCCCCTCGGCTCTGCGTTGTAGTGGTGGCCGGTGAACTCGATATCGTGCATGCCGAGAAGAGAACTGCCCAACGGCCTGATGTCGCCGGTGCCGTGGCGGTCCTCCAGACGCTGGAACTTCCAGGCAGTACTGCGGTTGCGGAACTCGACCCACGCCACAGAAACGACAGCCGCGTTGCCCTGATCGTCGCCGACGACGAAGACGATCCTGTCCAGCGACTTGCACGGAGTGCGGACCAGGAACTCACGGACTTCCCCGAACGAGTGCGCAACGCAATCGGCGGCTGGAATCTTGCGGGACTGCCGCAACCTGCGCAATCCCATCCGCTGCCAGGCGTCGTCTGCCCGTCCCTGCCGAACCGACCGCTTGGCATCTGTCTTGTGCGCCTTGAGATTTCGTGACGTGGTGTTCCGCACCATCGTATTCGCGGATTCACTCACGGCCGATTCACCTGCTGCAGACTCCGCCGTGACGGACAAGCCTGCACCGATCGCACCGCTGCCCGACGCGAGTGCGAAGGCGAGCGTGCCGGCAACGACGAGGCTTCCGGCATTTCCCTTGCGCGGAGCTGGATCCGAGCCTCCGCCAGCGCCACCGATTCGACGACCTGCCACACGTCCCCCTCCGCACCGCCAAGACATAAGCTGACAGCAGCCCAGCATGGAGATCACGAAGGACGGTCCTCAACTAGTTCGCGTGAAGTTCGGCCGTTCGAGTCAAGCGGACGTCCTCATGGACACTAGTGAGAAAGTGCGGTGAGCGCCTCGTAGTAGCCGGGGACGACAAGCAGTCACTGCCGTCGAACCAGTTCGACCGCATCATGGAAGGCACCGAGGACGATGACAACGCTGCAGGACTACGAGTCGATCCGGAGGACCATGCGGTCGCCGCTGCGCAACCAGGTGCGGTTACGCTCGCACTACCCGCTCACTGGCTTCTCCAACCAGGAGATCTAGCACAGCGACCTGGTGACCGTCCCGGGCACCGCGATGGTCACCCGTCCCGGAATCCGACGGCTCGCCGCGGACGCAGTGGCTGGCCGAGCACCTAATCGATCCCCCGTAGATCGAGCGCTTCCTGTGCCGGGTCTGCGACCCGCATGAGTACGACGACGGCAAGGGCGGTCGCCGAGGCGTTCCGTGATACGCAAGCACCCGGTCCGCGAGGTTGATGTCTCCATCGAGCCGTGGGGCGGGGTGAACAGTGAGAGTGTTGGAGGGGACTTGAACCCCCACGATCAAACATGCAGGTCAGAGCGTTGCTGGTCTGAGAGGCTCGCGCTCGGTACGAGAAAATCCCCAGTTCAGTGTGTTGCACTGGGGATTTCGACGTGTCCGAGGGGGGACTTGAACCCCCGCGGTGGTGAAATTTCCCTTGTTTGGGGAAATCACACCAAAATCGTAGCAGGTGCGCCTTCTGCAGGCTACGCGCCTTGCCGCGCGGGGAGGCGTTGTTGGCTGGCGGGGTGCGTTGGTCCTTTCGGCGTGGGCAGGAGGCTATTCGGGTCATGTTGAGCTGCGCCGGCGTCAGAAGCGTTGTGTGCCGGCGTTCCAACACTGCTTTGTCGGGCGGTGTTGGATGCGGGGTGCGCAGTGACCGAGGTAAAGGAAACAGACCCAGCTGGGACGTCCGGCCGCCGTCGGCCGCGGCGTCGGGGGAGTGGTCGCGGTGGGGCGTTGGTGCGGTTCGCTTTTTACGGTCGGATGTCGACGAAGGAGTTCCAGGACCTGGAGACGTCGTTTAGTTGGCAGTTCGAGGTGGCTGAGGAGACGATCGCCGGTCGTGGGGTGATCGTGGCTGAGTATTTCGATGTGGGTTGCTCGCGTCGGTGGTCCTGGTCGAAGCGGCGGTACGCGGCGGCGCTGCTGGCCGCGGCGCAGAGCCCGGAGCGTGGTTTTGATGCCGTGGTCATCGGTGAGTACGAGCGGGCGTTCTACGGCGACCAGTTCCGGACCGTGCTGGCCGCCTTGGCAGAGCACGGTGTGCAGCTGTGGTTACCGGAGGCGGGCGGTCCGGTGGATCTTGGTGATCCGGCGCATCAGGCGTTGATGCTGTTGCTCGGGTCGCAGTCGCGGCAGGAGGTGCTACGGACCCGGCACCGGGTGCTGGCGGCGATGCGCGCCCAGGTGTGTAGGCAGGGCCGTTTTCTGGGTGGGCGGCCGCCGTATGGGTATCGCCTGGTGGATGCGGGCCCGCATCCGAATAGCGTTCACGCGAAGTGGGGTCGTCGGTTGCATCGGTTGGAGCCGGATCCGGTCACGGCGCCGTGGGTGCGGTGGATCTTCCAGCAGCGTGCCGCGGGGCGCAGCGTCGCGGGGATCGCCCGGGAACTCAACGAACGTGGAGTGCCGTGTCCGTCGGGTGCTGATCGGGCGCGGAATCCGCATCGTTCGGGGACGGAGTGGATTGCGCGAACAGTCGCGGGGATTTTGGAGAATCCGCGCTACACCGGGGTGCAGGTGTGGAATCGGCACGGCACGCTGCGTTACCCGGGTGCTGCTCGTCGCGGTGGCGGTGCCGGGGGACGTATGGAGGAGCGGGAGTGGGTGGTGTCGAACGCGCCCGCACACACCGCCCTGGTTGATGAGGCGACGTTCCGGTCGATCCAGGGCATGCGTGCTGCTCGCAAGAGCAAGGAGGGGGATACGCGGGTGTATCGGTTGGCGGGGCTGATCGTGTGTGGCGTGTGTGATCGACGGTTCGACGCGCACTGGGTACACAACCGGCCCGGCTACCGTTGTCGTCATGGCCATACCAGCGCCCGCACCCAAACTGCAGTGGGTATGAAGAACACCTATGTCCGGGAAGACCACCTCCTAGAAGCCCTCCGCACCCGTCTCGCAGGTGTGACCCGCGGCAACGACACGGCCCTGGCCGATCACCTCCACACGAACGGGCTGGTGATCGTCTATTCTGGCCCCGACTGGACCCTCGAAGACGTCACCAGCGGCAGCGTCAACAACGCCGAGAGCCCAGTGCAGAAGTAATCCATGAGCGTCTTTGAAGGACACCGGTTCGACGTTCTTCATCTGCCGCAAGTGATGCGAGACCAGGTTCTGCGTACCAGGACATCCAGGAAGCGTCGCAGTGCACAAAATTGCCCCGCGATATAAGGAAGCCACGGGGGCGCCGCGTACGGAGCCCAAGCCACGCGTGGTTGTCGCAACACGCGCTGCGATGGGATTCAGGGATCGAGGTGCTGGACTGTAGATCGCAGCAGATGAAGGCACATGGTTCCGAATCGGATCCTGCGCTGAATTCGCAAATACCTGTCTTGCTTTTCTGCTTTTGGTTGAATTTTTTTTTGAATTAATTTTGGATAATTCCGCAAGGGGTGCATGTGGGGGGGCGATCCAGATCAATCCTGCCGATCGGGTGACGTGCAAGGGCTTCGTTGCGACGTTCGAGTGGTTGGTTTCGGAAGGTGGTCCATGGGTGGACGGGATGTGCTCGGATGTCCAGGTCGATGATGTGACCATCGGTCCGTGAATAGTCCGGGAGTAATCTTTCCATGGATCCTCTGTCGTTGTCTTCGCTTGGTGCTGTCGGCTTGGGGTACGCCATCAAGTTCTTGTTCGACCGCGGGAACGCTGCCCTCGACCGCAGAGCCGAGCGCCGAGCGGTTAGCGACACGTCACCAACCAGCTCCTCCGTTGGTGATTATGAAGCCATAAAGGGCACTGGATCCGCGGTTGAACGCATCCCTACCGACGTCATCGCGCCTGCTCGTGGCGTCGTTGGTGATGCGCGTGCTGAGGAGGCGGAACGGGAGCTGACCAGTGCGATGCGGGTGCTTGAGGTCTACCGCGCCAAGGGCGTTCCTCTGGACCCGCAGGATCAGCTGCTCGTCGATGCCCTCGAACGAACGCATGCGGCGTTGGAACAACTGGAGGGAGCCCCGGTCGACCTGCCGGCCGCCGTGCGCTCCTTGATCGAGGTTGATCAGGAGGCCGACCATGTGCATGGCACCATGACCGGTGCCGAAATCGACGCTCCTTCCTCGGGGACTTCGACTCATGTCCGCCAGCGGTTCGGAACAGTCCATGACGGTGGCAATGTCACTGGATACCGGGCTGGTGGCCAGCGGTGAGTGCTGCAGGCGGTCCTTGGTTCTCCAAGGGGCATACGGGGCACACCGGCGGTTACGACCAGGGCGACCGCAGCGACCTCGATTCGCAAACGGTCGACAACGGTGCGATCGGCGGCTCTGATGGTGGAGGTGCGGCGTCTGCAGGAGTGCCCGACGCACCAGAGCATCGGCATACCGACACGGCACCCCACTCGTCGAACGCACCACAGGTAGAAACGTCGATCGAGATCGATGACATGTCCGGCGGCACCGTCATCGGTTCGTATTTCGAGAACAGGGGTCTGTTACCGCTCGACGACGTCGCGATACGGCGGGGTCGTCTGGAACGGCTGCTGGAGACGTATGCCGAACCTGCTGGTTTCGAGACTCTGCGGGCCAGGGTGGAGCAGGAGCAGCGGATCGTAGTTTTCGACCTCGATGAGAACGCTGGTCGTACAACGCATGCCGAGGTGCTCGCCGCCCACCTCGCCGGCCTCGCCCCGCGGAGAGCTGGGTACGAGACCATTGTGGAGACTGCGCCCCCTGCCGTGCAGCCCAGCCCCTACGGACCGTTCCTGGGAGCTTCAGGCCCCAGCCAGACGGACATCGATGCCGGCACCGCAGGAACGGTGCCACACCGTGAAACCACCCCAGGGGAAACCACAAGCAAGGCATCCGACCCGTTTGCGCCCGGAGGAGACGAACCGTCCGGGCCGAGGGAACCACGTGAGGGTGCTTTTGACGTGGCATGGTTGAAGTTCGGTGGCTCGCCGCACTTCCCCGACAAGCGTCTGCCCCTAGACCGGCGCCGAATATGGCTGTTGGAGATACCTATCGATGAGGACGGCTATCGGGTATCCGACAGCTTCGGAGATTGCCTACCCGAACTGGACCGACTGTTGGGCAACCAGAACAGTCGACTGTTCGTCCTGACGCGTCCCGAACAGTGGCGCCGCATCGGTGCTCATCAGCCCCGGCATTGGGTCTCCGCACGTGATCTGCTGGAGGAGGTTGCACCTCTTCAGGTGGCACGAGCGCATCTGGTCGGACGCATGCCTGGGATCGACATCGAGGGGTGGCTTGGCAACACCGACATCGCTGAGGCCTTCAGCTGCAGCAGTATGAACGGAGTCGTGGACCTGGTTGAGGCGGTTTTGGCAGCGGAGGAGACTCCTCCAGAGTGGTTGCCTTCTGAATCAGCTGACGGTGCCCCTGACGCCAGGACCTTGCTTGCCCGCCGGATCTCGATGGTTCTGGATTCGCGAGGACAGTGGCGGCGACAGCTCCTGGCGTGGCATCGCGAGCAAGGACGCACAGCCTTTGAACGCGACTTCCAGGTGACTGCTGCTGCGATGGATGGTCTTCCTGTTGCGCACGTCTACTACGGCGCGGTTGGACTCAACAACCTGTTCGCCGGCAGCAGCGGCACTTCCAACAGCGACGGACAGGAGGCACCTGGGGTCATCCAGATGCTCGACGTGATCGGTGGCGAGCTGAGGCCCGATGACCGCATCAACTTCCCCCGGCCAGGATGGGCTGACGCGATCCTTGAGTACTTCTGGCTGGATCGGCCACTGTCCCGGAACAAATTCATCGAATGGTTGGCGAGCGCACCGGACTTCAGGACCCGCGAGGCGATGGAGTCGGTTACCGACGAGCAGCGACGAGTCGTCGCCCGGCGTATCGTGCGCTTCGCGTTGCGATGGGCCGCACGCCAAAAGCGGGACGCCCCCTTGGAGAAGCTCGCCCAAGCCTGGCGAGGCAAGCAAGGACAACGGTACCTGTGGGACGAACTGGTTGACGTCGTGTCGGCCGTCGCTTCCGCTCGGGAGGCCGATCCTGGTGAGGTGGGCGAGGACATCGCACCGCTGGTCAAGCATCGTGCCTATGTGCACAAGCTTCTGCTGAACTGGGCGCGTTCCGCTGATATCGGTTTGGCCCACGCGGTACTGGCGGTCTGCGCGGGGCCTTTCGCCGACAGGTACACCAGCAAGACCCTGGTTCGACTCAAACATGCTGGCAGGCACTTGGACGAGCAGACCCAGCCCGTCCTTGAGCAGGTCATTGCCCAGCTTTGGCAGGAATCCTCTGCACGCACCACTCTGATGGCAGAGATCGCCCAGTGGTGCAACTCCGAGGAGCATCGGAAGGCCGGCTGTGTCGCCTTCGCGCAACTCGCCGTAGCTGACGCTCCCAGCACAGGTGATGTGGGGCGTGGTGATGAGAGTCAGGGCACCCAACCTCCGGACACCGCGGAGACATCAGCCGGGCAGTGCGGAGGCGAGTTGACGTTGCTGTCACGAGTCGCCGACTACGGCCCTAACCACAGGGTGCTCAGCCAGTGCTGGCGTGCCTATCTGACCGAGTCTGAACAACCCGCGAGCACTGAACTGGTGACTGTGTGGCTGAACACTGCAGTGACCCTTGCTAGCCAGCGTCGCGATGTGCTTGAGGTACTGCGTGGCGCCGTACGCGGTAGTTCGGCACTTGACCGCAGCACGCGCGACGTTGTCCGTGGCATCGCCAGAACCTGGGCGGAGGGCTCATCCGAACGCGGAGCGCTCTATCAGGAGCTGACCGCCGAGCTTGACGCGGATGTCGCTGACACCATGCAGATCCTGCGCTCGAGGTCCACTGCGGAGAACTCCGAGGAGACGAGCTCATGAGTTGGTGGCGCAGACGCCCAGCGCCGCTCGTGCTCCAGCACAGTTGGACCGACCGTGTGGACAGCAACGAACCGGACGTCGAATTCGCAGTACGGATCCACATAACTGTCCGTGCGGATGCAGCTGACGGAGGTCGTTCACGTGGACTGACCGGTGCTTCCCGGTGGAGCACGGCTCCGCCGGGTAGTCACACCTACGACAATGGCGGGGACGATTCCACGGACCGGGTCGGGGATCCGGAAGCGGCGGCGATTTGGCAGGCCGCGGCCTGGGTGCGATACCAGGTCAAATCCGTGGCAGGAGAGTGGAGTGTGCTTCGGCGACAGGCCGCGCAGCACGACCTCAACGATCGCCTTTCCCGGCGTCTCCCTTGTGACAACGATGGGTACATCGTGGTTGCAGTGACCGCAGCCTTGTCCGTGCCGCCCGAGTCCCATCAGGCCGCCCTCGATCTGCAACAACAGCGGCGAGAAGCACAGCTGGACGAACTCGCACGCAGGCAGGCTGCCGCCACCATGCGCTTCCTGCGGCAGGAGTGTTTCGACAACCCTGCCTCAGCGCGCCTGTTCCTGATGCTCAACGCTTCCTCACGGCTAGGTGTTTTTCCCAACGCAGACCAGGCAGAGGACGTCGTCACCGAAGTCAACAAGTGGCATCCGGACACGTTATGGGTCCAAGTAGCCCGGACACTGCAGACCGCACTGGCCTCATTGACCCCGGGCCAGACCGACGAACTCCTACGGCTGCTGTCGGTGATGCTGCGCACCACTGGCCACCCCAGCCAAGCCGACGAGCTGAATGACCTCCGCTCGCCTGCAACTGACTCGGCTGAGGCCAACGGACATTCCTTCGGTGCTACTCAACCCCACTGACCTCCCGGCCAGCACCGAGAAGGTGCACGTCTTTCACGTCACTTGGATGGCCGCTGCCTTGACCCAGATGGCTGGTCAAGGCAGCGGCTAGTCGTTTCTGCGCCGCTCGCAGGCGCCGAGTTGATGGACTCCTTTACGTCGCCAAGTGAGTCAATGAGCTTGAACATGCCGTTGACCGGCACTTGAACTGGGCGCATCGGCCACCCGTAGCCTGTGTCGTGGGCCGCTTCTAATCTTGGTTGCGTTGTTGCGCACTGGGGCGTCGTGATGACTTTGGAAATGCGAACCCAGCTCATCGGCGGCTCGATGGTGATGTGCTGGCTATTGAACACGGACAGCGTTGTAATTCGTGCATGGCTGCGTGAGAGCAGCGATGCGGGAGGAGTGCGGCGGTGGCAGAGGCTGGGGCGAGTCCGGTGTCGACCGGCGGCGGGGGTGTGACGTTCGAGCGGAAAGTCGCAAGCGACTACTTGGCACGCCTGCTGCTCGGGCACGGGGCGGACGGGTTAGGGCCAAGCCGGGTGGTTGTGTCGGTGGCCTTTCAGCAGGCCCCTGAGTTCACCGTGGACGACCTGGTGGTCGGGGCGGCCGCAGACGGCGAGGACGAGCCATCGCTCGTGCTGGCGGTGGCGGCGCGGCGCACGCCGAACGTGGTGGACAGCGATGAGAAGTCGCAGGGGCTGTTCCGGTCGTTTGTGAAGCAGTTGTGCAACATGCCGGCGGACGGGCCGGAGTTACGGCTCGGGTTGGCTGTCGCGGGTCCGCAGGACCATGCGGAGCAGTTGGCGGTTCTGGCTCGGCTTGCAGCTGATCAGTCGGATGCTGAGGGGTTCTTCGGGTTGGTGCGGACGCCGAAGAAGTTCGAAAAGCAGGTGCGTGACCGGCTGGTGCAGGTTGAGAGGCTGGTTCGCCGGGCACTGGTTGATCTTGAGGTGTTGGAACCGTCGACGGCTGTCGTTGAGCAGCATGCGTGGGAACTGTTGTCCCGGCTGGTGGTGTTGATGCCGCGGGTGGAGAGCGCGGACGATCCGGACTGGTCGGCGTTGGCGAACTTGCTGATCCCTGCGTCCCGTCGCCGCGACTTGAACGGGGGGATATCGCTGAGGGACCGGCTGTTGGTGCTGGCAGATGACTGGGCCCCGTCGGCCGCGTTGGTGAACGCGTCGATGTTGCGGCGGGCTGTCCACGACCTGCTGGATTCGTCGGTTCGCCGTCACCGGGCCGGGTGGCGGGCGCTTGAGCTGCTGGGTGAGCAGGCGCAGGCGGCGGTCGGTGACGAGATCGTGTCGGCGGATGGTGCACGTCGGGTTCGGGTGGACCGAGACGATGTGACGGCCAGCTTGACGGCGGCGGTCGGGTCGGCGGACGGGGTTGTTGTGCACGGCCAGTCGGGCGTTGGGAAGTCAGCGGCAACGCTCGGTTTGCTGACAACGATGAACACGGTAGCGAAGGCAGCTGACGAGCCGGGGACCGCCGATGATCGGGCGGACGCCGCTGGTGCTGATGGGGCCGAAGGTGAGTCGCAGATCGTGTGTATGAATCTGCGCCATCTGCAGCGGACGGTGCTGGAGTTCGAGGGCAGTTTGGGGGTGCCGCTGCGGGATCTGTTGGCGGAGATGTCCGCGCCGACCCGGGTGCTGGTCGTAGACGGGGCGGATGCGGTCGCTGAGGGAGCCCAGGACCTGCTGACGTACATTGTGGACGCAGCGGTCGTAGCGGACGTGACGGTGGTGGCGGTAACGGCGAGTGACGCGAACCAGCTGGTGGCCGACACCATGGTGGGCCGGATTGATGGCCAGGGCACGGTCGAGGTGGCGGTGCCGCCGTTGACGGATTCACAGGTCGATGTCGTGGTGGGCGAGTTCGGGGAGCTGAGCCGATGGCGGCGAACCTGCGGTCGCGGGAGCTGCTGCGGCGTCCGGTGGTCGTGGATCTGCTGATTCGTGGCGGAGTGCAGGGCGTGCCGTTCAGCGACTTTGACGCGATGCAGCAGGTCTGGACTGGCCTTGTTCGACGGAACGGTGCCACGGACCAGGGCATCCGGATGCGCGTGACCTGGCCATGCAGCTGCTTGCCGCCAGGAGTTGCAGGGCGGCGATCAGCTCGACGTTGCTGCGTCGATCGACCCGGATGCACTGGCGGGGTTGAGGAAGGACGGCTGCTGCGCACGTCGCAGGACAACCCGTTCTGCCCAGTGCCGGAGTTCGCGCATGACGAGGTGCGTCGGTATGCCGTGGCACGGCTATTGCTCGCCAACGGCGACCCGGTGAAGGGTCTGGTGGATACCGGGGTGCCGCGGTGGGCGTTGGGGGCGGCGCTATTGGCGTGTCAGGCGCTGTTTGTCGCCCCGGGCAGCGCCTCAAATCCGACGACGGGTCGGTTTGTGCGGTGGCAGGACAAGTTTGACGAGCTGGTCGCTGCCGGGCACGGGGAGCGGTGGACGGATGTGCCGGGAGAGGCGCTGCTGACCCTCGGAGACCCACGGCCGGTTTTGCGGGAGGCATGGCCGCAGCTCCAAGCGGCCGGCCAGGCCGGGGTGCAGCGGTTGATCCGGTTGGTGGACCAGCGACTGCGCGGTGAGAACACGTTCGTGCGGGTTCCGGCGGTGGAGCCGCTGGTGGAGCTGCTGCTGGAGGACGAGACGCCGTGGCAGTCCAGCAAGGGTGAGCGCACCCTGTTGCTGGAATGGCTGCGGTCACTGGTCGGGTCCGATGCGCCAGCGGGGTATGCACTGCGGGAGCAGCTGCGTGCCCGGCTGATGGAGTTCTGCGCTGCCGCTGACGAGCGACTTCGCGCCGAGGAGAAAGCGCGCGCAGCGATTACCGATGAACAGCGGGCGGCGATGTGGGAGGCCCGTAAGAACGTTCCGATCTTCGGTGAGATGGGGGGCACCCGCGGAGCCGGCGTCGTCGCCAGCGACCGGTGATCTCTGCCGAGATCACTGACGAGACGGTGGTAGAACTGGTCGCGTTGCTCGGCCCGGACCTGAGGGAGGACGGCGAAGCGATTCTGCGACGTATCGCGGACGCTGCACCGGAGCGCCTGGCCCCGGCATTGGAAGGCATCTTCTGTGGGCGGGCACTGGCGGGGTACCGGCAGGAGTTCCTCGCCGACATGGTGTTGGCGTACTACCTGGACGAGGAAGAAGACGGAATCCATAGTCACAGCTATGACGAAGGTGTGCGTGGGCATCAAGGATTTAGTCTTGGAGCGCAGATGGCGGCTTGGTACCGGGGGCCGTTCATGCCGCTGTTCCAGACTGACTTCCGTAACGGCGTCTCGATACTGAACCAGATCTTGAACCACGCCGCGACCGTGCGGGCCCGGACCCTGACGGGGAATGACTGGTACGACGGGCCGGTGCAGGACTCCGACCTTGACCAGTACCGCATCGAGCTGGGCATCACGGGTGCGCCGCACGTGTACGTCGGGGACGCCGGAACGTGGAACTGGTACCGGCGAACCGGTGTTGGGCCGTATCCGTGCATGAGCGCATTGCAGGCGTTGGAGCGGGTGTGCGACGACATCGTCGAGTTGGGCGTGCCGCTCGACGTCGTGATCCCGATGCTGCTGGACGGCTGCGACAACGTCGCCATGGTCGGGTTCGTCGTCGGCGTTCTTGTCCGGCACCTGGACAAGGCCGGGACTTTGCTCGATCGGTTCCTCGCCGAACCCGACGTGTGGCACTTCGAATTCGGGCGTGTCGTGCATGAGTACGGTGGGCTGCGGGCGTCGTCGGAAGGAATTGTGGGCGCGGACCGGCGGGGATGGTCGTTGCGCGAAGTAGCGACGTCGTTGGTGTTCGCTGCTGGCCCCGAGCGAGCTGAGGAGCTGCGACTCGTGGGACAGCAGCTTGTAGAGAAGGTTCGTGGTCACCTTGAGCAGCTCGGAGACGGCGTCCCGGCGGCCGCCGCGGAACTGGAGTTGAGCACGGCACGAGCGTGGGCAACCTGCTTCGACAGGTCAACCTATTCGGTGCAGGAGACCGACGACGGGTTTGTGATCGAGAGCCACCCGCCAGCCGAGGTGACGGCGGTCCTGTCGGCCGGGATGAGCGGGGTTCTGCGGAGTCAGGAATCGATGCGGCTGATCGTCCGGTACCACGTGAAGCAGGAGAACGGGACGGCCGAACCGATCACAACCGAGGATCTGGTCGCCGACCTCAGCTCCGCGGTCACGCTGCTCGACGCCCAGCCGGAGCTGGACGCGTCGGGCTGGGACGCGTCCGCCGCGGTTGCGGCCTACGCGCTGACTCAGCACTTCGTGCATGGGCTGCCGCTACCCGACGACAGCCTCAAGATCGCCGCTAACATCGTGCTGCGAGTTGGCGAAGGCGACATGCCACAACGAGACCACGACATTGAGGCGCCGTACTTCTCCCAAGGCGCGGAACGTAGTGCGGCCCGCGTCCTGCCGTTGTTGCTCACCCCGAAAGCCGACGACGTGCGCCGCCTCCTCGACGGGGCAGACGGAGCAGCCGTCTACGCGCGAGCAGAACGGCCGTGACTGGTCTCGCACACGCGAACGTGTTGCAAACGAGGCTGTTCCTCGCACGCGGGCTTGACAACCTGTGGGCGACGCCGTGCAGACACGATGCCGCGTGCCCGCACCGTGCCGCGCTGCGCATCACGATCGACATGATGCGGGACTGCGTCCTCGGCCCCTGGAACATGGAGCTGCAAAAGCACGCCATGGAAACGCTCAACGACCCGGCCGTCGACACTCTGCAAGCTGTATCCGACGACAGCGTCTACGTATCACGGCTCGACGCGGCGATCCGGGGCCTCGGACCTGCTGCTGCCGCGGGCATTTGTGTGTCCGACGACGCCCGCGCCCTGCTCGACGTGCTGCTCGGCGCACAGCGGCGCGCGCTGCTCGCTCACGAACGCGACATCGACCATCGCGGCACCCACTCCCTTGTCGCTGCTCGCGCTCTGCTCACCCTCAAAGACGACGACGCGATCTTCAGCCACATCGACGCCTACGTGGACAGCTCTCCGTTGCTCGATCAGACGCTGCGGGCGTTCAGCGTAGCCGCTGAAGAAGACGAACAGCGCGCGGACACCGCCCGCCGCGTCTGGCCGCACCTCGTCGCGAATGTCATCGACGCCCACGACGCGGGGCACACACCGTTCACGAGGTTCCAGGGAAGGGACTACACCCTCGCCGCGCTGCTACCCACTCCTGCCGGGGAAATGACATACCTGCACTCGGAGTCAACGGAAAACCCATCGTCTGGTGGGACCCGATCGCCTGGGAGGCCACAGTAGAACGGTGGCTTCACGTCGCGGGCGGGAAATCCACCTGCGCTGATGCCCTCGTCCGATTCGTCGCGTCATCGCTCCCCATTGCCGAGCAGGCCTGCATCGGTGTGCCGTGGGTTGCGCGCGCAGTGCTCACAGACCCCGGGGCGGTCGCCGATCGGTGCTACAGCCTGACCAACTGGCTCGTAGAAATCAGAACGGCCGCCGACGAAGCAGGCCTGTCCAGCGACTGGCAGCGCACCGTCGACGCTCTCGTCGTAGCCGGAGACACTCGCCTCACCCCCTACTCCGAGTAGCCGACATGGCAGGCAAGGCAGCCACGACTTGTCAACTAGCAATGCTGGGGAAGTGCCTTTTCACTGAAGTCCTGTACCTGTGTTGCTCGGCGTGTCAGGACGCGACAGGCCGTGGTGGCCTCGATCTGGCGACTCTGATCGGCGTGGTCGTTTCTGCTTCATTCGTCCTATTCGGTGTGAAACTCATTGTCGCGCCAGAATTTGACGAGCTGTGCATACAGGTCAGTACCGGATGGCGACTGGTGTGGGATGTAGAGCCGGACGAGATCCGCGTAGCTGGGGCGGAATCCGAACCAGATGTCGAATATCCGGAGCATGGTGTTCGGTCCGGGGGTGTGGTGGAGATGGAGGATGGTCAGTCCGTCGCCTGCTAGCTCGCTCTCCTTGCTGGCGCTGGATACGACGATCTTCCACAAGGGCTCCATCCCTGTGCCAAGGTCTCGGGTGATCGGTTCGTCGCCGACCTGGTCCAATGCGGCGGTGAGCGCAGGGGCGAGTTCGTCGAAGGATGAGGGCAGGTCCATGTCTGCCGCACGAGCACGTGAGACAGGCAGAACGTCGGTCATGAAGAGCTTACGAAGCCGGTCCTGGCCCTGCGGCCCGGTGTAATCGGCTGCCTGCCAGCAGGACGCGAGTTGCGCGCGAAGCGCATCCTGCTCGTCGATCCGGGGAGATGCATGCACGAAGAGTGTGTGCCGTGAGAACGAGTCTCTTACCTGCTGAGAACGGTGGATCTTCATCGCGCCTGTCAGCACAAACGCATCCATCGCAGCGAGCAAGCCGCTGTCGTCGCAATCGACCCGGCGGACAAAAGCTTTCTCCCCGGATGTAGCCATATCCCTCGACCCATCAGGCACATCGTCGGCATCGTAGAAGGTGTCCGGTCCCAGAAAGCCTGGAAACCTCGGCGCGCGCACCATGAAATTCGCTCGGTCGACGGTGGCTTGGTCGAGGTAGGAACTGCTTGTGTAGGCGACGTACTGGGCTCGGGGCAGAGCGTCGAGCAACGACTTGACCTGCTGATCGACAGTAGAACCAGGCTGAGTGGTATCTGTGTCGAAGTCGACCACGAGAGCGGGGATCTCGGCACGCTGGGTCCGATTGGCATGCAGGTCCGCTGTCAGCTTCCGTAGTACTGCGCTGTTCTTCTTGATGACTAGCAAACGCGTCGCTGCACCAGGCAGATTTTCTGGCGAGTTCAGGGGAAGGTCCGGCTGCTGCTTCTCGAAAGTGAGATCACGTAGCAGGGGACCGAGCCTGCCGTAGTCAAGATCCTGCCCAGTGAGACTTATGATGCCGGGCGCTTCAGGTATCGACGGAAGCTCGTTGTCCAGTCGTTGCTGGACCTGTCGGCGGACCACGTTCCGGTTTCCGGCTAGTACGATCACGAGCCGGTAGCCCGCGTCGATCGCCTTGGCAATTAGTCCGATCGCAGCAGTCGTTCGACCGCCCCCGGCTTCATACAAGACCAAGCCGCGGTGATGCTCAGGCTTTGCAGTACAGGGGGCGGCAAGTTCGGCGAGAACGTCGTTTGCCACGGATTCGGTGTAAGTGATGGCCCGAGGTGACCAGCCGCGCAGTGCGAGGGCACTCCGGTAGAAGTGCCAATAGGAGTTGCTAGCTCGGTCCGTGACCGGATGCTGCGCGCTGGCCGCTGAGCCATCGAGGCGCACCAGGAGCGCGTCACGTTCACGCTCAAGCTCGATGATCCGCTCCTTCGCTGAGCTCAGTTGGTGTTGCAAGGCTTCCACCACTGCGGGCCGGCGATTCCGGAGGACGTGGTTCTCTTCGAGTAACTCCTGGTACTGGAGCTCGGAGACCTTGAGACGCTCTCGGAGCGCGGTGGCCTGCTTCTGCAAGCGCTTGGCGTGGCCCCACGTCCCGCTGTGCGCGTCCTGGGCGGCGTACAGCAGCTCCAAGAGCTGTTCAGGTTGACCAGCCTGCGGAGTCCCTAGACACAGCTGAACCTCATCAATGAGGTCGTTGATGAATTCCTCGGAGGGCAGCACTGCACCGCTGAAGTAACGGGTCACTGTGCTCGGTTGTAGCGCCTGCTTCCTGGCGTATCCGCTCGCCGAGATACCACCGAGCAGGGCGAATTGCTCGCGCAGCGCGACGGCGAGCGCGCGGCGTTGGTCGGGCAGGTCTGGGCTTAGCGGCGCAAATTGGCCTGCGGTGTGCTGCACCTGCCTAGTCATATCGCGTCAGACAGGTCCTCGGCAGGCGTTGCATCGACTTCTGCAACGCGTTGCGTTCGATGCATCATCACGCTGAGTGGCAGGCTGATCAGCGATGCCGGCATGGACGCACGCCGGCCCCAAGTCTGCTCGTCGGCGTACCGCACGAGCTGCGACGCCCCATTGACGTGAGTCCTTGAAGGAGTAGCCATCGTGGCTAACGATGACGAGAAGCCGAGTTCGCTCCTGACCATGCGCAGCGCCCTAATTTTCCTGTGTGCGCTCGTTTCAGGCATCGGAGCAAGTGTCCTGACAGCCCTGGCCGGACACTCGTCCTACGAAGCAACACTGGTCGGCGTAGGTGCAGCCGCAGGCGCGACCAAGTTCTTTCACTGGATGATCCGATGACACACTGAACAACAGGTGTCGGACTTGCGCTGCGTCATCGCAAAGCACGCTTGTGAAAATCGCGCCCGGTCACAGCCCCAGTAGCACGGACACGACTCCGGAAGCGCCGCACGACGAGGTTGATACCCCGCTGCTCGAGAAGGCCTACCGGCTCGATGCCGAACACTGGTTGGAGCCGGATTCGGCGACGGCGCCGTGGGTGCGGTGGATCTTCCAGCAGCGCGCCGCGGGGGCGGTCCACCGATGCCGTCAGGCCTGGCGACGCCACCTCCCCTCGGTGATCCGTTCGACTAGGGGAAGTCATGCCAGGCCTGGCGGCCAAAGCTCTTGGGCAGAGCCATGAAAAAGGTAACGGCTGGAGCTGGAGTCGGTTCGGTCTAGATGCGGCGGACTGCCTCCGGGACGAACTGTGCGATCGCGGTGTCGCGGCTTCGAGTTTGCTGGGGTTGGTGACGAGGCCGGGATCGATGGATGAGACGAGGACGACCTCGTCGTCGTAGGTGAATGCGGTGAAGGCGACTGGGCACCCGACCGCGGGGGAGACCACGGTGAAGATGGAAACTCCGGCGCGGCCGAGGTGGAGCCGCCCGCCGCTGCCGAGGTTGCTGGCGACCAGGTCGGATCTGGCGAACAAGCGCAGGTTGAGCATGCGGCGAGCAGTTGCGGGCAGCAGCTGCATCAGATCGGGGATGACGGGCCGGGAGGACGACTGCATGGCGTTGTCCCGAGCGTTGCGTGCGGCCTGGTCGACGCGGGGCAGGCGGCCGTTGCGGATGTCGTTGCGGTCGAGGATGACAACGCCGCTGGCGAGGTTGATCGACCCGTCCTGCTCGATGTCTGTGCCCGGGCTGGGCCGCAGGTTGATCGGCATGATCAGCGCCGCTGGTTCGTCCGGCCACCCCTGGTAGTCGGATTCGGTGTAGGAGGTGATCAGTAGGAAGAGAGCGTTTCGTCGCCCGCCGTGTTCGCGCGCGACTCGCGCCCAGGTCTCGGCTGGGACTGTCCACATGGAAATCTGCTGTCCGCTGCGGGTGTGGCCGATTCGCCCAGGTGGTGGTGGGGTGGCCCAGATCTGCAGTTCGTTTTTCTGCGCGGTACGTCCGTGCCGGGTGAGCGCGGCGCGGACTGCGCGGCCGGCGGCTGCTGCGGTCGTGCGCACCTCATTGGCCAGTACCCGCAGGTTGTGGCTGGCGCCTGCGTGGCGTTCCTCGATCGCGGTGAGCTCGGTCTGCGGGCTGCCGAAGGCCTGCTGGAAGGCGGCCATGTAGGTCAGGCCGTCTCCCATGCAGTGGTGCAACCGGATCGCCAGCAAGGCACGCCCGTCGGGCATGCCGCGGAAGTACAGTGCCTGCCACGGAGGTTTGCCCGCGTCGAAGGGCCGGCCCAGCAGTGACGGCAGCTGGGCGAACGCCGCATCGAGTCCTCTGTCGGCGACTGTGATTTCGGTGAGGTGGTCGTCGATGCGTACGTCGTCGGAGACCGACCAGTTCGTGGTCCACGGGTTCTGTCTCACGATGCGTTGGCGGAACCGGGGGACGGTCGCGGTCAACCGCCGCAGCTGCTCGCGGACTTCGTGCGGGTTCAGCTCGGTGTCGAGGACCAGCAGGAAGACCATCGAGATGTTGACGTCGTGCTTGCGACCGACGGTCAGGTAGTTCAGGTCCGCCGCGCTCATCTTGCGTCGGAACGCGATGCGTGGCATTAGCCTCACAACTTTCTCGACGATTGATTCGGTGACGTGGTGTGCAGTCGGTCGTAGCTGGTTCGCCGGATCCGATCCTCGCAAAACCGGCAAGGGTGCCCCGCCGACGCGTGCCGTCAGACCCGGCCGAGGCGATAGGCAAGCTCCGATAGCAGCACGACCACGACCATGACCGCAGCGGCCACGTAGACGAAGTTCACCTGGCCCAACATATCGATCGCGACACCGCCCAGCACACCGGATAACGCAATCGACAGATACAGAACCGCTCCGCCAAGCGCCACCACCAGTGCAGCGTTGGCCGGCTCGGTGTTGACCAGCTGGTGCGTTTGCGGTGTGGTGACGGAGAAGCCGATCATTCCATAGAGGACGACGGCGGCGATGGCCGTGCGATAGCACGTTGCCAGCGCTGGCAGGATGGCGAATAGTACAACCAGCAGTGCCAGAGCACCGCCAACTACGGCCCGGCCACCGAACCGGTTGACCATCAGACCCGCGATCAGGTTACTCATCACCCCCATCAGACCGAGACTGAGGGCAAGACTGGCCAGCCGGACGCCGTCTCCGCCTGTGGCAGGTTGGAATACTGTGGACAGCCAGAGAGGCGCATGTCAGTGCACTGGCGATCCTTTACCGGACCCCCTCTTTTGCGCCTTTCGTCTTGGTGCGCGGTCATACTTGCGGTCGCTTTCCGGCGTGGTGACGTCGCTGGGCGTTGGACGCCCGATCGGGAGGACGCCGATGACCATGAGTCTTGGTGTTTCGGTGGGGCTGCGGGTGACGGACGTGATCCAGACGCTGTCGTCGAGGCTGGTGTATCCAGCTGTGTGGGGGCCGTGGTCTCCGACGATGAGGATGCCGAAGGGTGGGCCGGTAGCGGTGTAGTTCGTGGCTTGCGGCAGGTAGTCACGTTCCACCGCGATCTTGGTGGCTTTGCTAGATCGCCGCTTGATCTCCGTGACAAAGCGGTTGCCTGGTTGCGGGGTGTAGGTGATGTCGGTGCGGCCGCTGGCGATGTCGATGACCTCGCGTTGGACGGTGCCAGGGGTGAGTGCGATAGAGAGGTGCTGGTGGAGGTCGTCCTGGATGGTCTTCTCGAGCCATAGTCGAGTCTTGCCGTCGTCGTTAGGTGGGCAAGGACCTAGGTATCTGGTGATGTCGCCGTACAGGTCTGCTTGGGCGTCGAACCTCACGTGCAGGAAGCGCAGCACCTGGTCGAGGAGTGCGGTGAAGTAGGTGGAGACCGGAGGCGCCCATTCTGGGCTTTGTGACAGCTGTTCCAGCAGCGTCACGACCAACCGGTCGTAGCGGGGGTTGCCCGTTTGCGCAAATCCGTGTTGGTGTTGTTGCAGGTTGGCCTCGACTGCGTCGAGAAGGGCGGGGTCGAGGTCGTCGCGCAGGGCTGGGCCGTTGTCAGCGAACAGCGCCGCGAGGGCGGGGCGGTTCGCCACGGCTTTTCCCAGGGGTTCCTGCTTTCCTGTTGTGGCGGTGGCGACGCGCTGGCGGACGGCGTCGCGTAGGGCTGTTGCGTCGGGGTGGTCGGCGAAGCGGGGGTCGTGGGCGAGTGCTTGCTCGAGGTGGTGGAGCAAGCCCGCGCGCTTGGCGAAGCTGGCTTCGATGGTGGGGTAGACAAGTGAGCCGAGTTCGTCGGCGTGGGCCGGATACACCCTGACGGCCCGGCTGGCGAGGTAGACGTCCATCAGTTCCTCCAGCGCGGCCGCTGCGTCGTACCAGCTCGGCTGGATGAGGTGCTGCGCGGCGGCTTGGAGGGTCGTGGCCAGTCGCGCCCAAGCGGTCAGGGCATGGCCGCGGGCGGCCAGCCACGGCATCTCGTGGTGACCGGAATTCCAAGCGCGGAGCGTCGCGACGCTGGTCTCGAGGAGTTCGACGGCTGTCCGAAGGCGGTCGACAGCAGCGGCGCCGTGTTCAGCCAGGTCACTGAAGGCGAGGATCGCCTCGACGGACGCGGCATAAGCACGGGCGTCGAAGCGTGCCTCATGGTGGTCGGCGACGTCATTAAGCCGCATGAGCGCCCGCTCCAAATCCAGCATGGCTGCGGATCCATCGTGCTGGGCGAGGGCGGTGTGGACGTGCGCCAGGCCGAGTTCGAAGACCGCGTCCGCGCGTGTGGCGGGGTCAAGGCACCGGTTGTCGGCCAGCCGAGCAAGGACGTCCAGCAAGTCAGAGTCGCCGAAGTGGTCGTGTGCCAGGCCGATGACGACGGGCAACCGCTCCAGCGCGTCCGGCGGCTCGTCCCCGGTCACCTCACTCAGCAGGCTGAGTAGTCGGTGCTGCGGAACGTGTTTCGACAGCGCCAGACGCAGCAGGCCCGTTAGGGAGGGGTGGGCAAGCTCGGTGCGGCTCTCGCTGTGCAGCGCGGCATCGGCGTGGTTATAGAAGACACGTGCAGCGTCGCGGGCCAAGCGGTCGAGCAACAGGTTGTGTTCACAGAGGACATCGATCGCGTCGGTGAGCACCCATCCGCTGTCGGGGTCGCGCATGCCCGCGCTGATGGCCTGCAGCAGCCCGGAAGCCTGGTCTTCGGCCAGGTCGGATAGGCCGATCGCCACAGCTTGCATCACATACGGCAGCTGGGGGCCGCGACACACGACCTCGGCGTCAGCGAGCACGGACTCGACGCCCCGCAGGTCGTCCAGGGTGGGACCCGCTTCCAGCTGCGCCTCGGTCGCGACCGCCGCCCATTCCTGCAACGCCTGCTCGGTGTTCGTCCTCAAAGCCCTTCCCGTCCCCGCTCGGTTCGCCAAGGCCTCACTCCCCTAGAAAACTAGAGGACGTCACTCAGAACAGGTGTGTTCGCTCAGCTGTGATGATGTGGTCCTCCGGAAGCAGCCCGTCGACGAACTCGGGATGGGCGGTCGTGAACACGACCTGTAAGGTCGGCAGCTCCTGCGTGATCTTCTGCAGCTCGGTGATCAAGCTGCGTGCAGCGGCCTCGTTGAGCTCTTCGGCCGCGATGGAGTCGATGATCAGCAGGCCGGGGTGGGAGGTCACTCCCCGCGCCTTCCCGATCCGCAGCAGAGCGATGACCGTCGCGATGCGCATGCGCAGCCGGTCGCCCCGGGAGAGGTCCTTGTACGCGTGCGGCTCCCCGTCCTTCACCGCGTTGACATGGGCTGCGCGATCAAGCTTGACCGAGTCCAGGTTCTGGACGCCAAACCGCTTGCAGAGCGCGACGATCTCGGCGTCCATCTCCGGCAGCAACGTCTTGGCAGCCTTGTCCACGACCTTCAGCAGCTGCTTTCGTGTCGCGGCCAACACCGAGGTGATGGACGTGCCATTACTGGGCGGCGAGTCCTCAGACGGCGCTGTCGCGCTCAGGCGGCCGCGGAGCTCAGCGGCTTTGATCTCCAGCGTCTGCAACCGGGCCACCGGGTGCTCGCCGGCCATCACATCGTCCAAGGCGCGGCGGGCTGCCTCGTGCTCGTCCCGACGCAGCTTGACCTCCGTCCTCTGCTCCTGGTGCCGGCTGCTGATCTCGGCCTCAGCAGCCGTGGCGATGGAGATCACCTGGTCGAGCTCGGCCAGGATCGCTTCCGCAAGCTCTGGTTCGACCTGTGGCAACGTACGTGTGCACACGGCACAGTTGGCGTTGGACCGCTCTTGCGAACGGCGTTCCGGCGTCAGCGGTTCCTCGCACCGCGGGCAGCAGGTCGGATCTAGGCGGCCCAGAACCCGGCGCGCCTGCCACGTCTCGGTGGCGTCGAGCTTGGCCTGCTCGGCGCGCAACCGTGTGTCGCGCGCCTCGTGGAACGCCGTGTCGGTCCGCTCGAAGGTCTCCCTGGCCTCGCGCAGGGTGTCAGCGGCGCGGTCCAGATCGTGCAATAGGCCCGAGACTCTAGGCGTGTCGCTGGAACGGAGTTCCGTGATCTCCGATTCGACCTGGTCCAACTCCTCCCACCAGACCGCGCGTTCCGAGGCACGGGCCGCCGCGTCGCCCTCAGCTCGCCGCTTGTGCTGCTTCGCTGTCCGCGCTTCCCGCTTCTCCGCCACTGTCACCTCAGCCAATGTCGAGCTGTATGGCAGGTCGACGAACAGCTCCATGAGCTTGCCTGGAAGACCGGGCGCGTTCACGTCGCCGAGCAACAACTGATCGCCACCGTGATTGAGGTAACAGGCACCGAAGTATGAGGTCCAGCCGTGGATAGACGGGGCTCCATCACCGTCGGCGCCGCCACTGCTCGACCACAGCTGAGTGCGGTTCATCCGCAGTGTGTCGAGCATGAACTGGCCGATTACCTGCTCGATCTCTCCCAGTCCAACCGCCTCGGCCAGCGAACGCAGCCCTTCGTCGGGGGCGTTGATCAACTCGTCCTCGCTGTCCGCTGTGCGGATGGTGGCACGAGCCCGACGTTCCCAGCCGCCGCTGGCGTCGATCGAGATCCGTACAGGCCGGCCGGCTACGACCGCGTCGAGGCGTAGATGCCGCACCCACGAGCGGACATCCTTGGGCAGGTCACGCGAGGCACCCCGCAAGGGCAGTACGAGGAGCTCCAACAAGCTGGTCTTGCCTGCGCTGTTCTCGGGGTGCACGATCGCCCACACCCCGCTGCCGAACCGTCGATCCACGGTGAACGACTCGCCGGACTTTTTCTCCCCGACAACGACCAGGCGCGCCAGCTGCAAGCGCCGGTCCGACACGGCCGGGGTGCGCACGCCGATGTTCACCGTGGCCAAGGCAGTCTCCACGGCATCGCGGGAGATCTTGAGCTCATCGCCGACCTTTGCCATGAGATCCGCTGCGCTGACAGTTAGAGTGTCGGATGTCGGGGTGCTCATAAGAGGTCATCTCCAGCGCGGTGGGACGCAGTGTTCGGTGTGCAGGTGAGGCGCTCACGGAGTTGGGCCAAGCGTGCCCGCGCCTTCTCCGTGATCGGCGGGATGTGGGAGTTCCAGGGCGTGTCGGCGTAGTCGCGAACCAGGTACTGGCGGCGCTTGAGCTGTTCGCCACCCAGTCCGTCTGACAACCGCACCACCAGTTGGGTGCGCTCGCGGTACCACTTCACGGCGGGTGCCTCGTCCAACATCGTGTCGGCCACTTCCCGGCCCCGGACAGTGAGCCAGTAGCGGTGCTCCGTCACCCTCTCGTGGTTGACGAGTTGCGACTTGCGGACGAGTCCCTTCTCGACCAGCGGCGCCAGAACGTCGTCCAAGCGTTCGAATGCGCCGAATCGATGTCGAAGCATCGGAAGACGCCGCAGGTCGGGTTCCTCCGAGTCAAGGATGTCGCCAGCCAGAACCAGCAGGTAAGGCTCGTCGGGCGCCTTCTCATACTCGTTCATCAGCTCATTTGCCAGGTAGTCCGGGTACCGCACCCAGAAGTCCAGCTTCTGGAGCCGCAGCTGACCCCGCACGACCCCCACGGCCTCGCCCGCCACATCCCCGTCCTCATCGGAGGGAGTATCACTTGCTGCAGCGATGAGCAGCAGCAATCTCACCGCGCTCTGCCATCGCGAAGCCTTCCGTACGCCGTCCGTCACCCATCCCCCTGTACTCATCGACGTCGATGACGGTGTCAGCGGGCGCCAGTCCGTGTAGGTCGCTGCACCCGGACTACGCGCGCGACACATCCAAGGACCCGTCTTAATGCGCCGCTCAAGAGATCGACTCAGCGTGTCGAAACGTTTCATAGAGCGCAACCTCGTTGACCAGGTCCAGCGCGGTGCAACATTCCCACGCGATGACGGAGCTGAAGACCGTGATCAGCACGGCTTGGCATGGGCATGATCTTGGAGAATCCGCGCTACATGGGACGTCAGGTGCGGAACCGGCGCAGCGCAGTCGGCAATCACCGCGGCGGCCGCCCCGCTGGCGGTACCGGAGGTCGCACGAACGCTGAAAAGTGGGCGGTGTCGAACAAGCCTGCACATCCCGAATTGGTCGACGAAGCAATGTTTCGTTCTGTCTAGGGCATCCGGGCCGCGAGGAAGTCCTAGAACGAAGGTACCCGGACGTATCTGCTGGCGGAGCTGATCATGTGCGGGGCATATGGCCAGCGATTCGATTCGTACTGGGTACACCGCCGGCCTGGTTACCGTTGGCGTCACGGACGCACCGGGGCCCGTACTCCAGCCCCGGGTTCGAGGAACACCTACGTCGGGAAGGCCACCTGCTCGACCCCCCTGCGGGGCCGCCTGGGCCGACCTAACCGGCGACGGCGACACGGACCTGGTCGACTGCCTCCGTATGAACGGGCTGATGCTGGACTGGACCACCGAAGAAATGCCGCCAACGACGTCGTTGACTGACGGCAGCAGACGTACGAGGCGGTGATCCAGTCGACGAACCCCTCGGAGAGCGCTCTGGCTGCGGATGTCGGTGTGTTTCTTCGCGTTGTTGAGCGGGCGACGGTAGGTCCGGTCATCAGGTTGGCCTAGTTGGGTTGATCGACAAGCCGTGGGGAAGTCCCGGTATCCCTGGCCACCTCAAGAATGTTACAGAAAAATTTGTGATGTCTCTTTCACTTGCTTGGCGAATAGGCCGTTTTGCGAAGGCTGGCTAGTTTTTTCCTTGCCTGGATGTTCTGCCTCCCTTCTAGTGGTGTTCCGGGTCTCGCAGAAAGGAAGCATCCTTTTTGTTTTCGCTGAAAAGATGGCCAGTTCTTGCTGTGGCCATTTTCGCTGTTTCGTCCATTGCTGCGTCTGCGCCTGCGGTAGCTGCCCCCGTCGAAGAAGTGCCGAGTCCCTCGTCGCTTGCTTTGAGTAGTGCAGGCATGGACCCTGTTTGGCAGCAGCAAGCGTGCCGGGATCGAGCTGGTGCTCGCGGTGCGCAAGATTGCTATGAGTGCACTGTCGTCGTCAAAAGCAACGCCGGATTGCCAGCTAAATCGGCGCCTAGTGTTGCCGAATCGCTGGCATCTGTCGATGAGTATGCGGCCCCGGCTGGCGTTGGAGCAAGTGGTCTGGCGCCAGCATGCAATTATGGGTTTTACAATCCGAATCGCTTCACGTCATGCTCGGCTGCGGTTTGGACGGTTCGGCATACTCAAACGTCGTCTACAGGGCAGGTTACTGTCCGTGGTGAAATGGACGTTCGGGTCTCTTCGTCGGTCGAGTTTCTCCGGGGGAATGGAGCGACATCCAGCTGGGACCTCGACACTGACATTGAAGTTACACGCACTTGGGGGACGCTCGAGACAGCAAGTGGAATAGCGTGGACGGGTTACTACAATAACAACGCGGTATGCACGACCTCGCAATTGGGGGATTCGAATGCTGAAGGGGAATCTCTGAATCTTGCGTACCAATCCAAAATCTCAAAGTGGTACACTCAGTACTCCGCAACGTTGCCGGTAAACGGGGTTCGAGACCTTACTGGTCATCTCGGTGCGGCGATCCAGGTGAACGCTCCGGCGAACCCGGTTCTCATTATTGATCACGCGGAGAACGCGCTTTTTGGTCGATGTGACAATGTCAATAACAGGTTCGGTGCCGGATGTGTCGATCAAGAAGGAATGGCGTACGTTTTGTACGACGTGCGCGATAATCCCCTCGTGGAGGATGTTGCAAAGCATGTGTTCGACGCGATCCGGACGCTTCCGAGTCATTGGGGAAGTGGGGCAGTCGGCGGCAATCCATTGACCAGACTCACCAGCGAGGAGCGCATCGACGCCAACCGAAACGTTGCTTGCGGGAATGCTCAGCCCCCAGTTGGCTACTCCTGCGATGAGTACCCGATGGCATCGACGTACCAAGGCGGAGACGGGGCAGCACCCAACGACCGTTCCACCCGTGACGTGCTGATCAGCGCCAACAACAGCTAAGGCGGGATCACCAGCGCGTACTACGACTACTACCGGGTTCTTGACCAGGACCCCTTCTATGTCCAAGCTATCTTGAAGGACGGTTCGGTTGCCTGGTCGTAGAGGAGAACGTGTTAGTGCCTGATAAGCACGACGATGTGGTACTGGCCGTCACGGTTCGCGATGGTCAGTACCACATTCGTTCACTACCTGGAATTGATGACATGTGGCCCGGTTCCCGCGACGGCTTGTTCGTGGGAGAGGACAACTGGGTTGCGGTCTTGTGCGGGACCCAGTGGGGGCCGCTAGACCTCCGAGTTCGCAAGCACGACGCTCCTCCCGGTGGCGTCGACCAGGACTGGGACATGGCGGCTGAGTGGTCACTGGACTGCACCGACGGCATCCTCAACACCCAGAACCTCTACGGCGGCAATCCGCCCCACGCCATCGATGTGCCCCCGGGATGGGGCAGACTCCGGCTATCGGTGCGCGGCCGGCAGGTCGCGCAGGAAGTAACAGAACCTCTGGACGTCGCGGTTGAGAACCATCTTCTCGAACTCTGGCCCGAGCCTGAGCGGCATGACCCCGCGGTCGTCCACGGCCCTGACAGCATGGCGCGGTTCCTGCGCTCGTGAGCAAGCAGTCGGCTGCACTGGATGTTAGGAACGGGCCATGTCGGCCACCACGAGTTCTTCCTCCTGGACGACAGGACTCACTCGGAAGAGTTGACAATGGACTGGACACCACTGCTGTCGGGGTTCTCGCGATCAACGCCAGAGTCCATACCGGCGTGATCAACTTTCGTCGACATCGTTCAAGCCCGAGGTGGGTACGGGACCGCGCGCCGCGGCCATTGACCTATACGTCAGCTAAGCGCCTCCTAGGCCCCAAAGGCTGTGAAGTAGAAGGAGGTTGTCGGTCTAGGACTTCGGAAGCTGCAGTGAGATGGGCCATTCGGCCAGACTCTACGCCGGAGCTGAGGTTGATGTGCAGGACATAGCCAGCCCTCGCTGTAGTGCTGTGGGGACGAAAACGGGCAGCTAGAGGCGGCCGTCAACGAGAGCTGGGATAGGGGCGCGGAAGAGACGATCTCACCGGTGATGATCGCTAGCGGCGAGTACGGCGGCTTCCTTCGATGCTTGGACAAGCAGGCCACCGACGACACAGCCATGATCACAGGTTCGACCCTGTGTAGAGCTTGAGGTCGAACGTGCGGGAACCGACTGCGGAGGCGGTGACGTAGACCTGCAGATTCGGTCGCAGTGAACGTTTGGGGTCTGGTCTCGGTGGCGGTCATGAAGTTGTCGGAGACCGGGTCGCCCCACCGGTAGTCGGCTCGTTGGTGCGGGTCTGTGCCTTGGCGGGTAACGCCGGGGTATGGGGCGCGGCAGCTGTGGCAGCTGGCGGAGGTTTCTGACGACCGCTGCCGGTGCGGGGCTTCGGGTTAGCGCCGGAACGGGCGTCGTCCGTCGCGTGGCTCCATGTTGTTGAAGGTCTGGAACCATGCCTGCGGTCGGTAGTCGCCGATGCCGAAGCTTTGGTTGGTCTCGCTCTCGGGATCCTCGATGCCGTCGAGTTCCGCGTCGAATAGGGACAGAATGTCGAGGTCCTGGAAGAGGACGTCGTACAGGGCGGTCCACTCGAAGTCGTCTGGATGTTCGGGGATGTGCTTGAGCGGACCGTCGAAGCCGGCCCAACCGTCTTCGACGGCCGACTGGGCGTAGCGGATGCTCAGGTGGAGTGCCATCTCTTCGGCGGGGCAGCGGGGGAGTGGCCAGTCGCCGGTGGCGAGGTCCGCGGCGAGATCGTCGAATGCGCGTGCCGCTTGTCGCCGCCAGACGGCGTCCTGCCGCCAGGTGATGCGTGGATACTCGTCGAAGATATTCCAAGCGGACTCGTTGTCCACCGGTTCGTCGCCATGCTCGATCACGTCGTCGTAGGCCTGATCAGCGAGCATCTGGCTCATGGACGACAAGACGGCAGCCGTTCGGGGCGCCAGCTCGAAGCCCTCGCAACTGTCACACGAATCGAGCCGACAGCCGCACGTGTGAAACAGCGATGCGAAATCCGGGTACCGGGCTGGCTCAGGATTGTCGAGGTCATCAACGCGGTACGTCGTCAGGTCGCACTGGATCCCCGGTACATCGAAGGAGATCATCTGCCCTGGATCGGCGAGCCAGGAGACCGCTTTGGTGAGGTCGCCCCGGACAGCGTCCTGCTCCTCAGCGACGATCTCCGCGACCTCTGCCTTGTCGCCAGCGAACGAGGTCTGCGCGATGTCCTCCAGCGCCGCTTGCTTGACCGCAGTCGCGTCGGTGACGTCGAAGATCGCTTCAGCTGTGACTTTCACCCGCCGTACGGGCTTCTCATCCCCAGGCATACGGTCGATCTTAGCCACGGTGCCTGTTCAGACACGCAGCCAGAGCGGTTCAGGGCATGGCCAACCGCTTGGGTTCTTCGGCCGACCGCAGCAGCGCCAGTTGCGGGCGGCGACAGCGATGGAGACGACGTTCAGCCCGGGCGCGTATCGGACTGCTCTGTTCGGGTGTAGATCAAGTCCTTCGCTGCCATGGGCCACCATGTGTCTCGGCTTCGAAGCAGGAAGGGCCGAGATGGGTGGGTTGACCAGTTCCGGCTTTGTCGACGCGGTGGCGGCACGTCGTGGTTCGCCGCGACCGTCGGCAAGACCGACTGGTGGTGTGCGGTTCGCGTTCTACGGGCGGATGTCGACCAGTGGTTTCCAGGACCCGGAGACCTCGCGCGCGTGGCAGCGGGCGCTGTCGGAAGAGCTGGTCGAGGGCGTCGGTGAGATCGTGGTCGATTTCTTCGACGAGGGACGGTCGCGGCGGTGGTCGTGGTGGGAACGCCCGGCAGCCTCGGCACTGTTGACAGCGGCGGAGGACCCGGACCGTGGGTTCGATGCCGTGGTGGTGGGCGAGTACGAGCGCGCTTTCCACGGTGATCAGTTTCGGGAGGTCGTGGCACGACTGAACGCACTCGGGGTGCAGCTGTGGCTGCCCGAGGCCGGTGGGCCGGTGGAACTGGACAGCCCGGTGCACGAAGCGTTGATGGTGTTGCTGGGTGCGCAGGCGCAGCGTGAGGTGGTGCGGGCTCGACATCGGGTGAAAGCCGCGATGGGATACCAGACACGACGCGAGGGACGTTTCCTCGGCGGTCGCCCACCGTATGGATATCGCCTGGTGGATGCGGGTCCGCATCCCAATGCCACGCATGCGCAGTGGGGGCGGCGTGTTCACGCGTTGGAGCCGGATCCGGAGACTGCGCCGTGGGTGCGGTGGATGTTCGCCGAGCGGGCGCGTGGTCGGTCGGTGGCGTCGTTGGCACGGGAGCTCAACGCGCGTGGTGTGCCCTGTCCGGCCGATGCGGATCAGGCCCGGAACACCCCTCGCTCGGGGAAGGGGTGGATCGCCCGCACTATTGCGCTGATTCTGGAGAATCCGCGGTACACCGGCCGGCAGGTCTGGAACCGGCACTCCACGAAGGGCCACGGCGCCGGGGGACGCGCTGGTGGCCGGGGTTCGGGGACGGTGCGCCGGAGTTCGGTGGAGGAGTGGGAAGTTTCCAAGCAGCTGTCTCATCCGGCGTTGGTCGATGAGTCCACGTTCCTCGCCGTTCAACGGATCCGTGCTGTCCGGCCGCCGGCCAAGGGTGGTGAGGCTCGGAAGTACGAGCTGGCTGATCTGGTGGAGTGCGGGGAGTGCGGCCGTCGGATGGACGCGCATTGGGTGCACGGCCGCGCCGGTTATCGCTGCCGTCATGGCTCCAAGGCCGCTCTACCACGGTCGAGACAGACGCCCCGTCAGGTGTACGTCCGGGAGGATCACCTCCGCGAAGCCTTACCGGGCCTGCTCAGTCAGCGAGGTGGGGAACCACCCGAGGATGATGTCGGGATAGGGGTGGGTGACCATCTTCGCCGAGCAGGGCTGGAGGTCGTGTGTAGCCACGCGGGCTGGCATCTCAGGCCGATTCCGCGCTGTCCAACTCCAGATCTGACGGCCTCACCTGGCCAAATACGCTCCGCGCCCGAGACGGACTCCACCATCGAGCGCCAGAAGAAAAACCCCGCCGCCAGCAACGAGGAGTGCTAGCTGTCGAGTCAAAAACCTGTGGGGTAAGAGAGTGTCCGAGGGGGGACTTGAACCCCCACGCCCATTAGTAGGGCACTAGCACCTCAAGCTAGCGCGTCTGCCATTCCGCCACTCGGACATCTTCGGCTCGGCCCTCTTTCTTTCGGGCCTCCCCGCTGTGTTGTGTACATAGATTAGCCCATGGTCAAACACGCTCCAACGGCACCCCCCTCTTCCGTGGCCGGGTGATAGAAATGCCTGGTGAGCGCACACAACGAGGGTATCTCCGGCACTGATCACGACGCTGGGTTGCTGCGGGCCGAGGACGAGGTCGTCGGCCTGGCGAGCGACCTGATCCGCATCGACACCACCAACACGGGCGACCCCGAGACTCTCGTCGGCGAGCGTGCCGCCGCCGAGTTCGTGGCGGCCAAGCTCAGCGAGGTCGGTTACGACGTCACCTACGTCGAGTCCGGGGACCACCCCGGGCGCGGCAACGTCATCGCCCGCTTGCCCGGCGCCGACTCCACGCGGGGCGGGCTGCTCGTGCACGGGCACTTGGACGTCGTTCCCGCCGATCCCGCCGAGTGGTCCGTCCACCCGTTCTCCGGGGCCGTGCAGGACGGCTACGTGTGGGGGCGCGGCGCCGTCGACATGAAGGACATGCTGGCCATGAGCCTCGCCGTCGCGCGGCGGCTCAAGCGCGACGGCATCACCCCGCCGCGGGACGTCGTATTCGCGTTCCTGGCCGACGAGGAGGCAGGGAGCTTCCACGGGGCTCAGTGGCTGGTAGACCACCGGCCCGAGCTCTTCGAGGGCTGCACCGAGGCGATCAGCGAGGTCGGCGGCTTCTCGGTCACGCTCAAGGACGGCGTTCGCGCCTACCTCGTGCAGTCCGCGGAGAAGGGCATCCGCTGGCTGAAGCTGCGGGTGCGGGCCCGCGCCGGGCACGGCTCGATGGTGCACGACGACAACGCCGTCACCAAGCTTTCCGAGGCCGTGGCGAAGCTCGGCAACCACCGGTTTCCGCTGGTGCTGACCGACTCTGTTCGCGAGTTCCTCGCCGGCGTCACCGAGATCACCGGCTGGGACTTCCCGGAGAACGACATCGAGGGCGCCGTCGCCAAGCTCGGGAACCTGTCGCGGATCGTCGGCGCCACGCTGCGCGACACCGCGAACCCGACGATGCTCACCGCCGGGTACAAGCACAACGTGATCCCGTCGGTGGCCGAGGCCGCCGTGGACTGCCGGATCCTGCCCGGTCGGGAGGAGGCCTTCGACCGCGAGCTGGCCGAGCTCCTCGGGCCCGACGTGGAG
Source organism: Saccharopolyspora sp. NPDC050642 (assembly GCF_040654735.1). Classification (NCBI taxonomy): domain Bacteria; kingdom Bacillati; phylum Actinomycetota; class Actinomycetes; order Pseudonocardiales; family Pseudonocardiaceae; genus Saccharopolyspora; species Saccharopolyspora sp. NPDC050642. Next base: position 351,123 of record NZ_JBFAIN010000003.1, on the reverse strand, counting down.
CGCGAGTGGGTCGGGTTGCCGCCGGTGGAGACCAAGTTCGAGGGGCGCATCGTCGACGTGATGACCGCGTCGCTGCTCGCCGAGGACCCGGGGGCGAAGGCGCTGCCCTACATGATGTCCGGCGGCACCGACGCGAAGTCGTTCAGCCGGCTGGGCATGAACTGCTTCGGCTTCGCGCCGTTGAAGCTGCCTGCGGACCTCGACTTCGCGGCCCTGTTCCACGGCGTCGACGAGCGGGTCCCGGTGGACTCGCTGAAGTTCGGCACCCGCGTGCTCGACCGGTTCATCCGCAACAGCTGATTGTCGGTGCCGTCTGGTTTCATCTACCCGAGTTGATCACCGGGGAGGTGCGGCGTGGACGTGGCGCGGTTGATCGAGATCTACCTGGAGCACCTGCAGGCCAGGAAGCTCGCGGCCAATTCGCTGCGTGCCTACCGCCGCGACCTGGAGTCGGTGGCCGGTGAGCTGGTCGAGCTCACCGGCACCGGCGCCGACCGGCTGGCCGTGGACCTGGTCACCGCCTCGGTGCTGCGGTCGGCGTTCGCGCGGTTCGCCGCGTCGCGGTCGGCCTCGTCGGTGACCCGGGCCTGGTCGACCTGGAACGGGTTCTTCGGGTTCCTGGTGGTCGAGGGCGCGGTGTCCGGCAATCCGATGCAGGTGGTGCCGAAGCCGCGCAACGCTCCCTCCACGCCGAAGCCGCTACAGGGCGAGGACACCCCCGAGCGGCTGCTGCGCACGGTGGCCGCCGGGGCCCGGCGGGCGCGGAATCCGTGGCCGGAGCGCGATCTCGCCGTGCTCGCCACGCTGCTGTGCACCGGGGTGCGCTCGGCTGAGCTGTTGGAGCTGACCGTCGGGTCGCTGGCCGGCCGGGCGGGGGATCGCCGGCTGCACGTGCACGGCAAGGGCGGCAAGAACCGGTCCATCCCCATCGAGGACACCCTGGACTCGCTGATCCAGAGCTACCTGGAGTCGCGGCGGGTGCGGTTCGGCGACCGGCTGCCTGGCGGCGAGCCGCTGTTCGTCGATCACCACGGCGAGGCGCTGCGCCGGGGCGGCCTGCAGTACCTGGTGCGGCAGTCCCTGCGGGCGGCGGGCGTCTCCGACCGGGTGCAGCCGGGCGCGATGGTGCACGCGCTGCGGCACACCTTCGCGACGCGGCTCGCCGAGGACGGGGCGAGCGCCGCCGAGATCGCCAAGCTGCTCGGGCACTCGTCGATCAACTCCAGCCAGACCTACATCGACGTGACCGCGCGCGAGCAGCGGTTGTCCGTGCGCGCCAACCGGACGTTGCAGGTGCTCGGCGAGCTCTCCGGCGGCTAGCCGCCGTCAGCCCCACTTGTCGGCCGCGGCCAGGCCGATCGTCGCTCCGGACGGGTCGGACACCACCGCCGTCGCGCCCAGCAGCGGGTGATCGGCGCGGTCGACGGTTTCGCCGCCCAGCTCCACCACCCGGGCGCTGATCGCCTCGACGTCCTCCACCGCGAAGTAGCACAGCCAGCCCCAGCCGACCGTTCGCCGCATCGTGCGGGACGCCAGCGGCCGGCCGTGGGCGAGGTACTGGTCCGCGTGCACGGACCAGCTCAGGATGTCCGCCCAGAACGCGTCGGCGCGGTCCGGGACCGCCGTGCACAGCTCGATCCAGCAGGGCTCGCCAGGCCGCGGGCTCGGCGCCCACGGCCCGTGCTGGGCCCGCCCCTTGGCGATGAGCGCGACCGCGTCGTCGGGGCCGGTCAGCGAGCCGTCCTGGGTGGTGCCGGCGAACATGGGGCGCCAGCCGGGCAGTTCGCGGCCGCGCGGGGAGCGCATCGCGGCGCAGCGGCGGTTGCCCACCCAGCAGTCGAAGCCGGCGCCGGTCGGCGCCGGGGTCCAGTCGAGCAGGGCCCGGTAGAAGACCGCCGAAGCTATCGGGTCCTGGCTGATCAGGTCGGCGCGGCGCAAGCCGCGGACTACGGGACGTGCGGGCACCGTCGATTCCTCGCCACCGCTGGGGACCAACTCATCCTGGCCACCCCGGCCGGTCCGCACAATGCTCCGTTCGTCTCACCGCAGCCGTTCGAGCTCCCCGGCCACGGCCACCACCTGGGTCGCGAGCTTGCGCAGCTCGGCGTGGTCGGCGGCGTCCTCGATGGCCGTGACCACGTCTTCGGCCGCGCAGCGCAGCTGGAACAGCCGGTCCTGCAGATCCGCGAGCTCGGCGGCGGAGAGCACCACCGCGTCTTCCGGGAGGCCGCCGCGTTGCACCGCGGTGCGGCGCTCGTAGGCGCGTTGGCGGCAGGACTGCGCGCAGTACAGGCGGGGACGTCCTTGCCTGCCCGACTCCGGGACGCGTCGTCCGCACCACGCGCAGTGCCTGGCTTGGCGTTGGCGGCGGGACGGCAGGTCGGAGGTTTCCACGATCGATCACGTTAGCCAAGGGCCCCGCCTGCGCGGTGCAGGCACGCCGATCGGGCAGAGTTGCGGGCGTGACGCATCCTTTCCTGTCCGGGCCCCGGCCCCGCGCGTTCGCCCACCGCGGGTGGCACCTCGGGGAACTGCACGATCTGGAGAACTCGCTGGCCGCGTTCCGCCGCGCCGCCGACAAGGGTTACCGCTACATCGAGACCGACGTCCACGCGACCGCCGACGGCGTCGTGGTGGTGAACCACGACGCGACGCTGGACCGCACCACGGACGGCCGCGGCCTCATCGAGCGGCTGCCCTGGTCGGCCGTCGGCTCGGCGCTCATCGGTGGCCGGGAGCCGGTGTGCCGGCTGGATGCCGCGCTGGAGGAGCTGCCGGAGATGTTCTTCAACATCGACGTCAAGGCGGACTCGGCGGTGGGGCCGGTGTTGCGGACGCTGCGCAGGCACAACGCCTGGGACCGGGTGTGCCTGGCGTCGTTCGCCGAGCACCGGCTGGCCGCGATGCGGCGGGCCGTCGGGCCGCGGCTGCTCACCTCGACCGGGCGTCGTTCGGCCGGGTTGCTGTGGTTGAGCTCGCGGTGGGGCGGCTGGCCGCTGCGGTCGGCGGTGGTCGGTGGCGTGACGCAGGTGCCGACGGGCTTCGGCCGGCTGCGTTTGATCGACTCCCGCTTCGTGCGCCAGGCTCATCGCTGGGGCATGGAGGTCCACGTGTGGACCGTCGACGACGCCGTGGAGATGCGGGAGCTGCTGGATCTCGGCGTGGACGGGCTGGTCACCGACCGGCCGGACGTGTTGCAGGAGGTGTTGCGGGAGCGGTTCGGCGAGCCGCAGCCGGAGGTCGGCGGATGAGCAGAACTACGCATTGTCGCCGCACGGACCTCCACCGCGTTCGTTGAGCCAGTAAGGTCCGGTTACCCCCAATCGAGTGATCTTGGCCGGAGGACCGAACGGATGAGCGTGATGGACAGCGACCTGGCACCGGACGCCGCGCGGCGGCGGCGCCGGGAACAGCGGGGTTGGTGCTGGTACGACTGGGCCAACTCGGTGTTCCCGACCTCGGTGACCACGGTCTTCCTCTCGCTCTACCTGACCTCGGTGGCGACCGAGGCAGCGAAGGCGGACGTCGCGCGCAACGGCCTGAACGCCTGCCCGCAGAACAACGCGCTGGTGCAGTGCGACATCTCGGCGTTCGGGCTGGTGTTCCCGGCCGGGTCGCTGTGGGGCTACCTGCTGTCGGTGGCCACCGTCGTGCAGGTGGTCGTGCTGCCGATCACCGGCGCGATCGCGGACCGGACGCAGAGCAAGCGGCTGATGCTGGGGATCTTCGCGTTCGGCGGCGCGGCGATGACGGCGCTGCTGGCGCTGGTCGGCGGGCAGAACTGGCAGCTCGGCGTGGTGCTGTTCATCATCGCCAACATCTGCTTCGGCGCCTCGGTGGTGGTCTACTACTCGTTCCTGCCGGAGATCGCCTCCGTCGACGAGCGGGACGACGTCTCCACCCGCGGCTGGGCCGTCGGCTACCTGGGCAGCGGTGCGGCGCTGGCCATGCACCTGGTGATCTACCTCGGCCACGACGCGGTCGGCATGAGCACGGAGACCGCGGTCCGGCTGATCTTCCTGTCCTCGGGCGTCTGGTGGGCCGTGTTCACGCTGCTGCCGCTGGCGGCGCTGCGTGAACACCGCGCCCCGGAGGGGGCCGTGCGCGGCCCGTCCGCGGTCACCGCGGGCTTCAAGCAGTTGATGGTCACGTTCCGGGAGGCGAAGCACTTCCCGCTGACGCTGGCGTTCCTCGGGGCGTACTGGATCTACACCGACGGCATCTCGACGGTCACCCAGGTCTCGGCGCAGTACGGCAACCTGGAGCTCAAGCTCCCGCAGGACTCGCTGATCATCACGCTGCTGATCGTGCAGTTCATCGCCTTCGTCGGCGGGGTGCTGCACGGGGTGGTGGCGCGGCGCATCGGCGCGAAGAAGACGATCCTGATCAGCCTCGCCACCTGGCTGGTGGTGCTGGTCGCCGCGTACTTCGTGCAGGCCGGCCAGCAGATGCAGTTCTACGGCCTGGCGGTGGGCATCGGGCTGGTGCTCGGCGGCACCAACGCGCTGTCCCGGTCGCTGTTCAGCCAGATGGTGCCGCCTGGCCGGGAGGCCGAGTACTTCTCGCTGTACGAGGTGGGGGAGCGCTCCACGTCGTGGCTGGGCCCGCTGGTGTTCGCCGGGGTCGGGCAGGCGACCGGGTCGTTCCGGCTGGCCATCGTGTCGCTGGTGGTGTTCTTCGCGGTCGGGTTGGTGCTGGTCTCGCTGGTGCCGGTGCGGCGGGCGATCGAGGCGGTCGGCAACCCGGCGCCGAAGGTTCTCTGACTCGTTCGGTGAACACGCAGCGTGCGCGACGGGTGACGATGCGCGTCCGCCTCGCCAAGGCGGCGGCGTTGCTCCATGCTGGTGACAGGCGTGGCCGGGATTTTCGGTGTGATCGGAATATGCCGGTACGCAGCGTTGTGACAACAGGGAACCAAGTATAGCTACATTCAGTTACCAATTTTCGCGTCTAGTCCCCCGTCCGTGTCGTGATCTCCGTCCCACTATGGTCACTTTCCCGAGATCCAGCTTGGCCATAGTGACTCATCATCTGGCACTATCACCCGTTCGAACGCACCTATAGATTGCGAGTGGGATAACGCGTCACGAACGCCGACCGACTGCATCTCTAGGGAGAAAGCCGTCGTTGATGGGTGAACAACGTCACCGACGGCAACCAGAAGCACTACACCGGGAACATACGGCGGGTCCCCCGTCGTTGCACACGGTGAGCACAACCGCTCGGGCCAGGTCCCGGGCCGAAGTGAAAGGAACCGTCATGGCCGACCGCGTTCTGCGTGGCAGCCGGCTCGGAGCGGTGAGCTACGAGACCGACCGTAACCACGACCTCGCACCGCGCCGGACGGTGCGCTACGCCTGCCCCAAGAGCCACGAGTTCGAGGTGCCGTTCTCCGACGACGCCGAGGTGCCGCCGACTTGGGAGTGCCGCCTGCACGGCACCGAGTCGAAGATCATCGACGGCAGCGAGCCGGAGCAGAAGAAGGCCAAGCCGCCGCGCACCCACTGGGACATGCTGCTGGAGCGGCGCACCATCCCGGAGCTCGAGGAGCTGCTCAACGAGCGCCTCGACCTGCTGCGGGCACGCCGCGGTCACTGAGCGACCAGGATCCGACGAAGCGCCTGGGACACCCCGTCCCGGGCGCTTCGACGTGCTCGGATCCCGCGGTCGTCAGCGGCGGATCGAGCGCAGGACGCTCGCGGCCTGGTTGCCGCGGCGGCGCAGGCCCCACTTCGTCACCCTGACGAGGGCTTCGCGCACCACTTCGGCGTCCATCTTCGAGCTGCCGAGCTCGCGTTCCACGAACGTGATCGGCACCTCCACGACGACGAACCCGGCCTCCACCGCGCGCCACGCCAGGTCCACCTGGAAGCAGTAACCCTGCGAGGCGACGTTGTGCAGCTGCAGCGTCTCCAGGACCTCCCGCCGGTACACGCGGTAGCCGGAGGTGATGTCGTTGATCGACACGCCGAGCGCCAGCTTGGAGTACACGTTGGCGCCGCGGGACAGCAGCGCCCGGTACCAGGGCCAGTTCACCGTCCGCCCGCCGGGCACGTAGCGCGAGCCCAGCACCACGTCCGCGCCGGTGCCGTCCGGGCCGAGCATGCCGATCAGCCGGGGCAGGTCCTCGGGTGAGTGGGAGCCGTCGGCGTCCATCTCGATGATCGCGCCGTAGTCCCGCGCCAGCGCCCACTCGAAGCCCGCCACGTACGCCGCGCCGAGCCCGGCCTTCTCGCTCCGGTGCAGCACGTGCACCCGCTCGTCGTCGGCGGCGAGCCCGTCGGCCACCTCGCCGGTGCCGTCCGGGCTGCCGTCGTCGACGACCAGCACGTGCGCCGAGGGCAGCGCGGCGAACAGCCGCCGCACGATCGGCTCCAGGTTGTCCCGCTCGTTGTAGGTGGGGATCACCACCAGGGCCGAGTCGTCACCGGCTCCGGGGGCTTGCCGGTTCGCCATCCATGTCCTCCTAGCCGGCCCGCTCGGCCGGCCGTGCACTCGTATCGGTCGGGTCAGGCGTCCGCGGTCCGCCGGGGCCGCCACCAGGACAGCGCCACCGCGCCGACGCCCAGCACGACCAGTGTCCACATCGGAACGCTGCCCAGCCGGGTGGCGAGCGTCTGCGTCGAGCGCAGCGGCACCTCGGCGATGAGATTCTGCGCGGTGAACAGCTCGGTCTGCTGGGTCACGGTGCCGTCCGGCTGAACCACGGCGCTCACGCCGCTGGTCGCCGCCACCAGGACCGCCCGCCCGTGCTCCACCGCGCGCAGCCGGGACATCGCCAGCTGCTGGTAGCTCATCTCGGAGTGGCCGTACCAGGCGTTGTTGGTCGGCACCGCGAGCAGCGTCGCGCCTTCCCGGGCCGCGCCGGTGAACACGTCGTCGTAGGCGACGTCGTAGCAGATCCCGACGCCCAGCCGGACGCCTCCGACGTCGAGTACGCCCGGCTTGTCGTCGGGCACCATGTCCGAGCGGAAGCGGTCCACGAACGGGCTCACCAGCCGCGCCACCGGCCGCATCGGGATCGTCTCGGCGAAGGGCACCAGGTGCTGCTTGACGTAGCGGTCGCCCGCGCCCGTCGCCGGATCCCACCGGACGACCTGGTTGCGCAGTGAGCCGTCGGGGTCTTTGCCGAGGCCGCCGACCACGAGCGGGACGCCGAACTGCGCGGCGACGCCGGAGAGGTCCGGGTCGGTCTGGCTCGGCCCCCAGCTGCCGACCTGCTCGGGCAGCACGACGAAGTCGAGGGGGCCCTTCGCCTGGTCGGCGGCGAGCTGCTGCGCGGCCGCGATGTGGTTGGCGTGCAGGACGTCGTCCTCGTACAGCAGGCCCAGCCCCAGGTTGGGCGCGTTGCCCTGCACGATCGCGACCCGGGCGGTTCCGGCGTTGGGGTCGGTGCCGATGAAGGGCAGCATGGCCAGGCCCGCCACGACCGGCACGAGCACGGCGGCCAGCGGCGCGGCCCACCGGCGCGGGGTGCGCACGCGGCGGGCGAGCTCGGCCAGGCCGCCGCCGACCACCGCGACGGCGAAGGACACCACCGCGGTGCCGCCGAGCGCGGCCAGCGGCAGGAACAGGCCGGTGTCCTGGGTGAACGCCAGCTTGCCCCACGGGAAGCCGCCGAAGGGCACGGCCGAGCGCAGCGCCTCGGCGGCGACGAACACCGCGGCCATCCACACCGGTGCTCCCGGCAGGCGGCTGACGCGTGCCATCCCGGCGCCGCCGAGCGCGACGAACAGCGCCTGCACGCCCGCCACGCCCAGCCACGGCCACGGGCCGAAGTCGGCGCCCAGGAAGTCCTGCAGCCAGCCCAGCAGCGGCAGCAGGAACGCGAAGCCGAACAGCAGGCCGTAGCCGAATCCGGCGCGGGCCTTGCGGCCGCGGAGCACCGCCGCGAACACCGCGAACGCGATCGGCGCCAGCCACCACAGCTCGCGCGGGGGAGAGCCCGCGTAGAGCGTGAAGCCGGCGGCGACGACCGCGAGCATGCGCAGCCAGACCGCGCCGACCGATCGACCTGCGGCCTTGCTGCGGCCCGGCCGCTCAGCGCGCTGCGGACGAGCCGTTGGGACAACCACCCGATCAACCTTCTCGGTGCCGCGGTCCCGGCCAGGCCAGGACGGAAACGTTCTGTCGGTTCGTGCGCGGGCAGGCCGGCGCGCACCAAACAAATGTACGCCGGACGGTGGACCCGGAGCCGCAGTGGGCAAAGGGGACAGAACGCTCAACGGGGCCGCGGGCAGTGCCGACCCGCGGAGATCACCAGGTGCGGCTGTCGTGGGTGGCCGCCTCCTCGTCGCGGAGCTCGGCGCGCAGGACGGCCTTGGCGACGCGTTCCGAGGCCGTCATCGGCAGCCGGTCGCGGAAGGTCCAGTAGCGCGGGACCTTGAAGTAGGCGAGCTGGGTGGCGCAGAAGTCCGCCAGCTCGCGCGGATCGCACGGCTGGCCGCGGAGGACGACCACCGCGTGCACCTCCTCGCCGCGCAACTCGTCCGGCTCCGGCAGGACCGCGGCCACCTCGACCGCCGGGTGCAGCTGCAGCACGCGCTCGACCTCGGCGGCGGCGATGTTCTCGCCGCTGCGGCGGATCATGTCCTTGGTGCGGCCCGCGTAGTAGACGCGGCCCTCATCGTCCATCCGGGCCAGATCGCCGGTGTGGAACCAGCCCGCCCGGAAGGCGCGTTCGGTGGCCTCGGGATCGCGGAAGTAGCCGTGCATCAGGCCGATGCCGCGGATGGTCAGCTCGCCGACCTCGCCGCGCGGCACCGGGACGCCGTCGCCATCGACGATCATGACCTCGCGGCCCGGCGCCGCCCGGCCGAGGCAGCCCGTGCCCACCGCGGCGTCGTGGTCCCGCGGGGTCATCCGGATGTCGCTGCCGGTTTCGGTCATGCCGAACGCCTCGAACCACGGGACGCCCCACCGCCGTTCGAGCGCGGCGTGCAGGTTCGGCGGGATCGCCGAGGCGCTGATCGCGCGCACCCGGTGTTCCCGGTCGGCAGGCGACGGAGCCTGGTCGAGCAGCAGCTTCGGCATCAGGCCCAGGCAGTAGAACCACGTGACGCCGTGCTCGCGGACCTTCGCCCAGAACGTGGTGGGGTGGAACCGGTCCAGCACCACCAGCCGCGCCCCGGCGGCGAGGCCGAGCGCGACGTTCCACTGCGGATCGATGTAGTGGAACGGCTGGGCGGTGAGGATCGTGTCGCGGTCGTCGATGCCGGGGAAGCCGTCGACCAGGCCGGACGCGAGCGTGCTCCAGTAGCGGTGGGGGAGCGCGCAGCCCTTGGGGGCGCCGGTGGTGCCCGAGGTGTACTGGATGTTCGCCAGCGCCTCCGGTGTCGGTGGCGCGCACCGGGGCGCTTCGGCGGCCGGGAGGTCGATCGCGTCGACGTCGAGGACCTGCCGCACCGAGGTGGCCTTCCGGATGCGGGCGAGCAGGTCCGCGTGCTCGGCGGTGGTCAGCACGACCCGGGCCTGCGAGTGCGCGAGCACGTGGGTGGCGTCGTACTCCTGGTAGCGGTTGTTGACCGGGACCATCGCCGCGCCCAGCTTGGCCGCGGCGAGCCAGCCGAGCGGGAATTCCGGGCGGTTGTCCATCATCACCGCGACGCGGTCGCCCGCCGCCACGCCCGATTCGGCCAGCAGCGCGGCCAGCGCGTCGCTGCGGCGGTCGATCTCGGCGAAGGTGAGTTCGCGGCCGGTTTGGTCGAAGGTCCACGCGGTGCGATCCGGCCAGCGCCGCGCCGCGTCGCGGACGAGGTCGACGAGGGTTTCGGCGTTCATCGGGCGTCTCCCGTCCGGTCGGCCGCGAGCTCCTCGGTGCGGATCGCGTGCCGGATCTCCAGTCGCAGCGCCGATTCGAGGGCGTGGTCGATGCCCGCGTCCAGGGCTTCCTTGGCCATCGCCAGGGTGGCGCGCGGCCGCTCGGCCAGCCGTGCCGCCCACCGGTGCGCGGTCTGCAGCAGCGCGTCGGCCGGGACCACCGTGTTGACCAGCCCGAGCCGGCTCGCCTCGGCGGCGTCGATGGTGTCGCCGAACAGCAGGATCTCCTTGGCCTTGAGCGGGCCGACGAGCAGCGGCAGCAGCTTGGAGATGCCGCCGGTGACGCTGAGCCCGAGCCCGACCTCGGGGAAGCGGAACCGGGCGTCCTCCGCGGCGATCACCAGGTCGCAGCAGAGGGCGAATTCCGCGCCCGCGCCGACGGCGTGTCCCTGCACCGCCGCGATGACCGGTGCCGGGCAGTCGCGGATCAGCCGCGTGACGTCCTGGATCCGGTCCAGCCGCGCCTGCACGGTCGCCGGATCCTCCGGCGGCGCCTTGAGATCGTGGCCGGCGCAGAACGCGCGGCCGCGGCCGGTCAGCAGCACCGCGCCGACGCCCGCGTCGGTGATCGCGCCGAGCGCGGTGACGAGTTGTTCCACCAGGGCGGTGTTGACGGCGTTGAGGCATTCCGGCCGGTTGAGCCGGATGACGCCGACGTCGCCGGAGATCTCGGTCTCCACCACGGCACCGCCGGACTGGACTTCGGACAACGGCTTCCTCCTCAACTCTCGGGTGAACGCGGGCCGTGCAGCTGGGTCGCGTGCCAGGCGCGCAGCCGCTGCGACCACGGCTGCGGCCGTCCGTCGGCGCCCACCTTCACGATGGTCCGGGTGCCGGTGGCGTTCGGTTCATGTCCGCAGTGGAAGGTCCAGGTCGCGCTGGTCCGGCCCAGCTCGGTGAGCTGCAGCCGGACGAGCAGGTCGCCCGCGCCGGTCACCGGCGCGTGGAACTCGATCTGGAAGGCGCGGACCACGTAGTGCAGGTCGGGGTGCCGGCCGGCGATCGTCCCGGTGTCGTAGCCCGCGGCCGCGAACGCCGCCGTGGTCGCCCGCTCAACGTGCAGCGCGAACCGGGCGTTGTGCAGGTGCCCGTTGGGATCCAGCTCGTCGAAGTGCACCCGCGAGCGGTAGCGGATCGCCGGTGGGGTTCCGGTGCTGCCTGCCACGTCGCCTCCTCGCACTCTGTCGATCGATCGATCGGTCGACAGCGTAGGATCGTCGCGGCGAGACCGCAAGACCGCCCGGAACGGGCGTGGCCCGGGTGGCGATGCCGCCCCCCGGGCCACGCGTGGTGCCGCTCCGGTCAGTCGCGAGGCGCGCGGGCTCGCATCGACGGCAGGCGGATCTGCCAGATCTCCTCGATGAGGCCGTGGATCTCGGCGGCATCCGGCAGCGGTGTCGCGGCGGCGCGCTTCGCCGAGACGCCCAGCAGCTGCAGGGCCAGCTGCGCGTGCGCCGCGCCGATCGAGTCCAGGTCCATCTCGCCGGACGGCGAGTACCACTTCGCCACTCCCGAGCACATCTCCAGCACCGCCATCCGCGCGAACCGCTCGTCGGGGACCGAGAAGACGCCGCGCCGGCAGCCGTCGGCGATCGCGTCGCGCCAGAAGTCCTCGTAGCGGTCGCGGATCTGCACCATGGTGTCGCGGCGCTCGGGGCCGAGGACGCCGATCTCGTTGTCCACCACGGTGGTCTCGTCGCGGTGCAGCGCGTGCGTGAGCACGTGGACGTGCACGAGCCGGGCGATGACCGCCTGCGGTTGCGCAGCTTCGGCCGATACCCGCTCGGCCGCGGTGATCAGCCGGTCCAGGGACGCCTTCATGATCGAGAAGAGCAGGTCTTCCTTGGTGCCCATGTAGTGGTAGAGGGTCGCCGAGGACAGCCTGGCGGCCTCCGCGAGTTCCCGGATGCCGGTGCCGTGGAAGCCCTGCGCGGCGAACAGCCGGACGGCGGCCTCCCAAACCTGGCGCTGGGTGTCGTCGCCCGCGCGGACCTGTGCGCTCATCTCGTCGTGCTCCGGATTCCTCGGTCGATTGATCGATCAGCCCGACCTGCACGGTACCGCCGACGGAGCGGTGCGCCCGCGTCGCGCTCCTCTTGACCCCGCATCGGGGGAGAACTACGGTGCGACGCACCTCTCGATCGATCGATCGAACGAGCTTTGGAGGCGGGATGACCGATGAAGCGACTTCCCTCCGGCGGGCCCGCCCGCTAGCCGACGGGGATCCCGGATCCTCGCCGGGCCTGCGGGCCGCTCTCGGCGACCGGCAGATGAGCATGATCGCGATCGGCGGCGTGATCGGCGCCGGGCTGTTCGTCGGCACCGGCAGCGTCGTCAACAAGGCCGGGCCCGCTTCGCTGGTCGCCTACGTGCTCTCGGGCCTGCTGGTCATCCTGGTCATGCGGATGCTCGCCGAACTGTCCGTGGCGGCACCGCGAACCGGCTCGTTCGCCAGCTACGCCACGCGCGAGTTCGGCAGCTGGAGCGGCCTGGCCATCGGCTGGCTCTACGCGTACGCGTGGTGCGTCACCGTCGGCGTCGAGGCGGTGATCGGCGGCGGGCTGCTCCACGGCCTGGTGCCCGCGATCCCGGCCTGGGCCGCGGCCGTGGCGTTCATGGTCGTGCTGACCGCCTCGAACCTGGTCGCGGTGCGCGCCTACGGCGAGGTCGAGTTCTGGTTCGCCCTGGTCAAGGTCATCGCGATCGTCGGGTTCCTGGTGCTCGGCGTGCTGGCGATCGCCGGACTGCTGCCCGGCGTCGAGCCGCCCGGCGGTCAGAACCTGTTCGAGCGGGGCGGATTCGCGCCGAACGGCTGGTACGCGGTGCTGCCCGCCCTGCTCGTGGTGACCTTCGCGTTCAACGGGGCCGAGGTCGTCACGATCGCCGCCGGTGAGGCGAAGCGCCCGGCGGAGGCCGTGCGCAAGGCCATCCGCTCCACGGTGGTCCGCATCCTCGTCTTCTACATCGGCTCGGTCGCCGTGATCGTCACCCTGCTGCCGCACGCCGAAGCCGGCATCACCGACAGCCCGTACTCCGCGGTCCTCGACCGGCTGGGCATCCCGCACGCCGGGCTGATCATGGACTTCGTCGTGCTCGTGGCGGTGCTGTCCTGCCTGAACTCCGGGATCTACACGGCGTCGCGCATGATGTTCGCGCTGGCCGGCAACGGCGACGCACCGCGCCTGCTGGCGCGCTCGAACTCCGCGGGCGTGCCGGTTCCGGCGGTGCTGCTGGTGGCGCTGGCCGGGCTGATCACCGCCGGGGCGAACTACTTCGTCAGCACGGCGGCGGTTTTCGACTTCTTGGTGGACTCCAGCGGCTCGGTGATCATCCTGCTCTACCTGTGCATCGCGGCGACTCAGCTGCGCAGCCGCGCCAGGGTGGCGCGCGAGGGCCGCAGCCTCCCGGTGCGCATGTGGGGCTACCCGTACCTGTCGTGGGGCGTGATCGCGGCGCTGGTGGCGCTGTTCGCCTTGTTGGCCTTCGACCCCTCGACCCGGCGATCGTTGCTGCTCACCATGGCGGTGGCGGCCGTCGCGGTGACCACCGGTGTGCTGCGGCAACGTCGGAAATCCCACCCCGCCAGCTGAATGTGCCGACGGCGCGCCGGGCCACCCGAGGTTGACCGGTGCGCCATGCTGGTGGCCGGAACTTCTCCGTTGGAGGTGGGAATGCCTGCTGGGCGTGAGGAAGTCGGCGTCGGGGAGCACCCGGTCATCGCGCTGCACGGTTGGTTCGGTTCGGGTCGTGCTTGGCGGCCGTTGCAGCCGCACCTGGACGGCACCCGTTTCCGGTACGTCTTCCCGGACTACCGCGGGTACGGCGCGCGGGTCGGCGAACCCGGTGCGCACACGCTGGAAGAGGCCGCCGGGGACGTGCTCGCGCTCGCCGACGAGCTCGGCTTCGACCGGTTCTCGCTGATCGGCCATTCGATGGGCGGCGCCGTCATGCAGCGCGTCCTGGCGGACGCACCCGATCGGGTGCGCGCCATGGTGGGCGTTTCGCCGGTGCCCGCCGGCGGTGTGCCGTTCGACGAGCAGGGCTGGGCGCTGTTCTCGGGCGCCGCCGCCGACGCCGGGAACCGGCGGGCCATCATCGACTTCACCACCGGCAACCGGCTGACCGGGGTGTGGCTGGACGCGATGGTGCGCCACTCGCTGGACTCCTCCGATCCGCGGGCCTTCGGCGACTACCTGCCGGCGTGGGCCAAGGCCGACTTCCAGGCCGAGATCGACGGCCGCGAGCTGCCGGTCAAGGTCATCGTCGGCGAGCACGACCCGGCCCTCGGCGAGTCGGCGATGCGCGAGACGTTCCAGCGGTCGTACCCCGGCTGCGAGCTGGAAGTTCTGCGCAACGCCGGCCACTACGCGATCGACGAGACGCCGGTCGCCCTCGCCACCAGCATCGAGACCTTCCTGGCGAAGGCCGAATAGTCGCGGTGCGCCCGCGCATCCGGGCCGATATCCTCCAGCCGACCCGTTTATCCACTGTGGATGGAGAGCCCGGATGATCAAGTCGCCTGTTCGCCTGACCGCCGCGGTGCTGGCCGCCGGGCTCATCGGAGTGGGTGGCCCGGTGGCCTACGGCGCCTTCGGCGACGGGGCGCCGTCCGAGCGGGCCGGCGCGGCGTACCTGGAGACCAGCCTGTTCTTCGGCACCGCCATGCCCGGGGGCGGCGAGCCGGTGTCGGACGAGCAGTTCCACGCGTTCGTCGACGAGGTCGTCACGCCGCAGTTCCCGGCGGGGCTGACGGTGCAGGACGGGTACGGGCAGTACCGCGACGCGCACGGCGTGATCGAGCGGGAGAAGTCGTTCGAGCTGGTCCTGCTCTACCCGGTCGCCGAGCACGGCGCGAACGACCCGAAGATCGAGGGCATCCGGGAGGAGTACAAGAAGCGGTTCGCGCAGGAATCGGTGGCGCGCGTCGACGACCGCACCGCCGTCGACTTCTGACGGCCGCCGCTCGCTTGAGTTGGGTCGCGGACGCGGCTACGAATGGTCCGCGTCCGCGATCAGCTCCAGGGTGAACTCGCCGGCCAGGCGCGGAAGTTCGCTTGGCTCCGGCGATCCGCCTGGCACGGGCTCGCCGGTGCGGTGAGCGAGGGCCGAGCGGATGAGGGGATGCCAGCGGGCCGCGAAGGTGTCCAGGGCGTACTCGGCGGCGCCCTCCTTCGTGATCACCCGGCCGGTGGCGATCGTGCAGTGCAGGCGCGGCGGGCCGAGGACGCGGGCCAGCGCCACGCGGTGGGCCGGGAGTAGTGGTTTGCGCGGTGGTTTCCGGGACAGGGACTTCTCCGCCCAGCTCCGCCAGTGGCCGCGCAGCTGGTCCAGGTTCCAGGCGAGCAGCTGGTCCGGCTCCGGGTCGAGCCCGAGCCGGCCTGGGGCTGGACCGCGCACCGCGATCCCGCTCTCCCGCAGCACCTTCCACATCACCGGGTTCACGTCGAAGCCGCGGCCGCGCTTGAAGGACCAGCCGCTGTGCGAGGCCAGGGGGCGGATCCGCGTCACCGGTTCGCTCAGATCGGGCTTCGAGACGAACCCGCCGTTCATCGTTCCGGGGATGGCCGGGTTCGCCCGCCTCAGAGCTCTTCCGGCGGCCGTGGCGTTGCCGACCACGTGCAGGACCCGCAGTCTGCGCGCCTCCCGGTCGCCGAGGCTGCCGTCCACGACGGCGATGAAGTCGATGTCGCTGCGCTCCGGCCGCCAGCCGCCCAGCGCCGCCGAGCCGACGACGTAGAAGCCGGTGATCATTCCCGGGAGCAGCCGGTCGGCGGTGGCCAGGTAGCGGGTGACGGCGCTCGCGGCGTCATGGTGAAGCATTCTCGGAGTCTGCCATCGCCCACAGTGGTCCATAGTGGACACTCAGCGGCCGTGGTAGGTGAATGCCGCCCAGTGCATCGGTGCCGTCGGGTCGATTTCCGCGAAGTGCTCGGTCAGCTCCGCAGGTGCTGCCGGGATCGGTCGGCGGTCGGGGTCGAGCATCCACAGCTGGGCGGCGCGCAGGGCCTCCGCCGGGTCGGGGTGGCTCGCGTTCAGGTGGTGGTGGAACACGATCATGAACATCGCCGTGGCCAGGTCGTCGATCTCCCACTTGGTGCCGACCACGCCGCTGGCTCCCGCGGCGAGGAACGCCGTGGCCAGGGTCAGGACTTCGTCGTGCGCGCGGATCGTCAGGTCGCTGGCGCACGCCGCGAGCACGACCAGCGCCGCGTGCGGCCCGCTCTCGTGGTGCTGGCGCAGGATGTCGCGCACCGGCAGGGCCCGCCCGGCGCCGAGCCGCAGTGCGGATTCGACCGGGATCTCGGCCTGATCGGCGTGGCAGCTCAGGTGCAGCAGCGACGCGCCCGGCAGCGCGGCCAGGACGTCCTCCGGCGTCGGCACCGACCGGCGGCGCGGGCCCGGGCGGCCGAGGTAGCTGCCGTCCGGGTAGTGGGCGTTGTGGATGTGCCCGAGCTCGTGGCGGGTCCAGTGCAGTTCGGGCGTGCGCACCAGGACCGGTTTGTGCGGCCAGGGCCGCGGGTGCCGGCGGGCCGCCTCCACGAACTGGCGCGCCGAGGCGGCGTATGCGATGACGACGTCCTGGCAGGCGTAGCGGATGTCGCCGGCCGGTGCCCGGCGGCGGGCCGCGTGCCACGGCACGACGGTGAACTTCCCGGTCGGCACCAGCACGATCCGGGGAGTGCCGGGATCGTCGAGCCACTCCAGGAGGGGCCCGAGCGCGGCCTCCCACGCCCAGTCGCACACAGCCTCCAGCGCGGCCTGCCACGGCTGCCGCGCCGCCGCGCCGACGCTGGCGAGTTCTTGCTGCAGCAGGTCGAAGTGCCGGGCCGCCTCGTGGTGCTCGGACAGCTGCGGGCAGGGGAGCCGGTGGGTGGTCCCGCGGTCGGTGACCAGCACCGCCTCCCCTTCGATCAGGTACACCAGCGCCCGGGTACGCCGTGCCCGCAGCTCCGCGCCGATGTCGGCCAGCGCCGTGGCCGAGACCAGTTCGTCGTCCGCGTCGGTGCCTTCGAGCGCGCGGAACACCTTGTGGCGCAGGTCGCTGGGCAGTGGGCTCTTGGTCGGATCCGTCCACTCGGCATGGGTGTCCCACGGCTGTCGCCGGTCGACCTCGGCCTCCCAGCGATCCGCCAGCTCGGGACTGCCGTTGGCGCGCAACAACTCCGGCATGCTCGCCGCGGTGGTGGCGGCGTGCAGGACCATGCCGCGCCCCAGCTCCAGCGCCCGGATCGCGGACTCCGGTCGTTCCGCGTCGAGGCACCTGCGAGCCGTGCGCACGGCCCTGCCGGCCGCATCCGCCGCGGCGTGCATCGCGCGGCTGGGGCTGGACTGCAGCAGAACGCCGCGGGCGCGCACCCGAAGCGCTTCCAGGCTCGTCTCGATCGCCCGCTGCCGGTCGCCGCGCTCCGGATCGTCGCGATGCCGGTAGTTCATCGCGAGCAGATCCAGGTCGCTGGCCAGGAAATCGCTGGATCCCGAGCGGAAATCGGCCACCAGCCGCTCGAGCCCTTCGATGGCGGGGCCGAGGGCGTCCGGCGACATGCCGCGCGCGAAGCGGGCCTGCCGCCCGAACGTCAACAGCCGCATCGCCAGGTGCCGGTCGTGCGCCGGGCGCACCGGAGCCTCGACGACCTCCGCGAGCACCTCCAACCCGTAGTCCGCCAGCTCCAGATCTCCCGAGACCAGGCCGAAACTCATGCAGAGGCTGGCGGCGCCGATGTTCTCGGTGGCGTGATCGGCCCGGGTCCGCGGCAGCCGCCGGGCTGCGTCCAGGGCCTCGCGGGCGCCGTCGAGGTCGATCTTCCCGGTGAAGCGGCTGGCGGTTCGCCGCCTGAGCTCGCGGACGAGGGCGATGCCATCGGACACCCGTGCCTGCACCTCGGGTTCGAGGTCGGCCGTCACCGCGTCGACGCCGTCAGCGAGGGAGTCCAGCTGCTCCGCCGTCGGCAGGAGCTCGCTGTAGAGGGGAACCATGCCGAGCAGCCGCACCGAGGCGGTGATCCTGGCTATCCACCGGATGCGGTCCTCCGGGACGAACCCCTCCAGGGCCGGGCGCAGGTCGCGGAGCACGACGTCCGGCTCGCCGATGGAGCTCTCCCCGACCCGGGCGGACACGTCGTTGATCAGGTTGGCGAGCGAGCTGCCGTCCGGCGCGTAGTAGCCGGCGGCTTCGACGTCCTCGCGGTTGCCCGTCAGCGCGAAGCGCACCAGGAGCATGCTGCCCAGGGTGGGCCCGAAGTCCATCCGCATCTCGTGCTCGGCGGGCAGGAGTTCGGTCGCGCGCTGGATGTGGCCGAGCGTCTCCTCCACGGACTCCAGGTCCACCTCCGCCTTCTCGTCGAAGGCGAGCAGGGTGTGGCTGAACCCGGCGGCGATGTTGTCGGACGGGTACTCGCGCACCACTTCCTCGGCGATCGCCCTGATCCGGGCCAGCGCGTCGGCGGGAACATCGCCGTCGCGCCGGGCCTGCGTCAGCAGCGCCCCGGCCAGTCCGGCGAGCGCCTCGGCGCGCTCCGGATCGTCGTCGGGCATCGCGTTGACCTGCTGTTCCTGCCAGCCGACCAGCTCCGCCATCTCCTCGGAGCTCAGCCCGGGCACTCCCTCGGCGGACAGCCGCTGCATGGTGACCAGCAGGCGGACCGGGGATTCGAGCGGGAGGCCCGCCGTGGCGGCACTGATCGACCGGTCGGCGTCGTCGCCCGCCAGTGCCGACTTGACGGCGCGGATGGCTTCCAGTTCCGCCGTGGTCAGCGCGCCGTCCGCGGCGTCCTCGGAGACAGTGGCCAGGTCGTCGAGCGCGGCGGCGAGATCCTGCTTCTCGTCGGTGTTCCTCGCCCAGACGAGCAGTCGCAGCGCTGCGAGTTCGGGGCTCGACGCGTCCGCCGACACCGCGGCCAGGTGCCGCCGGGCCGTGGGGAGTTCGGCTTCGTCCAGGTAGCCGACGATCTTGTCGAGCTGGTCCACACCGAGCCGCTGCTGGCGGTGTTCGGCGGGCAGGTTCTTCGACAGCGCGAGGAACGCGATCCCCGTGTGGCAGGTGTCGCGCAGGCGGGTGCTGATATCGGTGTGCTGCAACGCTTCTTCGAACGTCGCGATGGCATTCCGGCGGTCGTCCTCGCCGCCTCCCAGCATGGTGAACCGGGCGAGCTGCATCGTCGCGCGGGCCATCGCCGCGCGGCGGCGGAGTTCGCCGTCGGCGAGCCCGGGCAGCGCGACGTCCAGGTCGGCGATCGCCTCGTCGACGTGGTCCAGCTCGTCTGAATCGGCCACCAGATTGGCGATGATCATGCCGCTGCGGGCGAAGATCTCCGCGCTGCCCGGATCGCCTGCGGTCAGCAGCGGGCGCAGCTCGCGCAGGAGATCCACAGCGAGGCGCAGGTCGCCGCGCAACGAGTGGGCCAGCGCGAGTTGGTAGAGCGGGAGGAGCTGCGCGCCCGGCTCGTGTTCGTGGATCGCCGCCATGCTCGTGGCGATCTCGATCGTCCTGGTGGGGTCGCCGTCGGTCAGGACGGCGCGTTCCATCAGCAGCGCGGAGATCCCGAGCAGGTCGCCGCTGACGGATTCCGCGTCGATGTCCGAGATCACCTTCCGGCGCAGCGCGACGATGGCTTCGTCGAGCTCGGCGAGCCTGGGGAGCGGCGTGGCCGGTCGTGGGTCCGACGAAAACGCGGCCCGGAGCACGACCGACCGGTGCCTGCCGGGATCGCCGTCGGGGGCGTGCTCGATCAGCGTGCCCAGGTCCGCGGCCAGGACGTCCCAGTCCTGCGGTGTGGTTTCGGCTCCCTGCGCGAGCACGACGCCGACCCGCGCGGCGGCGATGTCCGGCATCGCGATCAGGTCGGCGGAGAACGCGTCGAGATGCGCTCGCACGGCGCGGAGTTCGGACTTCGGCCGGCCGTTGAGGAGCTGCCGGAGCTGTTCGTCGGTGAGCTCCGCGCGGCGCGAGGCGGCCGGCAGGTCCTTGAGCAGGATGAGCAGGGCGAGCTCGCGGTGGCAGACATCGCGGAGGTGGACCTCCGGCCACGCGAGGGATTCGGTGAACGCCGCGACCGCGCGCCGGTGATCGGCGTCGTCACCGCCCAGCAAGCGGAACCTCGCCGCCCACAGCTGGGCGCGGGTCAGCACGGCACCGCGCCGCAGGTCGCCGTCCGGGAGCTCGTCGATGGCGATGTCCAGATCCGCGATCGCCGCGGCGAAGTCGGCCGGGTCCGCCAGCCGGACCACCGCATCGGCGATGATCAGCGCGCTGCGGGCGCCGATCTCGGCGCGCCCCGGGTGTTCCGCGGTGAGCAGCGGCCGCAACTGCCGCCAATACCCCGCGGCGGCGCGCAGATCGTCCTCGCCGCGGTGGGCCGCGCGCAGCAGGTGCGCCAGGCAGAGGTCGTAGAGCGGCGGGATGCGCGCGGGGGAGTCCGCGTCGAACGCCCCGGCCAGCCAGTCGGCGATGGCGATCGCCTCGTTCGGCTCCGCGCCGTCCAGTTCGTCGCGCTGCAGCAGCAGTTCCACCAGCTGGACGCTGGCGTAGTAGCGCTGCTCATCGCCGAGGTCGCCCCGCAGCTCTTCGCGCAGCGCGGCAATCGCTTCGGTGAGTTCCGCCGGAACCTCGGTCATCCTTGCTCCCTGCTACAGCACCCCGCACCAAGCTAGCGCCTCCCGATCGCCGTCCAGCCCGGATTCGACCACGCGACACCGCATTTCCGGTCTCCGATAGGGTCGGGCATATGTCCGAATCGTTGCGCGCCGTGCTTCCCGCCGGCCATGAGTGGCATCCCGTCCTGAGCGGGGAGTCGGGTGCCGGCACCTTCCGCTCCGCGGACGGCTCGCGCTACGCCAAGTGCGCCGCGGCTGACCAGGCCGGAGAGCTCGAACAGGAACGGGACAAGGCCGAATGGCTTTGCGCCAACGGGATTCCCGGCCCTCGCGTCCTCGACTGGAGCGCCGGTGATGAGGGCGCGTGCCTGGTGACGAGCGCGGTGGCGGGCGTGCCCGCGGACGCGGTTCCGGCCGAATCCCTCGCCCGCGCCTGGGAATCCATCTCCGATGCCGTGCGACGCCTGCACGAACTGCCCGCCGACTCCTGCCCGTTCAGCCGCGACCTGTCGAAGATGTTCGCGATCGCGCAGGACGTCGTCGCGCGCGGCGCGGTCAATCCCGAGTTCCTGCCGGTGGAGCAGCAGCAGGAGGAGCCCGTCGCGCTGCTCGCGGACCTGGCCCCGCAGCTGCCGCAGCGGCTCGAACAGGAAGCCGCGGAGACCGTGGTCTGCCACGGAGACCTGTGCCTGCCCAACATCATCCTCGACCCGGATGCGATGGAGGTGGCGGGCTTCATCGACCTCGGCAGGCTCGGCACGGCCGACCCCTACGCCGACATCGCGCTGCTGCTAGCCAATTCCCGCGAAACGTGGCCCGATGAGAGCAGCGCGTCCGTCGCGGACGAGACCTTCGCCCGCCGGTACGGCATCGAGCTCGACCCCGACCGGCAGCGGTTCTACCTGCACCTGGACCCGCTCACCTGGGGCTGAGCGCGCCGCCTGCTAGAGCCTGTTCCAAACTCGGCCTGCGGCGGTGTGGGTAGCGGAGCAGCCGTTCAGACCGGGAGCAGGCGGGCGACCAGTTCGCTGAGGCGGCGGGCGTTGCGGCACTGGTGCATCTCGACGACCCCGGCGTAGGCGTGGGCCGCCGAATCGCCGGTCGACCAGCGGGCCGTCGGCTCGGGGTTGAGCCAGAACACGCGGCGCGCCCGGTCGACGACCTGCCCCAGCGCGGCCAGGTTCGGGTCCCAGCCGTTGGTGCGGGCATCGCCGAGGACCAGCACCGAGGTGCGCGGGCCGACCGCGTCCAGGTGGCGTTCGGCGAACTCGCCCAGGGCGGCGCCGTAGTCGCTGCTGTCGTGCCAGCCGGTCACCGCCGCCTCGGTGAGGATGCGGCGGCCGAGCTCCACCGGGTCGGCCGAGCCGCCGGTGATCAGGCCGGTCACCTCGTCGGTGCGGTTGACGAAGGCGAACACCCGGACCTTGCTGAACTGGTCGTGCAGCGCCTGGACCAGCAGCATCGTGAAGTTCGCGAAGCCCGCCACGGATCCGGAAACGTCGCACAGCAGCACGATTTCCGGTCGCCCGGGCCGGCGCCGCTGGTAGGCCGGGCGCAGCGGCACACCCCCGGTGGACAGCGAACGGCGCAGCGTCCGGCGCAGGTCGATCCGGCCGCGAGCGGCCTGCCGGCGGCGCGCCGCGAGCCGGGTGGCGAGCTTGCGGGCCAACGGCTGCACCGCGCGGCGCAGGTCGGCGAGCTGCTCGCGCCCGGCGTTGAGGAAGTCGATCTGGTCGGCGCTGGGCGCGATGGCGTGCTTCGCGATCTGCTCCGTGCCGCGCAGTTCGGCCGAGCGGCGGCGGGCATCGGTGCGCACCCGGTTGCGGAAGTCCTCGATGCGCCGGCGGATCTCGTCCCGGTCGAGCCGGTCGGTGAAGTCGGCGGCCTCGCCGGCCCGCATCGCGGCGAGCACGCGCGCCAGCAGCGTCTGCGGCTGCAGCCGGTCGAGCGTCTGGTGCGCGGACCAGCCCTGCGGCCCGTCGCCCGACCCGAACCGGCCGAGCGCGTCCACCGCTTCACCGGCGAGCTGGGTCATCGCCGACCGGTCGTTGGCCGCGAGCGCCTCGACCAGCCGCTGCTCCAGGTCCTGCTCGTCCCCGGTGCCTTCGGGACGGCCGACGCCGAGCGGGAAGTAGAGGTCGAAGGTCGCGTCGAACACCGCGCGCTGCCGGTCGGTGCGCAGCAGCGCGGCGGCGAGGCCCTCGCGGATGCGCTCCCGGTCGGCCAGGCCGAGCACGTCCAGCGCGGCGGCGGCATCGACGGTTTCGCCCGGCCCGATGCGGATCCCGTGGGACCGCAGCGCCTGGGCGAACCCGGTCAGCCGCTCGGGGAGGCCGTTGATCGGCTCGGTCATCCCACGGTCAGCTTCTCGGCGGCCTTGCGGACGTCGTCCTGGTGCTTGAGGATCACGCCGAGGCTGTCGCGGACGATCGCCTCGTCCAGGCTGTCCGCGCCGAGGGCGAGCAGCGTGCGGGCCCAGTCGATGGTCTCAGCCACCGACGGCGCCTTCCGCAGCTCCATCCCGCGCAGCGCGCCGACCACCTCGACCAGCGAATCGGCCAGCGCGTCCTCGAGCCCGGGCACCTTGAGCCGGACGATCCGCTGCTCCAGCTCGGCATCGGGGAAGTCGATGTGCAGGAACAGGCAGCGGCGGCGCAGCGCCTCGGAGAGCTCGCGGGTCGCGTTGGAGGTGAGCACCACGAACGGGCGGCGCGCCGCGGTGATCGTGCCCAGTTCGGGCACCGTCACCTGGAAGTCGCTGAGCACCTCCAGCAGCAGGCCTTCCACCTCGACGTCGGCCTTGTCGGTCTCGTCGATCAGCAGCACCGTCGGCTCGTCGCCTCGGATGGCGGTCAGCAGCGGCCGGGCGAGCAGGAACTCCTCGCTGAAGATGTCGGTGCGTGCCTCGTCCCAGGTCTCGTCGCGTCCGGCGGTGATCCGCAGCAGCTGCTTGGCGTGGTTCCACTCGTAGAGCGCGCGGGCCTCGTCGACGCCCTCGTAGCACTGCAGCCGGACCAGGCGAGCGCCGCCGACCTGCGCGACGGCCTTGGCCAGCTCGGTCTTGCCGACCCCGGCCGGGCCCTCGACCAGCAGCGGCTTGCCGAGCCGGTCGGCCAGGAACACGGTGGTGGCGACCGCAGTCGAAGCGAGGTAGCCGGCCTCGGCCAGCTTCGCGGACACGTCGTCCACGGACGAGAAGAACCCGGTCCCGGCCGCTGGTGCGCCGCCATCGGTCATGCCGCAAACTCCCGTCCGCCCGGCCCGGCGTGCCCAGGCCCCACCGAACTGAACATTTGCTCAGATGGCGTCACTTTGTCAACGAGGCTGTGCGTCACCCGACGCGCGCGGGTGGGTCGGCGATTTCGCGCGAAACCGCCGACCCACCCGCACTGGCGCCGCCGATTTCGCGCGAAAGCGGCGGTTCTCGGCGCTAGCGGCCGGAGCGGCGGGCGATGGCGACTCCGACGAGGCAGATCGCCCCGCCGATCAGGCCGTATGCCGTCGGGATCTCCGCCAGCAGCAGCCAGGAGAGCAGGATCGACACCACCGGCACGGCGTAGCTCGCGGCGCTGAGCCTGCCCGCCGGCATCCGGTGGAGGGCGTAGGCCCACGTCGTGAAGCCGATCGCGGTCGGGAACAGTCCCAAGTAGACGGAGGCGAGGATCGCGCCGGCGGGCGCCGCCTGGAGTTCGGCGATCAGTTGCGGGGTCCACGGCAGGAGCACCGCGGTGGCGACGAGGCAACCGAGCCAGATCGCGATCGTGCCGTCCACCCCGCGAAGCGCGGCCTTCTGGACGAGCACCCCCGCCGCGTACAGGACGGCGGCCAGCACGCAGAGCGCCGCGCCGAGCCAGTCCCGGTCGCCGGAGGAACCCAGCGCGATGATCGACAGGCCGCCCAGCGCCACCACGGAGCCGGCGACCAGCGCCTTGGGGTAGCCCTCGCCGAGGAACAGCCCCGCGCCGAACGCGATCAGCAGGGGCGCGATGTTCACCAGCAGCGCGGCGGTTCCCGCGTCGATGTGCCGCTCGGCGGCGTTGAGGACGACCGTGTACCCGGCGAGCCACAGCACCGCGTACACCGCGATCAGCGTCAGCGTGCGGCGGTTGCGGGGGACCGGCGCGGAGCCGCGGTGCCGGACCAGCACCAGGATCGTCAGCGCGGCGGCGGCGACCGCGATCCGGATCAGCGCCATCGGCGCGGGGGAGAGGGTTTCGCCGATGCCGCGGATGGCGACGAACGCCGACGCCCACAGCAGCACGGTCACGATGACGGCCGCGGCGGCCTTGCCGCGTTGTGCCCCGGCCGGGGCGGTTTCGGAGATCTGGAGCTGTCCGGTCACGCCAGCTATCGTCGCCAGCCCGATTGGCAAGGACAAGCGATTAGTTCTGCACAATGATTAAGCTCACCTGTACAGTCAGGGAATGCTCGACGTACCTCGGCTCCGCGTTCTGCGGGCAGTTGTCGCAACGGGATCTATCCGCGCGAGCGCGGAGGCGCTCGGCTACACGCCATCAGCGGTCAGCCAGCAGCTCGCCTCGCTGCAGCGCGAGACCGGGCTCCGGCTGTTCGAACGGGTCGGCCGGGGCATCGAACCGACCGAGGCCGGCCGCACGCTCGCGACCGAGTCGGAACCGCTGTTCCAGGCCCTAAGCCGGGTCGAAGGCGTCGTCGGCGATCTGCGCGCCGGCCGGGTAGGCAGCCTCTCCATCGGCTACTTCGGTTCCGCGGGCGCGACCTGGCTGCCCGCGCTCGTGGCCGCGCTGCGCACCGAGTTCCCCGAACTGCGGCTCGACCTGCGGATGACCGACATCGTCGACGCCGAACCCGACATCGACATCTTCGTCGAGTACCCGGACACCGAGCACTCCCCGTTGGTCGACGTGCACTGGCTCATCGACGACCCGTACCTCGCGGTCGTCCGCGACGACGACCCGCTCGCGCAGCGCGCCGAGGTGCCGCTGGCGGAGCTGGCGGAGCGGAGCTGGGTCGACAACGACATCGTCGAGGGCGCCTGCCGCCAGGTGCTCCTCGGGGCCTGCGCGGAGGCCGGGTTCGCCCCGCGGTTCGTCGTGGAGACGCACGACTACCAGACCGCGATCCCCTTCGTGGCAACGGGAATCGGCATCACGGTGATCCCCGGGCTGGGCATCGGGTACCTGCCCGCCGGGCTGCGTTCGGTGCCCGTGGTGTCACCGACCCCGATGCGGCGGATCAGCGTGGCGGTCAAGAAGTCGATCGCGGAGCACCCGGCGGCCGAGCGCACCGTCGAACTGCTCCACGCGCTCACCCTGGAACAGCCGTACCGAGCCTCTCCATCCCCGGCCCGGTGAGTTCGGCGGCCACCAGCTCGCCGGGCACGCCGGGCGCGGCCGGGCGCATCAGACCCTGGTGCACGAGACGGTGCGCCGTCTGCTGATCGCAGAAGGCCACACCGTCGATGAACAGATCGGGCTCGCAGCTGCAGGTGATCTTCACCCGCCCCGCGGCCACCGCCTGGAGCGCGGCGCGCTCCCGGTGGTTGAGTTCGAAACGCGCGTCGGACATCGCCCCCAGCTCCCTTCCGACGTCGTCGGCGTTCGGGAGGAGAGTCTCCCAACCGCCGCGGCCGGGCGGGAAGAGTAGGAAGGCCTATCCCGCGATGGTCACGAGCACCGGCCGGTGATCGGAGGCCTGCGTGTCGGGCACCTCGGCGCGGGTCGCGCGCAGCCGCCCGGCGAAGGTCACGTAGTCGATCCGCTTCTCGGGAGCCGCGGCGGGGAACGTCAGCCCGCCGCCCGGTCCGTTCGCGGTGGTCCAGCCGTCCCGCATGCGCGCCAGCAGCGGCGCCAGCTCCGGCGCGTCGGGCCCGGCGTTGAAGTCGCCGAGCAGGAGCTGCCGGGCGTGCGGCGGATCCTGGTCCAGGATGCGGATCGTCTCGGCGACCTGCGTCCGCCGGACGGCCGGATCGGGCCGGTAGTCGAGGTGCGTCACGTAGACGTGGGTCGGCCCGCCGGGAGTCGCGAGGACGGCTTCGGCGAAGCCGGGCATCGGCTTCGGCACCGGCTCGGGATCGACCGTGGAGAGCCGGGTGATCTCGTGGTTCTCGGCCCGGATGATGGGGAACCGGCTCAGCAGCGCGACGCCGTACCGGCGGCGCTCGGTGCGCCCGGGCTCCGGATCGAGGTCGTAGATGGGCGCGAAGTAGGAGTGCATGCCGGTCATCCGGGCCAGCTGCGCGACCTGGTCGGCGTACTCGCTGCGCGCCGCCCAGTGCACGTCGACCTCCTGCAGACCGACGACGTCCGCGCCGGCGATGACCTCGGCGGTGCGGGCCAGGTCGAGCCGCCCGTCGGCGCCGATGCCGGTGTGGATGTTGAAGTCGAGGACGTCGATGCCGCGGTGCGGCGCGGCCTGCGCGGTGTGCGGCAGCAGCGAGATCAGCGCCGCGGCGAGGGCGATGACGACATTGCTCCGGCGAGAGGCGGTCACGAGCCGGCAGCATACGAGCCACCGGTGACGCCGGTGTGGATTCCGCCTTGCGGAAGCGAAAAGCACGGATCACGACCGGGAGCCTGTCGTGAGCGCCATCGCGGCCGTTCCCACTCCCGGCCCCAGCCGGCATGAAGGCCGTTGACCAGCATGGGGCGCGTCATCGGGAAGTGAGGTCGTGGATGGTGCCCCAAGCCGTCAGGCAGAGGACCGCCAGGGCCGGCCACAGGAGGATCCGGGCCGCGTCGGCCATCCACACCATGCCCGTCGCCGCGGCCGTGCCGAAGCTCGCCGCGCACGTCATGCCGAGCGGGAAGACCGTTGCCCAGCGGCGGAAGTCGTAGCGCAGGCGCGGCGCCAGCAGTTCCGCCACCGCCAGCACCACGTACCAGCACATGGTGATCGCCCAGAGCGCGATGCCGATCGCGCGCACCGCGGTGGCGAGCTCGGCCGGTGCGGCCAGCTCCCGCACCGCGGCGTGCAGCTTGGCGACGGCCACCGTGCTGATCGCGAGCGCCCCGCCGGCGACCCAGTGGTCACCCGCTCCGCGGGCCACCTGCCGGAAGTCGAACCGGACGAGCACCAGGACGTAGAGCGCCAGGCCGATCGCCGCCGAGATCGCGCAAACCGCGAGCAGGAACGGAGATCGCGCGTCGGCGGCCAGCTGACCGGCCAGCACCGCCAGCGACTGCGTGCCGACGCAGACCAGGAAGCTCACCCCGACCGTCGGGGTGGCCAGGCCGCGCAGCACCAGGGGCATCAGCCCCGACCACAGCAGCGCCGTCAGCACGAGGAAGATCCAGCCGGTGGGCCAGCCGTGCAGGACCAGGGCGAGGCCGAGGACACCGGTCCCGGCGACGCACGTCAGGGCGCCGGGCCGGCCGGCCTCCGACCTCCATCGCTCGTTGTCGAAGACCAGCCGCGCCAGGAACGCCGCGCCCAGCAGTGCCCACAGCACCGCGGCCACCGCGAGCAGCACCGCCGACAGCACGGGGAAACCCGCCAGGTGCCCGGCGACCGACATCACCCCGAGGCCCATCACCGCCGCGCCGGATTCGGGCGGCACGCGCTGCCAGATCATCCGCGCTACAGCCGCTGCCAGCCGCGCGGCGCCTGCCTGGTGCCCACGCGGTCGCCGCTGCGGCTGCGGTAGACCACGTAGGGGCGGAACAGGTAGTGCACCGGTGCGCTGAAGGCGTGCACGAGCCGGCCGAACGGCCACAGCGCGAACAGGGCGAGGCCGAGCAGCGCGTGCAGCCGGTAGTCCAGCGGTGCGTGCGCCATCAGCTCCGGGTGCGGCTGCAGCAGGAAGATCCCGCGGAACCACGGCCCGATCGTCTCGCGGTAGTCGTACGGGCCGCGGACGCCGTTGTCGATAACGGTCGTCCACAGGCCGAGGCAGATCGTGGCCGTCAAAGCGGTGTAGGTGAACAGGTCGCTGCGGCTGGTCGCGGCGCGCACCGCGTGGTTGCGCAGCCGCCGCCACAGCAGGACCAGCAGCCCGGCCAGCGCCGCGCAGCCCGCGAACGTGCCCATGCCCAGCGACACCAGGTGGTAGTTCGACTCCGTCACGCCGAACAGCTCGGTGAGCCACTTCGGCACCACCAGGCCGAGCACGTGCCCGCCGACGACGAACAGCAGTCCGTAGTGGAACAACGGGCTGCCGATCCGCAGCAGGCGGGATTCGTGCAGCTGGCTGGACCGGGTGGTCCAGCCGAACTTGTCGTACCGGTACCGCCACACCGCGCCGCCGATGAACACGGCGAGCACGACGTACGGCAGCACGGCCCACAGCACCACATCGATCGGGCTGGTCATCGGCGGCCTTCCTGGAGGGTGAGCGAAAAGGGCTGCAGGCCGACCTGCTCGGTCGGCGGTTGCGCGGGAACGACGTCGCGTTCGCGCTGCTGCGGCACGACGTCGAGCACCGCCTGCACGGCCGCGGCGTAGGGCGTGCCGAGCTCGGCCAGCTTGCGGTGCAGCACCTCGATCGCCGGCCGGAACCGGCCGAGCAGGCGCTCGCCTTCGCGCCGCTCGGCGGCCGAGAACTCCAGCAATGCGGGCAGGTAGTCCGGCAGCTCACCGCCGCCGACGCGGTAGCCGTGCGAGCGGTAGAGGCCCGCCAGCTCGGCCAGCGCGCCACCGCGCAACCGGGTGTCGCCGTGCACGTACCAGGTCAGGTACAGCCCGCGGCGGGGACTGACGTCGAACACCTCGACGTAGTGCTGCTCGGCCTCCTGCGCCGGTGTTCCCGCGAGGTGATCCAGGATGCGGCGCAGGTGCTGCGCCGGGTCGGTCCCGGCGATCTCGCCGAGGGATTCCCGCAGCAGGCCCATCCGCCCGGCCAGCTCGGCGTCGGGGTAGTGCAGGCACCACGCGGCGATCTGGCGCACCAACGCGCGCGACCGGGCGTCCAGGCGGCGGCGCCTCACGGCTTCTCCCCGCGCAGCGTCGGGAACATGCCCTCCGGACGCCCGCCCTCGTCCCACACGACCAGGTCGGTGCTGCCCGAGCGCAGGCCGCCCATGCCGGGGCCGCCGTCGGTGTCCAGGCTGCACGTCGTCGCCAGCGCCTCCAGCTCGTGCGCGTCGCCGATGCCCGCGGTCGGGATGACGTAGCGGTCGTCGTACTTCGCGATGGCCAGCAGCCGGTACATCGACCGCAGCTCCGCGATGTCCAGCCCGGCCGCCCGGACCGGACCCTCGTCCGGCGGCTCGTCCAGGTTCACCGACCGCATGTAGGAGCGCATCGCCGCGAGCTTCCGCAGGGAGTCGCGCACCGGGCCGATGTCGCCTGCCGTGAACAGCTCGGCTAGGTACTCGATCGGGATGCGCAGCGCGTCGATGGCGCCGAAGAGGTTCCCGGCGTCCTCGCCGTCGAACCCGGTCTCGGCGACGGCGTCCACCACCGGCGACAGCGGCGGGATGTACCAGACCATCGGCATGGTGCGGTATTCCGGGTGCAGCGGCAGCGCGACGCGGTAGCGGCAGATCAGGTCGTAGACCGGGGAGCGCCGGGCCGCCTGGACCCAGTCGTGCGGGATGCCCGCCCGCTCGGCCGCCGCTGTCACCTCCGGGTCGTCCGGGTCGAGGAAGAGATCGCGCTGCGCCGGGTAGAGCCGGTGCTCGTCGGTCACCGCCGCCGCCTCGCCGACCCGGTCGGCGTCGTAGAGCAGCACGCCGATGTAGCGCAGCCGCCCGACGCAGGTCTCCGAGCAGATCGTCGGCTGGCCGACCTCGATCCTCGGGTAGCAGAAGGTGCACTTCTCGGCCTTGCCGGTCTTGTGGTTGAAGTAGACCTTCTTGTACGGGCAGCCGGAAACGCACATCCGCCAGCCGCGGCAGCGGTCCTGGTCGACGAGCACGATGCCGTCCTCGGCGCGCTTGTACATCGCGCCGGACGGGCAGGACGCGACGCAGGACGGGTTGAGGCAGTGCTCGCAGATCCGCGGCAGGTAGAACAGGAACGACTGCTCGAACTCGAACCGGATGCGGGTGCCCAGCTCGGTGCGCAGCTTCGCCACCACCGGATCCGCCTCGCCGTGCTCGGGCGTGCCGCCCAGCGAGTCCTCCCAGTTCGGTCCCCATTGGACGTTGGCCGGACGCCCGGTGATCGCCGAGGTGGGGCGGGCCACCGGGGTGTCGTCGCCCAGCGGCGCTTCGAGCAGCATCCGGTAGTCGTAGGTCCAGGGCTGGTAGTAGTCGTCGAGTTCCGGCAGGTCCGGGTTGGCGAACAGCGTCGCGAGCTTGCGCAGCCGGCCGCCGCCGCGCAGCTTCAGCCGGCCGCGGCGGTCGAGCTCCCAGCCGCCGCGCCACTGCCGCTGGTCCTCGTAGCGGCGCGGATATCCTTGCCCGGGGCGGGTTTCCACGTTGTTGAACCAGACGTACTCGACGCCACCCCGGTTGGTCCAGGTCTGCTTGCAGGTGACCGAGCAGGTGTGGCAGCCGATGCACTTGTCCAGGTTCATCACCATGGCCAGTTGTGCCATGACGCGCATCAGTACTCCTTCTTGACGCTCCGCGTCAGTACTCCACCGCCTGGTTGCGGCGGCGGATGACGGTGATCTCGTCGCGCTGGTTCCCGGTGGGACCGTGGTAGTTCAGCGCGAAGGACTGCTGCGCGTAGCCGCCGATGAGGTGCGTCGGCTTGATCTGCACGCGGGTCAGCGAGTTGTGGATGCCGCCGCGCCGGCCGGTGGTCTCGCTCTTCGGCACGTTCACCGTCCGGTCCTGCGCGTGGTACATGAACACGGTGCCGGTGGGCATCCGGTGCGACACGACCGCGCGGGCGACCACGACGCCGTTGCGGTTGACGGCCTCCACCCAGTCGTTGTCGGCGACTCCGATGGCGGCGGCGTCCGCCGGGCTCATCCAGAAAGTCGGTCCGCCCCGGGAGAGCGTCAGCATGATCGGGTTGTCCTGGTACTCGCTGTGGATCGACCACTTCGAGTGCGGCGTCAGGTACCGCACCACCACCTCGGCGGTGCCGTCCGGGCCGAGCCGCGGTTCGCCGGCCAGGCGGTGCAGGTCCAGCGGCGGCCGGTACAGCGGCAGCTGCTCGCCGAGCTCGGCCATCCAGTCGTGATCCAGGAAGAAGTGCTGGCGGCCGGTGAGGGTGTGCCAGGGCTTGAGCTGTTCGACGTTGATGGTGAACGGCGAGTAGCGCCGCCCGCCGGACTCGTCGCCGGACCACTCCGGGCTGGTGACCACCGGCACCGGCCGGGACCTGGTGTCGGCGAAGGTCACCCGGTGTCCGGTGTGGTGGGTCGAGATGTGCGTCAGGTCGCGGCCGACCCGCTCTTCCAGCACCCGGAAGCCCTCGTTGGCCAGCCGGCCGTTGGTGGTGCCGGACAGCGCGAGGATGGCGTCGGCGGCCCGGCGGTCGGTGTCCAGCCGCGGGCGGCCGGCGGCGGGTCCGCCTGCCGCGACCCCGTTGGCCTCGGCCAGCCACGCCAGCTCCGGGCCGACCTCGACGGTGTAGCCCTTGGTCGTGGTGCCGAGCTTGTCCAGCAGCGGGCCGACCGCGCCGAGTTTCGCGGCCACCGCGGGATAATCGCGCTCGACGACGGTGAGCGTCGGCATGGTGCGGCCGGGAACCGGGTCGACGTCGCCGCTGCGCCAGTCGCGCAGCACGCCGCCGGGTTGCGCCGCCTCGCCCGGGGTGTCGTGGCCGAGCGCGGTCGCCACCACGTCCCGCCGGACGCCGAGGTGCTGTTCGGCGAGCCCGCTGAACTTCGCGGCGATGGCGTGGAACGCGTCGAAGTCGGTGCGGCACTGCCACGGCGGGTCGACGGCGGCGTTGAAGGAGTGCACGTACGGGTGCATGTCCGTCGAGGACAGGTCGTGCTTCTCGTACCAGGTGGCGGCGGGCAGCACGACGTCGGAGAACAGCGTGGTGCTGGTCATCCGGAAGTCCAGCGACAGCAGCAGGTCCAGCTTGCCCTCGGCCGCCTCGGCGCGGTGCACCTCGGCGGGCGGCTGTTCGGGCTCGGTCGAGCGCGCCGCCGCGTCGGTGCCCAGCAGGTGCTTGAGGAAGAACTCGTTGCCCTTGGCCGACGAGCCCAGCAGGTTGGAGCGCCACACCGTCAGCACCCGCGGCCAGTTCGCCGGCGCGTCCGGGTCCTCGCCCGCGAAACCGAGCCGGCCCTCCCGCAGTTCCCGCACGACGTGCTCGACGGGTTCGAGCCCGGCGGCCTCGGCCTCGTCGGCGAGGTCCAGCGGATTGCGGTCGAAGGTGGGGTAGGACGGCATCCAGCCCGCGCGCGTCGAGCGGGCGAGGCAGTCGGCGGCCGTTGCGCCGGCGAGCGTCCCGGCCGCGCCGGGCCAGGCGAGGGCGTCCGCGGTGAGCCCGTCGTAGCGCCACTGGCCGGTGTGCAGGTAGAACCAGGCGGTGCCGATCATCTGGCGGGGCGGGCGCTGCCAGTCCGCTGCGGACGCCAGCGTGGCCCAGCCGGTCAGCGGCCGGACCTTCTCCTGACCGACGTAGTGCGCCCAGCCGCCGCCGTTGCGGCCCTGGCAGCCGGTGAGCATCAGGAGGGTCAGGAACGTCCGGTACACCTCGTCGGAGTGGAACCAGTGGTTGGTGCCCGCGCCCATGAGGATCATGCACCGGCCCTTGGAGCGGATCGCGGTGTCGGCGAACTCGCGGGCGATCCGCGCCGCCCGCGCGGCGGGCACCGAGGTGATCTGCTCCTGCCAGGCGGGCGTGCCGGGCTGGTCCGCGTCGTCGTAGCCGGTCGGCCAGCTGCCGGGCAGGCCCTCGCGGCCGACCCCGTACTGCGCGAGCAGCAGGTCGAAGACCGTCGTCACCAGCGGGCCGTCCGGGCGCAGCCGGGTCGCCGGGACGCCGCGGGTGACCGCCGCGCCGGTGCCGTCCGGGGCGTCGAAGCGGGGCAGCATCACCTCGACCGCTTCGGCGTCGTGGCCGTGCAGGCTCAGCCGCGGTGCCACGGTGCCGAGGTCGAGGTTCCACCGCCCGGTTTCGCCGTCGTTCCAGCGGAATCCCATGGATCCGTTGGGCACCGCGGGTTCGCCGGTCGCGTCGTCGAGGAGCACCGTCTTCCACTCCTCGTGCCCGCCTTCGCGGCCGAGGTCGGCGGCGGTGACGAACTTGCCCGGCACGAGCCCGCCGCCGCGCTCGACGAGGCTGACCAGGAACGGCAGATCGGTGTAGCGCCGCACGTAGTCGGTGAAGAACGGCGTCGGGTTGTCGACGAAGAACTCCTTGAGCACCACGTGCCCCATCGCCACCGCCAGCGCCGCGTCGGTTCCTGGGTGCGGCGCGAGCCATTCGTCGGCGAACTTGGTGTTGTCGGCGTAGTCGGGCGAGACGACCACGACCTTCTGGCCCCGGTAACGGGCCTCGGTCATCCAGTGCGCGTCCGGGGTGCGCGTCACCGGCACGTTGGAGCCCCACATCATCAGGTAGGCGGCGTCCCACCAGTCCGCGGACTCGGGCACGTCGGTCTGGTCGCCGAACACCTGCGGCGAGGCGACCGGCAGGTCCGCGTACCAGTCGTAGAACGACAGCATCGGCGCGCCGATCAGCGCCATGAACCGCGAGCCCACCGCGTGCGAGACCATCGACATCGCCGGGATCGGGGAGAACCCGGCGATCCGGTCCGGGCCGTGCGCGGCGATGGTGTGCACGTGCGCGGCGGCGATCATCTCGACCGCCTCGTCCCAGGTGATGCGGACGAGCCCGCCCTTGCCGCGCGCCCGCTGGTAGCGCGCCCGCCGCTCCGGATCATCCACTATGGACTTCCAGGCGGCGACCGGATCGTCGGTCTCCCGCCGGGCCTGGCGGTACATCTCAACCAGCACGCCGCGGGCGTGCGGGAAGCGGATGCGGGTGGGGGAGTAGGAGTACCACGAGAACGAGGCGCCGCGCGGGCAGCCGCGCGGTTCGTACTCGGGCCGGTCCGGGCCGACGCTCGGGTAGTCGGTGTCCTGCGCCTCCCAGGTGATGATGCCGTCCTTGACGTACACGTTCCACCGGCAGGAGCCGGTGCAGTTCACGCCGTGCGTGGAGGGCACCACCTTGTCGTGGCTCCACCGGTCGCGGTAGAAGACGTCGCCCTCGCGGCCGCCCCTGCGGTACACCGCGCGCAGGTCCGCGGAGGTGTCCGCTTTGGACACCAGGCGGCCCAGTCTCAGCAGTGCGTCACCGGCGGTGCCTTCCGCCCGGTCTTCGGGGAATCGTCCGGGTGCTCCTTCGGCATCCCGGATCGGTGCTGCGCACATGGTCACTTCTCCCGGTCTCGCGGAGAAACGTCGCGGCGAATACCGCGTTGGTCCGCGATCACAACCTAGGGTCGCGCTTTCCGCCGCGCATCGTCATTAAGTATGGGAAACTTCACACGTTTTAATTGCGAAAAAATCTCGGTGACCGATTTGCGCGACTGCGGTTAATGAACTTCTTTGTCCAATTTGTCGGCGAATTGGTATTCCATTTAAAGTCGCGTGAGCAGCGGTTTCGTACTAATGGGTGACCCATGACTGGTATATACCAGAAATCTTTTACTTTGTTTTGGGAATCCTTGAAAGATTCTCGATCGGCCCGATGTCCGACGGCATGTCCTTTTGATCTACGGCTCGCCCGCTATTCGGCTCAAGTGAACCACCATTAGTCGTCGATCAATCGGAGGAATCGGCCGGGCGGGCCTGATCGCGGGTCGCGCCGGTGTCCGGGCGCGCTTCTGCGATGCCGCTCGGTCGGCGCAATGGGGTTGATCCGTTCGGTGAGCCGGGCTTGCTCGGTGATCGTCCGATGTGGATGAACGGCCGGGGCCGTCGGCGGGGCGGCTGGGGCGGAGATGCTGTGCCGTGGCGGGTGGTGTCCGGCGCGGTGTGGGCCCGGTGGCGGCGGCCTAGACTCGGGCCAGGACCGTCGATGCGGCCCTCGTTTCGTCGAGGGGGTGGTGGCGGTGGTCGTTCCCGCGACCGAGTCGTGGCAGGACGAGCTCCGCGTCCAGCTGGCGGATCGGTACGGCTCCGCCGAAGGGCGCCGGTTGTTCGCCCGGTACGCGGAGGCGTTTCCCACCGGGTACCAGGACGTGTTCTCCGCGGGCCAAGCCGCCCTGGACGTCGTCGCGCTGGAGGAGTTCCGGCCCGATGCCGGGCCCCGGCTGACGATGCTGCCGCTGCTGGGTTCCGGCGCGAACGCCCGGTTCGCCCTGCTGTGGTCGAGTCCGCGTCCGGCGCTGCTCGCCGATGTGTTCCCAGTGTTGGAGAACATGGGCCTGCGCATCGCCGACCACCGGCCGTTCGACGTGCGCCCGGCGGGCCGCGGTGCCGTCCGGGTCGAGGAGTTCGAGCTGCTGCCGAGGGATTCCGCGCTGCTGTCCGACCCGGTGGCCCGGGACCTGGTGGCGGCCGCGTTCATCGCGGTGTGGTGCGGGGATGCGGAGGACGACGGCTTCAACCAGCTCGTGCTGAAGGCCGGGATCGGCTGGCGGGACGTGGTGCTGCTGCGCGCGATCCACGCGTACCTGCGGCAGGGCGGCGTCACGTTCAGCCAGTCGTACGTGGAGCGCACGCTGCTCACGCACCGCGAGGTGACCAGGCTGCTGGTGGCGCTGTTCCGGACCCGCTTCGACCCGGCGGTCGCCGACCCCGGACGGCAGGCCGCGCTGGACTCCCGCGTCGAGGCGGCACTCAACGCGGTGGTGCACCTCAACGAGGACCGGGTGCTGCGCGCCGTGCGGACCGTGGTGCTCGCGGCGGTGCGGACCAACTTCTTCCAGCGCGGGCGCGACGGCCGCGCCAAGCCGCACCTGACGCTCAAGCTCGACCCGGGCAAGCTGCCCTTCCTGCCCGAGCCCCGGCCCGCCGTGGAAACGTTCGTCTACTCGCCGCGCGTGGTGGGAGTGCACCTGCGCGCGGCGAAGGTGGCCCGCGGCGGCATCCGCTGGTCGGACCGCCCGGAGGACTTCCGCGCGGAGGTGCTGGGCCTCCTGAAGGCGCAGATGGTCAAGAACGCGGTCATCGTGCCGCAGGGCGCCAAGGGCGTGTTCGTCGTCAAACGACCGCCGCCGAGCACCGACCCGGAGGCCGTGGCCGCGGAAGTGCGCGACTGCTACACGATGTTCGTCCGCGGGCTGCTCGACGTCACCGACAACCGCCGCGGCGACGCGGTGCTCCGGCCCGCGGACACGGTCTGCCACGACTCCGACGACCCGTACCTGGTGGTGGCCGCGGACAAGGGCACCGCGGCGTTCTCCGACCTGGCGAACTCGATCGCTGCGGAGTACGGGTTCTGGCTGGGCGACGCGTTCGCGTCGGGCGGTTCGCGCGGCTACGACCACAAGGCGATGGCCATCACGGCGCGCGGCGCCTGGGAATCGGTGCGCCGCCACTTCGGCGAGCTGGGGGTGGACCCGGAGCGCGACGAGTTCACCGCGGCCGGGATCGGCGACATGTCCGGCGACGTGTTCGGCAACGCGATGCTGTTGTCGCGCACCGTGAAACTGGTCGCCGCCTTCGACCACCGGCACATCTTCCTCGACCCCGCACCGGACCCGCTGGCGTCCTGGACCGAGCGCCGCCGGCTGTCCGGCCTGCCGCGCTCCTCGTGGGCGGACTACGACCCGACGCTGATCTCGCCCGGCGGCGGGGTGTTCGCCCGCAGCGCGAAGTCGGTCCCGCTGACCGCGCAGGTCCGACGCGTCCTCGACGTCGACGTGGCATCGCTGCCCGCCGACGAGCTCATCCAGGCGATCCTGCGGGCGCCGGTCGACCTGCTGTTCAACGGCGGCATCGGCACCTACGTCAAGGCCGCCGCGGAGTCGAACGCACAGGTCGGCGACAGGGCGAACGAGGGTGCCCGGGTCGACGCGGAGCAGGTGCGGGCGCGGGTGGTCGCCGAGGGCGGCAACCTCGGGTTCACCCAACCCGCCCGGATCGTGTTCGCCCTGCGCGGCGGCCGCATCAACACCGACTTCATCGACAACTCGGCAGGCGTCGACATCTCCGACCGCGAGGTGAACCTCAAGATCCTGCTGGATTCGGCCGGTGGGATCCCGTCGCAGCGCCGCGATCGGCTGCTCGCCGAAATCGAAGCCGAGGTCGCCGAGCAGGTGTTGGCCGACAACTACCGGCAGGCGCAGTCCATCAGCGTCAGCGAAGCGCTCGGCCAGACCATCCTGGACCGGAACCTGCAGCTGATGCGATTCCTGGAGGGCGAGGGCTTCCTCGACCGGGCGCTGGAGTCGCTGCCGGACGACGACGTCATCGCCCAACGGCGGGCCCTGGGGCTGGGATTGACCCGGCCGGAGCTGGCCATGCTGCTCGCGCACAGCAAGAACCAGTTCCACCGGATGGTGCTCGATTCGGCGGTGCCGGACGATCCGCACGTGATGGCCGGGACCGTCGAGTACCTGCCCGCGGCGCTGCGCACCGAGTTCGCCGACGAGATCCAGGCCCACCCGCTGCGCCGGGAGATCGCCACGACCGTGCTGGCCAACGAGATGATCAACCGGCTGGGATCGGGGGTGCTGCGCCGCCTGATGCAGCTCACCGGGGACCTCAGCGCGCCGTTCCGGGTCTACGTCGCGACGCGCGACCTGCTGGACCTGCCCGCGATTTGGGCGGAGATCGACGCCCTGGAGCTGTCCCGGCACGCTCATGCCCAATTGCAGCTGCTGGCTGCGGTCCGTGAGGTCGTCGAGCAGGTGGCGCTGTGGTTGCTGCGCAACCGCCGGGAGATCGTCACGGCGGTCGAGGTACGGCGGTTCCGGCCGGCGATGCTGCGGTTGGCCCACACCCTGCGCGGCCGGCTCACCGGGCGGGAGCGGCGGCGGGTGGAGCGGGCGATCGCCGCGCTAGCCGGGACCGGCGTCCCGGAGCGGCTGTGCGAGCGGGTCTTCGTGCTCGACCCGCTGTGCTCGGGCATGGACATCGCGGAGATCTCGTGGGCATCCGGCCGCGACCTGGAGTGGACGGCCGGGCTGTACTTCGCGCTGGGCGAGCGGCTCGACCTCGACTGGCTGAAGGAACAGGCGGTGGAGCAGGCGAGCGACTCGCACTGGACCATGCTGGCCAAGGCATCGCTGCGCGATGACCTGCTCACCCAGCGCCGCAGGCTCACCGCCGCCGCGCTGCACGGCGCGGACGAATCGTCGCCACCGGACCGGCTCGTCGACGCCTGGCTCGACGGCAACCCCGACCGCGTCCGGATGTACCGGGAAACCTTCGTGCTGCTGAAGGATGCCGCGGAGCCGGACGTGTCGATGCTGTCGGTGGCCCTCCAGGAACTGCGCAACCTGGCCCAGAGCGGCGGCGGAAATGCGGCCGAACTCGACGGCCTCGCGGGCTGACGGTCTCTTGTGGACGCTCAGCCCTTCCGGGATTTCGCCCGCGCGGAGCCGGAAACGAGCTCCAACTCCGCGCGGAGCAGGCGGCGCACCTCGGCGGCCGGGAGCTCGTGCGGATAGGTCGCCGCCTGCAGCGTCATGCCGTCCACGAAGACGTGCAGGCGCCTGGCCAGCTGCTCCAGCCGGGCGTCGGGGAGCTCGTCGCCGATGGCGGCCGGGGGTGGCACGGCGCAGCAGTCCGCGACCGCGATCCGGCAGACGTGCCGTTCGCCTTCCCAGGCGGTCTTGCGCAGCCCGTCGAGCGAGTGGTCGACGCGCGCCCGCATCAGGCAGGCCGCCCACACGTCCACCTCCACCCGCCGCTCGTCGTCGAGCGGGAGGAGCTCCTCCAGCAGCAGCTGGGCCCGCCGCATGCCGGGTCGCTCGTTGCGCCGGTGCTCGGCGAGGCGTGCGCCGGCGTTGGTGGCCACCGCTTCCGCCGCGAAGCGGAGCAGTCCGCGCTGGCTGTCGAAGTAGTGCCGCAGCCCGCCGACGGAGACGCCCGCCTCGTCGGCGACCTTCCGCACCGTGGCGCCCTCGATGCCGTCGCGGCTGATCACGGCCCACGCGGCACGGACGAGTTCGGCGCGCCGCTGGTCGTGGTCGACGAGCTTCGGCATGCCATTTTTATAGCACGGATGTGCGGTAACCGTTACGGTACAGCTGTGCTGAATAAACTGCGGCGGGCGAGCGCGCCCGGTGGAACGGTCGTGCTCCTCGCGGGGCTGGCCGTGTTCGCCGGAGCCATCGCCCTGCTGTTCCTGACCGGCAACACGGGCATCAGGTACTCCGCCGACCACGACGACACCATTCCGCTGTGGCACCGCTGGGTTCCGGTGCTCGTCGGCATCGTGCTCGTCCGCCTCGTGCCGCCGGATGTCCGGCGGGAGCCGGCCGGTCTGCCCGCGGGGAATGTGGTCCGCATCGAGGCGCCCGTTCTCACGGCGGCGGCCGTGCTCTTCGCCGTGCTGCTGTGGTCGGCCGGCGGCGGCGAACCGGCTCACATGGTGCTGAAGCTGGTGTTGTTGCTCGGAGTTCCGGCGGTGACCTTCTGGCTGCTGCGCCGCAAGGGCGCGGCTCGGACGTCGGCGCTCCAAGAGCCGGGGTCGTGGCGGAACTGGGGTCCGCTGATCCCGGTGGTGACCTGGTTCGTGCTCAGCTACACGGGCCCGCTGGCGATGCCGCCGAGCGACCTGGCGTTCACCGTCGATCTCGTCACGCTGATCGTCGCGGTGGTGGTGGGCTTCCTGATCAACAGCTTCCTCGAAGAGGTCTTCTACCGGCGGTGGCTGCAGACCAGGTGGGAGGTCCTGCTCGGGCGCTGGCCCGCCATCGTGCTCGCGTCGCTGCTCTGGGCGGTGTGGCACGTCGCCATCCAGGGCAACGGTGAACTCGGCGTCGATCTCGCCTCGGTCGTCGTCAACCAAGGCGTCCTGGGGCTCTTCCTCGGGTACCTGTGGAGCAAGTACCGCCTGATGTGGCCGCTGCTGGTCGTCCACGGCGCGACCAACGCCGCCCCGATCCTTCTCGGCATGCTCTGACGGCGTGCTCCTAGCATGGGCGGATGGATGTTTCGCGGCTTCCCGCAGCGGCCCGAGGGCGGCGCAGTGCCGAGATGCGCGAGTTCCTGCGTTCGCGACGGGCCCGGCTGACGCCCGAGGACGTGGGGATGCCGACCGGCCGCGGGCGGCGCACGCCGGGGCTGCGCCGCGAGGAGGTCGCCGTGCTCGCCGGGGTCGGCGCGTCCTGGTACACCTGGCTGGAGCAGGGCCGGGAGATCAACGTGTCCGCCGAGGTGCTGGACGCCATCGCGCGCGTGCTGCGGCTCGACACCGCCGAGCGCGGACACCTCTACCTGCTGGCTGGCGGTCGTTCTTCGGTTCGCACGCGCTGCTGATGCTGCTGGTGCTGCTCGCCGTCCCGTTCCTGCGGGAGTCCCGCGGCGCGTCGGGGTCCAAAGTGGATTGGGCGGGCACCTCGACGTTCGTCGCCGGCCTGTTCCTGCTGATGCTCGGCGTGGTCGAAGGCCCGCAGTGGGGCTGGGGAAGTCCCGGCGTGCTGGGGCTGCTCGCCGGATCGGTGCTGCTGATGGTGCTGTTCGTGCTCGTCGAGCGGCGGCAGCGGCATCCGATGTTCGACCTGGCGCTGCTGCGCAGCACGAGGTTCGTGGCGCTGTGCCTGATCCGGCCGAATCCGCCGGTGCCGCAGCGGGTTTCCTCAACACCCTCCGGCTCGGCAGCGAGGCCGTGGTCATCGCGGCGGCCGGTTCGGCGCTGGTCGACCTGCTGGGGAACCGGCTCGGCGACGGGTGGTCGCCCTTCTACCCGGGCACGCCGGAGGCCTTGGCCAACAGCGTGAACTCCGGCGACCTCGGCGGGCCGATGTCGATGCTCCCGGCCGGAATCCGGCCCCAGTTCTTCGATTTCGTCACGCAGAGCTTCACCGGGGCCTGGCAGGTCGTGCTGTGGTCCAGCGCGGCCATCTGCGCGGCGCTGTCCGTGGCGATCTACGCCATGCTCGCCGAGCCCGAGCGGGAACCCGCGCCTGCCGTCGAGGTCGCGGCGCGCCAGTCGTAGCCGTCATGCGGTGCAGGTGAATCGCACGGCGTGCCAGCCGGTCGCGCCGTCCGGGACGACCGAGCGGTGTTCCGGTGTCTGCGGCTTGCCGGTCCGGTCGGTCGCCCG
The DNA here is from genome assembly GCF_040654735.1 of Saccharopolyspora sp. NPDC050642. Classification (NCBI taxonomy): domain Bacteria; kingdom Bacillati; phylum Actinomycetota; class Actinomycetes; order Pseudonocardiales; family Pseudonocardiaceae; genus Saccharopolyspora; species Saccharopolyspora sp. NPDC050642. Next base: position 309,708 of record NZ_JBFAIN010000003.1, on the reverse strand, counting down.
GCATTCCACGACGTGATCGCCGGGCGGGAGGTCCAGGGTGGCGCGCCACATCCGCCAGGTGTCGCGGCTGACGTCGGCGGCGAGCTCGGCGGGTTGCCACTCGCCGCCGTCGGCGCGGACCTCCACCCGGTCGATGCCGGTGTGCTGCGCCCAGGCGATCCCGGCCAGCACCACCGGACCGGCGGGCACCGTTCTCCCCGGCCGCGGGCGGTCTATGCGGGACTCGGTCTTGATCGGCGCCTGCCGGGCCCAGCCCCGCCGCTCCCAGTAGTGCTGCCGGTCGAAGGTGGTGACCTCGGCGTCCACCAGCCACTTGGTCGCCGACACGTAGCCGTACAGCCCGGGAACGACCATGCGGACCGGGAAGCCGTGCTCGGTGGGCAGCGGCTCGCCGTTCATGCCGACGGCCAGCAGCGCGCCCCGGTCCGGTTCGAGCAGCACGTCCAGCGGGGTGCCCGCGGTGTAGCCGTCGACGCTGGTGGTGAACAGCTGCTGGGCGCCGGGCCGCACCCCGGCCTCCAGCAGGAGGTCGCGCACCGGCACGCCGACGAACGTCGCCGTGGAGATCAGCGGGCCGCCGACCTCGTTGGACACGCAGGTGAGCGTGATCGGGCGGGCCTCCACCCGGCGCTGCAGCAGCTCGTCGTACGTCAGCTCCAGCTCGCGCCGCACCATGCCGTGCAGTCGCAGCCGCCAGTCCTCGGCGCGGAGCTGCGGAACCGCGAGCGCCGTGTCGATCCGGTAGAAGTCCCGGTTCGGCGTCAGGAACGTCGGGGTGCCGGAGGGGACGAAGTCCGCGCCGGGCGGGATGGGCGGCTCCGGGACCTTCGGGATGCGCGCGGCGGCCGCGAGCCGCGAGGAGATCACGCCCGCGCCGCGCTGCAGGATGCCGCCGGCGATGCCTGCGGCGCTCGCGCCGAGGACCACCAGCGACGACGTGATCAGGAACTTCCGCCGGCTCGCGTCCACCTCGGCCGGGGCCTCGGCACCGGGCCGGGCGGCCCGGTGCAGCCACCAGAACCCGACGACGCCGACCACCACGGACGTCAGCGCCGCGAGCACGCCGCCCTCCGGCCGGGACATCGCCGCGGCCACACCGGCCATCCCGAACAGGCCGATCACGACCGCGCCCGGCCACCAGCGCAGCCGGGACAGCAGCCCTGCCACGACCGCAAGGGCCGCGATCACGAGGACCATCCCGGTCTGCAGCGCCAGCTTGTCGGCGGTGCCGAACAGCGCGATGGCCAGTTCCTTCACCGGCTCCGGCGTCAGGTCGACCAGCGCGCCACCCACCGCGACGAACGGTGACGGGACGGCGGCCAGGCCTGCGACGAGATGTCCCGCGCCGAGCGCGGCGGCGGTGGCGAGCAGGCCGATCACGGCGGCGCGCGGCCGTGGGATCGGTACCGAGGTCATGCCTCCATTCGACGCCGCTCGGCCCGCTTTTGCCACCGGCCGTTCGGCCCTGGGGAACGCTGCCGAGATCTGCGACCGGGGTGCGCGCGAAATCGCCACCCTGTCCGCCGCCGAGCTCCTCCCGGCGCGCCCCCTCGGTTCCACTGTCTGTTGTGGACCATTCCGGAGGCGCGTCGCTGGGCGTGCAGGTGGGGTCGCCTGCCGTCCGGGTGGGGTGGTGTGTCCGGGCCAACGTTGACGTCGCCCGGCCGGGTGTCGATGATCCCTCGGTACGGATCGGCCATTTGTCCTTTGTGGATAAGGGAATTAGGCGGTTATGCAGTTGAATGTCGGAATCGCGCCAAGTTGGCCGAATGATTCCGTTGGTGTGAGTTTGCCTTGTTCGCTGGGGCGTTCTGCTCCGATCGGGCAGTTTTTCCGATGCCTGCGTCGAATTCTCCCGATGATCCGATTCGGCAATGAAGTCATACAGTATACTGCATGCAAACTGTCCGGGGCTGGAATCGCGTCCGGTCCCGGCGCGCGTTGGCGCACGGAGGTGACGTGCCGATGAACTTCCCGATGTGGGTGTGGATCGCGACCCTGGCGGCGCTGGCCGTTCTCATCGTGGGCGACCTGGTGTTCGTCGGCCGTCGCCCGCACGCGGTCGGTGTCCGGGAGGCGAGCCTGTGGGTCGCCGGCTACGTCGCCCTCGCGGCCGTCTTCGGCGCCATCCTGTTCGTCTTCGCCGGGCCCACCAGCGGCGCGGAGTTCTTCGCCGGTTACGTGACCGAGTACAGCCTCTCGGTCGACAACCTCTTCGTGTTCGTCATCATCATGTCGCGGTTCGCCGTGCCGAAGGAGCACCAGCACCGCGTGCTGTTCATCGGCATCGTGCTCTCGCTGGTGCTGCGCGGCGTGTGCATCGCCGCCGGCGTCGCCGCCCTCAGCGCCTTCAACTGGGTCTTCTACATCTTCGGCGCGTTCCTCATCTACACCGCGATCAAGGTCGCCAGGGACGGTGCCGGCGATGAGCCCGAGGAACCGGACAACGCGATCACCCGCGCACTGCAACGGGTGCTGCCCACGTCCGACACCTACGACGGCGGCAAGCTGACCACCCGCGTCGACGGGCGGCGGATGTTCACGCCGATGATCGTGGTCGTCACCGCGCTCGGTCTGGCCAACGTCATCTTCGCGCTCGACTCGATGCCCGCGATCTTCGGTCTCACCAAGGACGGGTTCATCATCTTCACCGCTAACGCCTTCGCGCTGATGGGGCTGCGGCAGCTCTACTTCGTCATCGGCGGGCTGCTGGACCGCCTGGTCTACCTCAGCTACGGCCTCGCGGTGGTCCTCGGCTTCATCGGGCTGAAGCTGATCATCGAGGCGTTGCACGGCTCGCACATCGACGAGATCCGCTTCGCCGTCCCGGACATCGGCATCGCCACCTCGCTGGGCTTCATCGTGCTCACCCTGGCGGTGACGACAGCGGCGAGCCTGCTCCGCTCCCGCTCCACGGCGAAGGCACCGGCGGAGGCCGCCGATGCCCTGGAACCGGCGCACAGCGGCGACCGCAACGCCTGAACCGGCGGAATAGGCGGCCGGGCGGCGGCGTTCACCTCGTTATGAACAAGCGGACGTCGCAGGACGCGCCGTCCCCGCCCGGGCCGCGGACGGCGTCGGAACTGCTGGCCGAGGAGCGTGCCAGCGCGCTGGCACGCGTCGGGTCACTGGAGCGCCACCTGGAGTCCATCGGCGAGGTCTCGACGTGGACCGGCACCGACGACGAGCACGATCCGGAGGGCGCGACGCTCGCGTACGAGCGCGCCCAGGTGCAGGGCTTGCTCGCGGACGCCCGCCACGAGCTCGACGAGCTGGACCGGGCCGCAGCGCGCCTCGACAAGGGCACCTACGGGGTGTGCGCGCGATGCGGGAAGCCCATCGCACCGGAGCGCCTGGAGGCACTGCCGGCCGTGACGACCTGCATCGCCTGCGCCACCCGCCGCTGAGCGCTCAACCCGCCTCGGCGGACCGGGAGAAGGTCCGCCGGTAGTCGCGCGGCGTGACGCCGACGATGCGGCGGAAGTGGTGGCGCAGCAGCGCGGCCGTGCTGAACCCGCACTCGCGCGCGATCTGGTCGATGCCGAGCTGCGTGTCCTCCAGCAGCCGCCGGGCGTGCAGGACCCGCTGGGTGGCCAGCCACTGGTTCGGGGTCGTCCCGGTTTCGGCGACGAATCGCCGCGCGAACGTGCGCTGCGACATCTGCGCCCGTCCCGCGAGGCTGGCGATGGTGTGCTCGTCGTCCAGGCTCTCCTGCAGCCAGCTCAGCAGCGGTTGCAGGCTGTCGCCGGAGCATTCGGGCACCGGCAGGTCGATGAACTGGCGCTGTCCGCCGTCGCGCTGCGGCGGGACGACCATCCGGCGGGCGATCTTCATCGCCGCGGCCGAACCGAGCTCGCGGCGCACCAGGTGCAGGCACGCGTCGATCCCGGCGGCGGTGCCCGCGCTGGTCACGACGTTTCCGTCGTCGACGTAGAGCACGTCCGGGTCGAGCCGGGCGGTCGGGAACCTGCGGCGGAACTCGGTCGCGTAGTACCAGTGCGTCGTGCAGGGCCGGCCGTCGAGGAGCCCGGCCGCGCCGAGCATGAACGCGCCGGAGCACACCGAGAGAACGGTGGCGCCACGGGCGAGGGCGTCCCGCAGGCCCGCAAGCGCTTCCGCCGGGTAGATGTCCCGGATCTGGCCCGCCGGGACCGCGACGACATCGGCCCCGTCCAGCCCGTCCAGCCCGTGCTCGGGAACGATGTTCATCCCCACCGACGTGCTCAGCGGCTCTCCCGTGCGCTGCCCGCACACCCGGAACTCGATCGGTGGAACCCCGTCGGCGGTGCGGTCGAGGCCGAAAACTTCGCACAGCACGCCGAGTTCGAACGGAGCGGCGCCGTCCAGGACGACCGCTGCCACGGAACGCAGCATGCCTGAACGATAGCTGGCAGGATTTTGCGGCACAACGGCATCACTGCCACTGTTGGCAGGAATTGGTCCATCGGAAACTGAGTGCCATCGATCGGACCTCTTCTCGGGGATGAACACGATGCGCACGCCACTTCGGAACAAGCAGCAGGACCGGCTCGCCGGGATCAGGCAGTACTTCGCGACCCAGAACCGGCTGTGGGCCCACCACCTCGACGCGCTCCAGCCGTGGGAGCAGGAGACCGAACTCCGGTGGGTCCGGAACCCGATCACCCGCCGCTGGGAACTGCGCGGGGGAGTGCTCCCGGAGTGAGCCGAACGGGCGCGGTCGAGTCCCTAGTGGACAGTCGATCCGGCAGCGCTGGCGGAGCGTACCGACCGGATGGTATGTTGGCGCCCTCGGATGCGGAACCTGACTCGGAGCGACGGCTGATGACGCAGGATGTTTCGGGCAACCACGAACGGATCGACGTCGGACCGCTGACCTTCGACGTCGCCCTCGCCGGCGGCGCGCAGGGACGCCCGGTGCTGTTGTTGCACGGCTTCCCGGAGACGGCGCGGAGCTGGGAACTCGTCTCGACGAGGCTGGTCGCGGCCGGGTTGCGCACGATCGCGCCGAACCAGCGCGGCTACTCGCCCGGTGCCCGGCCCGACGGTGCCGACCAGTACGGGATCGCCCACCTGGTCGCCGACGCGGTGGGCATCATCGACGCGCTGGGTCTGTCCGAAGTGGACGTCGTCGGCCACGACTGGGGCTCGGTGGTGGCCTGGCACCTCGCGGGCTGGTACCCGGACCGGGTCCGCACGCTGACCGCGGTGTCCGTGCCGCACCCGGCAGCCTTCGGCTGGGCGCTGCGCAACGACGCCGACCAGCAGCGCCGCTCCGAGTACATCAAGCTCTTCCGGCAGGAGGGCAAGGCCGAGCAGGTGCTGCTGGCCGACGGGGCGAAGCGGCTGCGCGCCGTGTTCAGCGACGGCGTCCCCCCGGAGCTGGTGGACGAGCACATCCGGGTGCTCAGCGAGCCGGGCGCGCTGACGGCCGCCCTGAACTGGTACCGGGCGATGGGCCGCATGGACGAACTCGCGTCGGTGACCGTCCCGACGACCTACGTGTGGAGCACCGAGGACGGTGCCCTGGGCCGGGCGGGGGCGCTGCGGTGCGGCGACCACGTGGCGGCGCCGTACCGGTTCGTGCAGCTCGAAGGCGTCAGCCACTGGATTCCGGAGGAGGCCCCGGACGCGCTCGCCGAGGCCGTCCTCCAGCCACCGCAGTGATCACCCGTAGGCGTTGAACTCGACTTCTGCCGGCTTCGCCTTCTCCAGGTTCTGCTCGAAGGCGCCGTCCTTGATCGCCAGGCTGGCCGAGCCGAAGTCGGCCCCGGTCAGCTTGTCCCGGATGCCGGGCGGGAAGTTGTTCCAGCTGACCAGGTCCGGGTACTGCCAGGTCCCGTAGTGGTTCTCCGGCTGCTCGTCGCGGCCCGCCAGGCGGAAGCAGTGCGTGCTGGCGCCGTCCTTGTGGTAGACGATCTTGGGGTGGTTCCCCTCCCAGGAGACCTCGGAAGCGGGCCGCGTGGAGTAGTTGCCGTGCGCCGATGTCGACACGTACTTCGCCTCGTCGTCGTGCACCCACACCACGACGTGCTCGATGTCGTGCCGGTGGCCGAAGATGTCGTCCACGCCGCCGAGGGCCTGGTCCTTCTCGAAGTACAGGTCGTAGAGGTACGCGCACCAGCCGTTGTCGTCGCACTTGGCGCGGGAGTACGAGTTCGTGTTGTCGAGGTCGGACTGGTCGTGGCAGTTCCCGTCGAGCGCGCCGGAGGGCTTCAGGCCCTCGGCGATCGAGCCGTCTGGGCCGATCGCCGGGGTGGGGTAGCAGCCGTCACCGTCGTAGTCGAAGGCCGGCTGCCACTTGCCGTCGGCCTCGTCGAAGCTCGCGGGCAGCGCCGCGGGCGGTTCTGCGTAGGCGGTCCCCGGAAGCCCGACGGCCAGCAGCGCGGCTCCGGCGATGGCGGTCAACGACCGCCTGCCCGGCCGCATTCGGCTTCGGCGCCCGGCCGGTGCGCCGTTCGGGCGTGCGGCTTGCTTCGTTCGCGGTCTTTCCCCCGCGGCGTTCTCCAGCACGGCGAAACCTCCTGATCGACGCGGTCGGCGCGTGATCGTAATGCGGAATCTGCCGTGCGGGCAGGAGTTTCGCGATCCGGTGTCCCGTCGGGAAGTGAAAGGTGCCCTGGCTGCTCCGGAAACTCGCTCAGCTGAGCGGGCGGAGGAACAGCTCCGCGGTCGGTTTCGGGTCGAACCAGGTCGACTTCGGCGGCATCGGCCGGCCCTCGTCCGAGGTGGTCAGCACCTGGTCGATCGTCGGCGGGTGCGGGATCAGGCGGAACGCGTTCTGGTCGCCGCACCAGCAGGTCTCCACCGCGTGCTGCCTGTCGGCCGCGGCCTCGCCCGCGGTGAGGTCGTGCAGCTTGGGCAGGAGCTCCTGCTCGATGGCGAAGGCGTCGAGAACGCCCGAGGCGCGCAGCCGCAGGCGGTACCACCGGTCGCCGAGGCCGACCGCCACCACGCCGGGTTCCGTGTCCGCCGTCGGGGATTCCTCGATCCGCTCGGTCAGCGGATGCTCGGCGAGGCGGTCCAGCACGTCCCGCGCGGTGCTGTCCGGTGCCAGGGCGAAGCAGCGGTGGTAGCCGAGGATGCGCATCTCGTCGCTGGGGAACAGAGCCGCGAGCGTGAAGGCGCTCGGGTGGTCGGGGGCGAGGCCGCGCCGGGCGGCGTAGCGATCGGCGGCCAGCATCCGGTGGTGGCCGTCGGCGATGTAGAGGTTGCCGATGCGGCCGATCTCGTCGCACAACGCCCGCGCGCCCGCTTCGTCGCGCCGGATCCACACCGTGTGCGTGGTGCTCCCGTCGTGCAGCCGTGCGCTTGGGGCCTCCGAGGTGATGTCGGCGATCGACAGGTGTCCTCTGTGGACGAGCATGACCGGCATCCGCTCGACCCCGGTCGTCTCGGCCTGCTCTTCGAGCTCGCGAACCCGGGCCGGTTGGGTGGCTTCGTGGCGGCGGATCCGGCCGCCGCGGTAGTCGTCGATCGACACCTCGACCACGACCCCGGTCTGCCGGTGCCCGCCGGATTCCAGCCGGTAGACCACCACCGCCGGTCCGGGGTCTCCGCTTCCGCGCAGCAACACGCGCGGCGGCCGGGCGGTGATCCCGGCGCCGTCCTGCCGGGTGGCGTTCACGAGCGTTCGCCGGAATGCGTTGCGGGTTGCGGGTTCACGCAGTGCAGCACCGTGCCCGACTCGAACGCGTCCACCATCCGCACCACCTCGGCGGCGACCGCCTGCTGAGCCTGCTCGGTGGACGCCCCGATGTGGTGGGTGCCGTAGACGTTCGGATGCCGGGCCAGCCGGGACTCGATGCGCCCGGTGCTCGTCGCCGGCTCGTCCGCGTAGACGTCGACGCCGACGCGGATGTCCTTGTCCGCCATGGCCTCGATGAGCGCCTCCTCGTCGACGAGTTCCCCGCGCGCGGTGTTGAGGATGATCGTGCCAGGCTGCACGTGCGCCAGCAGGTCGGCGTCGATCAGGTGCCGCGTGGCGTCGGTCGCGGGCGCGTGCAGGGAGAGCACGTCGCAGGTGCGGGCGAGAGTCGTCAGGTCGTCGACGAAGCGAACGCCGATCGCGTTCGCGCGCTCCAGCGTCTCCGGCGCGCGTCCGGGCTTGGCCACGGCGTGCACCGCCATCCCGAACGCCGCGGCGCGTTCGGCGAAGGCCAGGCCGATCTGGCCGAGGCCGATGACGCCGACCCGGCGGCCGGAGATGCCGCGTGCGCGCGAGTAGCGCTTCTTGTCCCAGCGCCCGGCCCGCAGGTCGGCGACGTTGTCGCAGATGTTGCGATCCAGCGCCAGCAGCAGCGCGAACGCGAGCTCGGCCACCGCGGCGGCGTTGCGCCCGGGCACGTTGCAGACGCGGATCCCGAGCCGGGACGCCGCTTCGCAGTCGATCGTGTTGGTGCCGGCTCCCGCCCGGATGACCAGTCGCAGGCCGTCGGCGCGTTCGAGCGCGGCGGCTGCAACCCGGGTGCTGCGGACCACGAGCGCGTCGACCCCGTCGAGCCGGTCGGGGAGCTGATCGGCGGTGGTGTCCGGCCGGTAGGCGCAGTCGTGGCCGTGGTCGGCCAGCTCCGCGAGGTGCGCGGCCGGGAACGCGTCGGCGAGCAGGATCCTCATCGGCAACTCCCCACCTGGACCGGAAGCGGCATCGGGACTGTTCCTCAATGCGCATCGAGCTGCGCATGGCGCAATGGTGACCGCCGGGGAGAAGCGGCGTCAACACCCGATCCGCGGTGCTGCGTACGCCGGCTACGTCGTGCGCGGTAGTCCAGGTGTCGCTCGGTGACCGACGACAGCGCCGTCCGCCGGGCCGAGACTCGATCCGACGAACGGGAGCGGTTTCGGAGGTGGCAGTGATGTTGACCGAGTTCTTGGTGCAGTGGGGCCCGAATCCCGGCTGGCCCGGGCCGCACGGCGGCCCGGGATGGCTGATCGGGCTGTTCTTCCTGGTGCTGGTCGCCGCGCTGATCGCGACGGTGGTCTGGCTGGCGGTTCGCGGCTGGCCGCGGAAGCGCTCCGCCGTCGAGCGGGCGAAGGAGATCCTGGCCGAGCGGTTCGCCAAGGGGGAGATCGGCACCGACGAGTACCGCGAGCGGCTGACCGAGCTGGGCTGATCTCCGGTGGCCGCCGGGACCGGGGTTCCGGCGGCCACCTCGACGGAAGGCGGAACGATGACGGCGAAATCGGGCGTGCGGAGATCGGTGCGGCGCGGCTGGCTGCTGCTGGCCACCGCGGTCGTCGGCGGCACCGCGCTGGTCGTGCCGTACGTGCTCCTCGACGTGGGCGCGAGCCGGATCCAGGTGCGCAGCGAGGCGCACTGGATCCTGCTGCTCGTGCACATCTTCACGGCGGCGGTCGCGCTCGTGCTCGGGCCGCTGCAGTTCATCCCCGCGCTGCGGGCCCGCCGCCGGCTGCACCGGGCGGTCGGCCGGGCCTACCTGCTGGCCGGGGTGCTGCCTGCGGGCCTGACCGGCATCCCGGTGGCGCTGCTGGCCGAGCACGTCCTCACCAGGGTCGGCCTGCTCATCCCGGCGGTCGGCTGGCTGGTGACGGGCGCGCTGGCGGTCCGGGCGGCGCGGCGGCGCGACTTCGCGGCCCATCGGGCGTGGATGATGCGCAACTACGCGTTGACGTTCCTGGCCGTGACGTCGCGGATCGTGGTGCCGCTGCTGCTGCTCGCCCAGTTCCCGTTCATCGGCGCGATGTACGGCGGCTCGGTCCCGGCGGCGGTGGACATGACGATCCCGATCGGCCAGTGGCTGGGCTGGATCATCAACCTGACCATCATGGAATTCGTCCTCCGCCGGGAGAGAACCCGCGCGATCCCCGAGGAACGGGCCGTTGCCGGGTCAGCGCAGCGAGCGTGAGCGCCTGTGGCCGGTCACTCCGGCGGCGAGGTGGCGTTCTCGCGCGAGAGCGGCGCATCACAGGCCCAGCAGTTCCGGGTGGGTGGCCAGCTCGCGCCAGTAGCGGGCCGGGTCGGCGACCAGGCGGCGCCGGGTCAGGTCCAGGAGGCCGGAGACGCTTTCGACCTCCGCGACCAGGGTGCCGTCCGGGGCGCGGAGCTCCTGCACGACGCGGGACGTCTTGCCGTCGCCCCACTGGAAGGCGCACGTCACCTCGACCTGGTCCAGCGGTCGCAGTTCGCGGTGGAATCGGATGGTGGTCTCCAGGTTGACCGGGCCCACGTCGTGCTGGGCGCGCAGTCGCTCGGGGTCGACACCGGTGGCGGCGAGGCACGCCCACCGGGCGTGGTCGCCGTAGGCGAGGTACGCGGGCCCGCGCACGTGGCCGTTGATGTCCAGGTCGTCGCTGCGGACCGAGATGGTGATGCGGAAGGCTTCAGCGGTTTCGGAACGGGTTGTCACGGGGCCCGATCCTGGCCGTTCCGGGCCGCGCCGTCTGGAACTTTTCGGCCAACGCGTCCTGCCGGGCCCAGCTGCGCACCAGCGCAGCGGGCGATGAGCCGGACAGCAGGCGGCATTCGCGTCCCAGGTGCGACTGGTCGGCGTAGCCGAGCTCGGCGGCGACGACCGCCAGCGACGTGCGTCCGCGCGCCAGCGCGGGCAGGCGGCGGTGGAACCGCTGGAAGCGGAGGATGCGTTGCAGTTGCTTGGGGCCGCACCCGGTTTCGCGCCGCAGGAGCCGTCGGAGTCCTCGTTCGCTGATGCCGAGCTCGTCGGCGACGTCCGCGGGTTTCGCCCCAGGCGTACCAAGACCGTGCGCCGCAGCGATGGCTCGTGGGTCCGGCTGGACGTCTCGCAGCCGCTCGGTGACCAGCGCCTCCAGCACGTTTCGCCGCGCCTCGAAGGACTTCGACGCTGCCAGCAGCTCTTCGGCTCGCGCCGCTCGCCGGCCCCACAGGTCGGCCAGCCTCGTCGTCCCGGCAGGCAGCTCGGACAGCCCGTGGCCCAGCAGCGAGCCAGCGCCGCCGCGGCGCAGCCGCAGGCCCAGTGTCCGGGCGGTTCCCGGCAGCCAGCGGCGTTCCGGGGCTCCGGCGGTGATCACCACGTCGAGGCTGCGCCCGTCCCACACCAGGTCGGCGCAGCCGTCCGGGAGGATCCGCAACTCCCGGTCCCACCCTGCGAATCCCTGCCAGCAGAGCGAGACGGTGCTCGAAACCTCTTTCGCAGGGCCGAATTCCCGGTAGTGCGACCACCGCGTGCCGGTTCCGGCGGGCGAGGCCGCCCAGGGGCGCAGCGGGATTCCCATGCGCCCAGCATGCCTCGTTATGCGCTCGGCGGCGTGGTCGATTCGCCGCTGGGCGGTGGTTGCGAGCTGCTCGGCGGCGCCGAGCTCGTCGGTGGAGGCTCGGATGGCGGCGGCTCGGATGGCGGCGCCGACGACGACGGCGGTGGCGGTGGTGGTGGCGGCTCGGATGGTGGCGGCTCGGATGGCGGCGCCGACGACGACGGCGGTGGCGGTGGTGGTGGCGGCTCGGATGGTGGCGGTGGCGCTGTCGTGCCTGGTGGTGGGGGTGGCGGAGGCGTCCAGGGTGGCGGCGCGGGGGCGGGCGGAGCTCCGGCGGCGGGCGGCGGTGCGCCCGGCGGCGGCGGTGCGCCCGGCGGTGGGGGAGCGCCCGGGAGCGGCGGGGTGAACGCGAGCAGCACGGGGTCGCCCGGGGTCGTCGTATCGCTCGGGGTGGGCATGACGCCGCGGGCGTAGGCGTCGGCCCAGCTGAGCACCGAGCGGACGTACGACTCGGAGTGGTTGTAGCGGAACACGGCGGCGGCCAGCTGCGTTCGGTCGCGCAGATTTCCGCCGCCGCTGCACAGGTATTGGCCCGATGCGAGCGTCGCGTCGAAGACGTTGTGCGGATCGCGGGTTCCGTCGCCGTTGCCGTCGGCGGCGTGGCTGCGCCACGTGGACGGGATGAACTGCATCGGCCCGACCGCGCGGTCCCACGCGCGGTCGCCGTCCAGCCGGCCGCCGTCGGTGTCGCGGATGGCGGCCACCCCCGGCCCGCCGGCCAGCTGCGGGCCCAGGATCGGCGACAGCGTCCGGCCGTTGACGTCCACCCGGCCGGACCGGGCGTGGTTCGACTCGATGCGCCCGATCCCGGCGAGCACCGACCAGTGCAGTCCACAACCCGGATCGGCGCTCGCCAGCGTCCGCTCGGCGCGCTGGTAGGCGGCCAGCACCGGTGCGGGGATGCCCAGCGGGCCGGCCGGCACCCGGTCGGCCGGTTCGGCGTGCGCGGCCAGGTCCTGCTCGGTGCGCACCTCGTCCAGGAACTCCGGGCTGAGCCGGTCGTCGACGGGCAGCCGGCCGTTGGTCCCCACGTCCGGCGGGAGTTCCGGTGCGGCCCGCGCGGGACCGGTTGCCGGGTCGATCAGGGCGTCACCGCTGATCGCCAGCAGCGGCAGCAGTGCGACCAGCACACCGGTCGTCACCGCCGTGAAGCGCTCGCCGCGGCTCTGGGCGTCCGGGCCCAACTTCCGTCACCTCCATGCCGGTCTGGCCATGCTGGGCCCCGACCTTTCCGGAAGGTGACGACCTTGTGAACCACCAGAAGAGGTCCGGGCCACGAATTCCAGGCGACCAGCAGGTTGCGGCGAACGGCTCAGCGGCGCGACGTCCGATCGGGCGCGCGGCCGCCTTTCGCGATCCGATGAGTTGTCCGATGTGGACACGCGGGCCGGTTTCGCGATCGGATCCATCGAGACTCTTGAACTGCTTCGTTCCGCGAAATAAGTTGACGGGTAACGGGTTTCTCGTCGAATTGGTGGCACCACTGTCCATAGTGGCTGCCTATCGGTGCGTTAGCGCCCCGCTCTTTGACCATGTGACGTGCGTCTCGTTCAATCGGCGGTAGTGAGCCTCCGGTGCCGCCGCGCGCCCATCGCCCGGCATTCCGCACCGCAATCCGCTTCCGCCGAAGGGACCACGTGCGCATGTCCGCAAACAGAGTGCATGAAGCAACCCCCGGTACCGCCGCGCCGCCGGAGTACCGGCCGGTGATGGCCTGGGTCATCACCGGCATGCTGGTGCTGTTCATCGTGGTCAACTGGGCCGACAAGACGGTGTTCGGCATCGCCGCGCAGCCGCTGAAGGAAGACCTCGGCCTGACCTCGTCGCAGATCGGCTTCATCGGCAGCGCCTTCTTCTTCCTGTTCAGCATCACCGGGCTCCTCGTCGGGTTCATCGGCAACCGGGTGCGGACCAAGTGGGTGCTGCTGGCGCTGGCCGCGCTGTGGTCGCTGACGATGGTGCCGGTGCTGGTGTCGGCCAGCGCGGTGACGCTGCTGATCAGCCGCATCGGGCTCGGCGCGGCGGAAGGCCCGGCCGGCGCGATGGCCAACGCCGGGGCGTTCGAGTGGTTCCCGAAGGAGAAGCGCAGCTTCCCGTCGGCGTGGCTGTCCTCCGGCGCTTCCATCGCCAAGATCGCGATCGCCCCGGTGCTGGCGCTGATCGTCGCGGTGTGGGGCTGGCGCGCGGCCTTCCTGTCGCTCGCGCTGATCGGCGTGGTGTGGTGCGCGGCCTGGGCGCTGATCGGCCGCGAGGGCCCGTTCTCGCCGCACCGGAGCCAGGCCGCCGCGACTGAGGACCCCGCGGTGCAGCAGCGGGTCCCGTTCCGCAAGATCGCGCTCTCCGGCACCTTCGTCGGCGGCGTCATCGGCACCTTCACCATGTACGGGATGGTGTCGGTGATCCTCACCTGGCTGCCGTCGTACTTCGAGGTGGGCCTGGGCATCGACCGGCTGCAGGCCGGAGCCATGTTCGGCCTGCCCAGCATCTCGGGCATGATCGCGATGCTGGGCGTGTCGTGGATCAGCGACCGCCGCGTGTCGGCGGGCTCCAGCTCGCGGGTGCAGCGCGGCATCGTGCCCGCGGTGTCGCTGCTGATCGGCGGCGGGCTCCTGGCACTGCTGCCGTACCTCGGCTCGCCGGTGCTGGCCATCTCGGCGGTCGTGCTCGGCTACGGCATCGGCGTCGTGTCGCTGCCGCTGGCGAACGCGGCGTTGTCGCAGATCTGCCCGCCTCGCCAGCAGGCCGGCGCGCTGGGCGTGTTCCTGGCGCTGCAGACGTCGTCCGGGCTCATCGCCCCGGCGCTGACCGGTGTGCTGGTGGACATGGCCGCCAGCCCCGGCGAGGGATTCGCGCTGGCGTTCCAGGTCTTCGGCCTCGCCGTGATGGTGGGCGGCATCGCGACGATGCTGCTGGTCAACCCGGACCGGGACGCCGCGCGCATCCTCGGCTGAACCACCGGTCGTGAGCGTTCTGGATCGTCATGGCGATCCAGAACGCTCACGACCGATAGTGCTGGCCTATCGATGCGTTCAGGCAAGCATCTTTGACCGTGTGATGGGGCTCTCGTTGAATGGCCGTGCCGGCGGGCTCAACGCGCCGAACCGGGCATTCCAACGAAGGGACGGTCCCGCATGACCGCTGGCAACCTGCAGCGCAGCCCCGCCGACGGCAGGACTGCCGCACCCGCCGCCGCCCCGGCCTTCCGGCCGGCGATGGCCTGGACCATCACCGCGATGCTGGTCCTGTTCATGATCGTGAACTGGGCGGACAAGGCGGTGCTGGGCATCGTGGCCCAGCCCCTGAAGACGGAGCTCGGCCTCACCAGCGCCGAGATCGGCTTCATCGGCAGCGCCTTCTTCTTCCTCTACAGCATCAGCGGCGTCGCGGTCGGCTTCCTGGCCAACAAGGTCAAGACCAAGTGGGTGCTGCTCGGGCTGGCCGTGCTGTGGTCGGTGACCCAGGTGCCAGTGCTGCTGTCGGCGACCGGCGCGGCGCTGCTGATCAGCCGCATCGCGCTCGGTGCCGCCGAAGGCCCGGCCACCGCGATGGCCAGCGCCGGGGCGTTCGAGTGGTTCCCGAAGGAGAAGCGCAGCCTGCCGGCCGCGTGGCTGAACTCCGGCGCCTCCATCGCCAAGATCGCGGTCGCCCCGCTGCTCACGCTGATCGTGGTCGCCTGGGGCTGGCGCGCGGCCTTCCTGGTGCTGGCGCTGATCGGCGTGGTCTGGTGCGTCGCCTGGCTGCTGATCGGCCGCGAGGGCCCGTACGCGACGCCGCGCGGCAAGGCCGCCGCCCAGCGCGACGACACCGGTCTCCGCGTGCCGTTCCGGCACATCGCGCTCAGCCGCAGCTTCGTCGGCGGCGTGATCGGCACCTTCACCGTCTACGGGATGGTGTCGGTGATCCTCACCTGGCTGCCGTCGTACTTCGAGACCGGGCTCGGGTTCAGCCGGGTGGAGGCGGGCAGCATGTTCGGCCTGCCCAGCATCACGGGCATGATCGGCATGATCGGGGCCGGCTGGCTCACCGACCGGATGATCTCGCGGGGCGCGAGCTCCCGCGTGCAGCGCGGCCTGATCCCGGCCGTGTCGCTGCTGATCGGCGGCGGCCTGCTGGCGCTGCTGCCCTACGTAGGCGGCGCGTGGGCCGCGGTGGCCGTGGTCGTGGTGGCCTACGGGTTCATGGTCGTCTCGTTGCCGGTGATGAACGCGGTCGTGTCGCAGATCAGCCCGACCCGGCAGCAGCCCGGTGCGCTGGGCTTCTTCCTCGCGCTGCAGACGCTTTCCGGGCTGTTCGCGCCCGCGCTGACCGGCGCGCTCGTCGACGCCGCGCCGACACCGGGCGCCGGGTACGCCCAGGCGTTCCAGATCTTCGGACTGGCCGTGGTCGTCGGCGGGATCGTGATGGCACTGCTGGTCGACCCGGAGCGCGACGCCCGCCGCATCCTCGGCTGAGCGTTCCACGCCGCAATTTCAATGGAAATCAGACCTTCGATTTCCATTGAAATTGCGGCAAGCCCGGGTCGGTGACCCGATCGAGGTCGATGGAAGAGATACGAGGAGGTAGGCATGTCCCTCGCGATCGGCGAGCTGGGAGTGTTCAACATCGCGCAGGCCGATCCGGGCCGTCCCGCCGTGATCGACGTGACCGGGCGGGCCGTGAGCTTCGCGGAGCTCGCCGAGCGGGCGAACCAGCTCTCGCACGCGCTGCACGCGATGGGGCTGCGCCCCGGCGACAGCGTCGGCGCGGTCATCCACAACGGACTGCCTTACTTCGAGCTGCGGCTGGCGACCTGGCAGTCCGGGCTGTACTTCACGCCGATCAACCACCACCTGGCGGCGGCGGAGATCGGCTACATCGCGGAGAACAGCGAGGCCAAGCTGGTCGTGGTGGACGCCTCGCTGACCGAGCTGTGCGGCCCGGCGCTGGACGCCGCCGGGGTGGCCGCGGAATTGCGGTTCGCCGTCGGCGGTTCGCCGGGCTGGCGGGACTACGAGGAGCTGTTCGAAGGCCAGTCGCGGACCGCCCCGGACGAGCGGACCGGCGGCGAGGTCATGCTCTACACCTCCGGCACCACCGGGCGCCCGAAGGGCGTGCGGCGCCCGCTGACCGGCCGTCCGCCCACCGTGTCGCAGTACCACCTCGACTTCATGGGACGGCTCGACATCGAGCCCGGCGCGGGCGTGCACCTCGTGCTCTCGCCGCTCTACCACGCCGCGCCCGGCACCTTCGCGTTCACCGGGCTGAACTTCGGGCACACCGTGGTGCTCAGCGAGCGGGCGAAACCCGAAGAGGTCCTGCGGCTCATCGACGAACACCGGGCAACCGCGACGTTCACGGTGCCGACGGTGCTGCACCGCCTGCTGCGGCTGCCCGCGGAGGTGCGCGACCGCTACGACACGTCCAGCCTGCGCAGCGTCGTGCACGCCGGCGCGCCGTGCCCAGTCGACGTCAAGACCCGCTGCATCGAATGGCTCGGCCCGGTGCTGACCGAGTTCTACGGCGCCACCGAGGGATCCGCCACGGCGGTGCGGTCCGCCGAATGGCTGACCAAGCCGGGCACCGTCGGTTTCCCCTTGCCCGGAGCCGAGATCCACGTCCTGGACGAACAGGGCGAGCCGCTGCCCGCCGGGGAGACCGGCACCGTGTACTT
Organism: Saccharopolyspora sp. NPDC050642; assembly: GCF_040654735.1. Lineage (NCBI taxonomy): Bacteria > Bacillati > Actinomycetota > Actinomycetes > Pseudonocardiales > Pseudonocardiaceae > Saccharopolyspora > Saccharopolyspora sp. NPDC050642. The sequence goes on along the minus strand of NZ_JBFAIN010000003.1, from coordinate 292,829 downwards.
CCGCAGCGGCATCTCCGGCATCGAGTACTTCAAGGACCCGGAGAAGACCGCCACCGCCCGGCACGGCGACCTCATCACCGTCGGCGACGTCGGCTACGTCGACGCCGACGGCTGGCTGTTCCTCTGCGACCGGCGCACCGACCTGATCCTCTCCGGCGGCGTCAACATCTACCCGGCCGAAGTCGAGGCGGCGCTGCTCGCGCACCCCGAGGTGGCCGACGTGGCCGTGATCGGGATCCCCGACGAGGAGTGGGGCCAGTCGGTGCTGGCGATCGTCCAGCCGGCGCCGGAGGCGGCCGACGGCCTGGCCGAGCGGCTGACCGCGCACTGCCGCGAGCGGCTGGCCGGGTTCAAGGTGCCGCGCCGCATCGAGCTCAGCCCGCAGCTGCCCCGCACCGACACCGGCAAGCTGCTGCGCCGCGAGCTCCGCGCCCCCTACTGGGGCGCATAGGCGCGGCCTATCCGAACGTTCCACGCCCGATCTTTGCGCCCGCCCCGCGCGCGGTGGTTCATTCGGAACGAGGGAACCGACCGTGTGCAACCGCTTGCCAGACAGGAGAAACGCATGAGGGACGCTGTCATCGTCGAGGCCGTTCGCACGCCGGTGGGCAAGCGCAACGGCGCGCTCGCCGGGATCCACCCGGCCGACCTGTCCGCGCAAGCGCTGTCCGCGCTGGTCGAGCGCGCCGGGATCGAGCCGGGCGACGTGGACGACGTGGTGTGGGGCTGCGTCAGCCAGGCCGGCGAGCAGGCCGGCAACATCGCGCGCACCGCGGTGCTGGCCGCGGGATGGCCCGAGTCGGTGCCCGCGACCTCGGTGGACCGGCAGTGCGGATCGAGCCAGCAGGCGGTGCACGCCGCGGCCGCGGGCGTCATCGCCGGGTACTACGACATCGCCGTCGCCGGCGGCGTGGAGTCGATGAGCCGGGTGCCGATGGGCTTCGCGCGGCAGGGCGTGGAGAAGCCGATGGCGCAGTCGGTGCTCGACCGCTACGGCGTCAAGGGCTTCAACCAGGGCATCGGCGCCGAGATGGTGGCCGAGAAGTGGGGCTTCTCCCGCCAGCAGCTCGACGAGTACTCGCTGTCCTCGCACGCCAAGGCGGCCGCGGCCCTCGACGCCGGCGCGCTGGACGCCCAGCTGGCGAAGCTGCCGGGCGTGCTGGAGTCCGACGAGGGCATCCGCCGCGGCGGAACCCTGGAGACGCTGGGCAAGCTGAAGACCGTGTTCCGCGAGGACGGCGTCATCCACGCCGGGAACTCCTCGCAGATCTCCGACGGCACCGGCGCCCTGCTGATCACCACCAGCGAGATCGCCAAGGAGCGCGGGCTGAAGCCGATCGCGCGGGTGCACACCGCGGTGCTGGCCGGCGACGACCCGGTGATGATGCTGTCCGCCCCGTGGCCGGCGACCCTCAAGGCGCTGCGCAAGGCCGGGCTGGGCATCGACGACATCGGCGCCTTCGAGGTCAACGAGGCGTTCGCCCCGGTGCCGCTGGCGTGGCTCGCCGAGACCGGCGCGGACCCGGCCCGCCTCAACCCGCTGGGCGGCGCGATCGCCGTCGGCCACCCGCTGGGCGGCTCGGGCGCGGTCCTGATGACCCGGCTGGTCCACCACATGCGAGACAACGGGATCCGCTACGGCCTGCAGACGATGTGCGAAGGCGGCGGCATGGCCAACGCCACGATCCTCGAACTGCTCTGATTCGACGAGGCTGCCGCTCGTGAGCGGCGGCTCCGGTGAGAACCGGAACCGCCGCTCACGACCCAAACACGAGCCGTGCCCGGATTCCCTTCGGGCACAAGAAGATTCTGGAGGAGGGCGGATGCGCAGCACCGCTTACGACGCGGAACACGAGGCGTTCCGCGAGGTCGTCCGGGAATTCCTGGCCAAGGAGGTCGTGCCCTACTTCGCCGACTGGGAGAAGACCGGGCTGGTGCCCAGGGACCTGTTCAACAAGGCCGGCGAGATCGGCATGCTCGGCCTGCAGGTGCCGGAGGAGTACGGCGGCGGGGGCACGAACAGCTTCAAGTTCAACGCGGTCATCACCGAGGAGACCGCCCGCGCCGGGGTTTCGCTGGGCGGTTTCTCGGTGCACGCCAACGTGGTCGTGCCGTACTTCATCAACATCTGCAACGAGGAGCAGCGGAAGCGCTGGCTGCCCGGGCTGGCCAGTGGCGAGCTGATGAGCGCCATCGCCATGACCGAGCCGGGCACCGGGTCGGACCTGGCGGGCATGGCGACCACCGCCACCCGCGAGGGCGAGTACTACATGCTCAACGGGGCCAAGACGTTCATCACCGGCGGCCACAACGCCGACCTGGTGATCGTGGTGGCCCGCACCGCGCACGGGGAGAACCGCCGGGACGGCCTGTCGCTGCTGGTCGTCGAGCGCGACATGGCCGGGTTCAGCCGCGGCCGCAACCTCGACAAGCTCGGGCTGAAGGCGCAGGACACCGCGGAGCTGTTCTTCGACGACGTGCGGGTGCCCGCGGCGAACCTGCTCGGCGAGGAGGGCCAGGCCTTCGAGTACCTGAGCGCGAACCTGCCGCAGGAGCGGCTGGGCATCGCGGTCGCCGGGCAGGCCGCGGCGGAGGCGGCGCTGCGGACCACCGTGGCGTACGTGAAGGAGCGCAAGGTCTTCGGCAAGCCGGTGGCCAGCTTCCAGAACAGCAAGTTCGAGCTCGCCGGGTGCGAGGTGGAGATCGAGGCCGGGCGGGCGATGCTGGAGCGCGCGCTGGACGAGCACGACGCCGGCGAGCTCAGCGCGGCGGACGCGGCGAAGGTCAAGGTGTACTGCACGGAACTGCAGTCCAGGGTGATCGACCGCTGCCTGCAGCTGCACGGCGGCTACGGCTACATGCTGGAGTACCCGATCGCCCGCATGTACGCCGATGCCCGGGTAACCCGCATCTTCGGCGGCACCACCGAGGTGATGAAGACGATCATCGCCAAGTCGCTGGGGCTGTGAGGCCGGGCGCGGATCAATTCGTTGGACGCCGGGCGGCTCGCCCCGGGATCATCGGGCGGTGACCGAGCGAACCGACCGGCGCGAGCCGCTTCCCGCCGTGCAGCAGCGCGTGAGCTTCGTCGAGCTGGCGGACAGGTCGATGTCGGCGTTGCTGACCGGAGATCTGCCCGCCGCCGGCGTCGCGGCCGGTGTCGCGCTGTCCGAGTACTTCGTGACGGACCGGGCGAAGTGGCTCTGGCGGATGCGGCTCGGCCAGATGGCGGCGGATCCGGCCCGGGCGCGTTGGATGGTGCGCTTCGCGGTGGTCGGGGCGGACGGCGCGGTCGTCGGGCACTGCGGGTTCCACGGGCCGCCGGATGCGGCGGGCATGGTGGAGATCGGCTATTCCGTCGCGCCGGAGTTCCGGCGCCGCGGGTATGCGCGGGCCATGCTGGTCGAGCTGCTGCGCCGGGCGGCGGCCGAACCGGAAGCCGAGACGGTGCGGGCGACGATCGCCCCGGACAACGCGGCTTCGCTGGCCACGATCGCCGGATTCGGCTTCGCCGAGGTCGGCGAGCAGTGGGACGACGAGGACGGCCTGGAGATCATCTTCGAGGTCCCAGCCGACCCGAACGCGTTCGCAGCCGACTGACCAGCCGGGCGCCGGGCAGCAGTGGCGCGGGACACACCCCGGTGTTCACGTCGCATTAACAATTAAGCTGCCCGGGTGGAACTGCACCAGGTGGAGTACTTCCTGGCGGTCGTCGATCACAAGGGCATCAACGCCGCGGCGAGCGCCCTGCAACTGGCGCAACCCACCGTCTCGCAGGCGATCCGCGGGCTGGAGCGGGAACTCGGGGTCGACCTGTTCCACCGCATCGGCCGCGGCATGGTGCTGACCTCGGCCGGGCAGGCGTTCGTCGGGCCGGCTCGGCAGATCCTCCGCGATGTCGTCGCCGCCGAGGCGACCATGGTCGACGCCGCGGGGCTGCCGCGCGGTCGGCTCGACATCCACGTGGCCGCTCCGCTGGCCGTGCACCCGGTCGCGCAGCTGGTCGGCCGGTTCCGGAAGCGCTACCCGAACGTCTCGCTGCGGTTGGCCGACCTCCGCGACGAGGAAGGCGCCGTGGCGCTGATTCGCGAGGGTCACTGCGAGATCGTGTTCACCAACCTCCCGGTGTCCTCCTCGGATCTGCAGGTGGAGGAGCTCGGCGGCCACGAGTACTGGCTGGTGTTCCCGCCGGGTACCGCGGTGCCCGAGCGCGATCCGCTGCCGCTGACCGAACTGCCGGACCTGCCGCTGGTGATCGTGCCCAAGAGCACCGGCCGCACCGCCATCGAGAAGGCCCTCAGCGCGGCCCGGAAGCGCACCCGGCCCTCGGCGATCGTGCAGCACCGGGAGTCCATGCTGCCGTTCGTGCTGGCAGGCGTCGGCGGCACGATCCTGGCGCGGCCGATGGCGGAGCAGGCCGCGGCGCGCGGCGCGCTGGTGCGCGCGATCGACCCGCCGATCAGCCTCCCGTACGGCGTGCTCTACGACCCGGCGGTCCTGTCGCCGGCGGGTCGGGCGTTCCTCCGGATGGCCCGCACCCCGCGCTGATCGCACGGCCCGGAACGGCGTTTCCGCAGGCCCGGGCCCGTGTGCGGTTTGTGCTGCTATGGCGACACAAAATGCGCACGGTCACTGACCAGCGGAAACGTCTATCCCGGCGATTTCCAGGAACGCCTCGGCCGCCGGGGACAGCGGCCCCGGGCGGTGCACGAACCCGACGCTGCGCCAGGTCTCCGGCGCGGTGGAGCGCAGCACCACGCCTTCGAGCTCCGTTTCGGCGAGGTGGCGGGGGAGGAACGTGGCGCCGGCGCCGTGCGACACCAGGTCCCAGACCGCTTGCCGGTTCGCGCATTCCACCGCGACCGTCTGCACCGCCGGATCCAGGACGTCGTCGACGATGGTGCGGGTGGTGCTGTCGGTGAACTCCAGGACCAGCGGGATCCCGGCGACCGCCTCCAGCGGCACCGGGTCGGGCAGCCGGTCGGCCAGCTCGGGCGGCAGCACCAGCACGATCTCCTGCGTGCACAGCTCGCGGGACCGCAGCGACGAGTTCTGCGGCGGCAGCTTGGTGAGGCCGAGCTCGGCGTTGCCGCGCCGCACCTCGTCCACGACGCGGGCCGATCCGCCGGGGTCGATGACGTTGAGCAGCACGCCGGGATAGCGCCGCTGGAACTCGCCGGCCAGCTCCGGCAGCGGGTGCGCGGCCAGCGTGGCCAGGGCCGCGATGTCCAGCTGCCCGCTGCCCATCGCGCGCACGTCGTGCACCGCGCTACGAGCCCGGTCGACGTCCCGGAGGATGCGGCGGGCCGGTTCGACGAACGCCTCGCCATCGGGGCTGAGCACCAGTTGGCGGCCGGTGCGGTGGAACAGCTGCACCCCGAGCTGCCGCTCCAGGCTCCGGATCGCCTGCGACAACGACGGCTGCGCGATGTAGAGGGCCTGCGCGGCCTTGGTGACGCTGCCGTGGTCGATGACCGCCACGAAGTACTCGACCAACCGCAGATCCATCTCCGCAGGATAAGCGGGTGCTATTGGTCGTGGCTATGGGTCTGTGCGGCGCTCGATCTGCGTCAGACCGGACGGTCGGTCTGGACTGCCGGTGGCGGGCGGGTAAAACTGGAGGCCGCTCTTTGCCTAACCGGAGGAGACAGCGTGGGTGACAGCGTCCTGACCGAGATCGCCGATGGCGTCGCCGTGATCACGATCGACCGGCCCGAAGCCCGCAACGCGGTGAACCGCACCGTGGCCGAGGGGCTGGCCGCGGCGATCGACGAGCTCGAGGAGCGGTCGGACGCGGTGATCGGCATCCTCACCGGCGCGGGCGGCACCTTCTGCGCGGGCATGGACCTCAAGGCCTTCACCCGCGGCGAGCGGCCGTCGATCCCCGGCCGCGGCTTCGGCGGGGTCACCGAACGCCCGCCGTCGAAGCCGCTGATCGCCGCCGTCGAGGGCTGGGCCCTGGCCGGCGGCTGCGAGCTGGCGCTGGCCTGCGACCTGATCGTCGCCTCCCGCGAGGCGAAGTTCGGCCTGCCCGAGGTCAAGCGCGGCCTGGTCGCGGCCGCGGGCGGCCTGCTGCGGCTGCCGAAGACGCTGCCGTACCAGCTGGCCATGCAGGTCGCGCTGACCGGCGACCCGCTGACCGCCGAGGTCGCCCACGCGCACGGCCTGGTCAACGAGCTCACCGAGCCCGGCGGCGCGCTGGCCGGGGCGAAGGCGCTGGCCGCCCGAGTGGCCGTCAACGGTCCGCTGGCCGTCCGCGCCACCAAGCAGATCGTGGCCGGGGCGGTCCGCTGGACCGACGCGGAGGCCTTCGCGAACCAGGCCGAGATCAGCGCGCCGGTGTTCAAGTCCGCAGACGCCCAGGAAGGCGCGCTGGCGTTCGCCGAGAAGCGCGCGCCGGTTTGGCGAGGTGAGTGAGCGCCTTGTCGCACGACGCCGAAACCGACCTCCGGGAGCGCCGGCAAGCGGTTCGTGAGCTCGGCGCCGCGGTACGCGAGCTGATCGACGCCGCGGTTTCCACGGAGGTCGACACCGAGACGCTGGTCGAGACCGCGGAACAGGTCCGCGCGCTGGTGCCGGCGCTGGCCGCCGCGCGCCGCGAACGCGGCCAACTGGCCACTGTGGACGATGGGCGGCGGCCCCGCCGGATGTACAGCCCGGCCGCCGGGCCGGGCAATCCGATCGCGCCGCCGATGCGGGTGGAGATCGTCGACGGCGTCGCGATCGGCACCTGCGAACTCGGCCTGGCCTACGAGGGGCCGCCCAGCTACGTGCACGGCGGCATCAGCGCGATGCTGCTGGACCAGATCCTCGGGCACGCGCACGCCGCGAACGGAAAGCCCGGCATGACCGTGAAGCTGGCGCTCCGCTACCGGCGGCCGGTGCCGCTGAAGGCGCCGCTGCGGATCGTCGGCCGCGTGGTCCAGCTCGACGGGCGGTGGACGAACTCGGTCGCCACGATCAGCACCGCCGAAGATCCCGACACCGTGCTGGTGGAAGCCGAAGGCACCTTCGTGGTGCCCAACGCCGAGCAGAACAAGCGGCTGTTCGGAGAGCTGGAGCGCATCGTGTGACCGTCGCATGAGGTTCGAGGAGGAGCCGCATGTACCCAGGAATCCACGCCGCCGCGAACCCCGACAAGCCGGCGCTGATCATGGCCGGCTCGGGGGAGCGGCTGACCTACCGCGAGCTCGACGACCGATCCCTGCGGCTGGCGAACCTGCTGCGCGCCGCCGGGCTGGCCAAGGGCGACGTGGTCGCGCTGCTCACCGACAACTCGGTCCACGCCTACGAGGTCTACTGGGCGGCGGTGCGTTCCGGGCTGTACGTGTGCGCGGTCAACAACCACCTGCAATCCGACGAGATCGCTTACATAGTCAACGATTCCGGTGCCAGCGCACTGGTGGTCTCGGCCGCGTTGGGCGAGCTCGCGGCGAACGTGGCGGACCGGGTTCCCGAGGTGCGCGTGCGGATGGCCTACGGCGGCTCGGTGCCCGGCTACGAGGACTACGAGAAGGCCCTGGCCGCCGCGTCCGACGAGGTGCCCGCGGTGCAGCCGCGCGGCGCGGACCTGCTGTACTCCTCCGGAACAACCGGGCGCCCCAAGGGGATCAAGCCGAACCTGCCGGACCGGCAGGTGGACGAGCCCGGCGACACGCTCGTCGAACTCCTGCGCGGCGTCTACGGATTCGACGAGAACTCCGTCTACCTCTCGCCCGCGCCGGTGTACCACGCGGCGCCGCTGCGGTACTGCGCTTCGGTGCACGCGCTCGGCGGGACGGTGGTGATGATGGAGCGCTTCGACGCCGAAGGCGCCCTTCAGGCCATCGAGCGCTACGGCATCACGCACAGCCAGTGGGTGCCGACCATGTTCGTCCGGATGCTCAAGCTCGATCCGGAGGTCCGGCGGCGCTACGACCTCTCCACGCACCGGGTCGCGGTGCACGCCGCCGCGCCGTGCCCGGTCGACGTCAAGCGGCAGATGATCGACTGGTGGGGCCCGGTCCTCGTCGAGTACTACGCCTCCACCGAGGGCATCGGCATGACGATGATCGATTCCGCGCGGTGGCTGGAGAAACCCGGCTCGGTGGGCGTCGCGGTGCTCGGCGAGGTCCGGATCTGCGACGACGACGGCCGGCTGCTGCCGCCAGGCGAGGTCGGCGGCATCTACTTCCAGCGGGACGAGATCACCTTCGAATACCTGGGAGACCGGGAGAAGACCCGGTCGGTGAAGCACGCCGAGCACGAGAACTGGGCCACCATGGGCGATCTCGGCTACCTCGACGAGGACGGCTTCCTGTTCCTCACCGACCGCAAGGCGTTCATGATCATCTCCGGCGGGGTGAACATCTACCCGCAGGAGGTGGAGAACGTGCTGGCGCTGCACCCGGCCATCCTCGACGTCGCGGTGTTCGGGGTGCCCGACGACGAGATGGGCGAGTCGGTCAAGGCGGTGGTGCAACCGGCTCCGGGCGCCGAGCCCGGACCGGAGCTGGAGCGGGAGATCCTCGCCTACGCCCGGGAGCGGGTGGCGCACTACAAGGCGCCGCGCAGCGTGGACTTCCTCGACGAGCTCCCGCGAACCCCGACGGGGAAGCTGGTCAAGGGAAAGCTCAAGGCGCGCTACGCGCGTCCGTGACGCAACGACGAAAGGGATTGTCGTGGAACGACGTTGGGGCATCACGGTCCCGTTCCAGGGGCTGCCGCTGGCCGACCAGCGGGAGCTGATCACCGAACTCCCGGACCTGGGCTACACCGACGTGTGGTCGGCGGAAGCCAACGGAGCCGACGCGTTCACCCCGCTGGCGCTGGCCAGCGCGTGGGCGCCGGAGCTGCGACTGGGCACCGCGATCGTCCCGGTCTACACCCGCGGCCCGGCGACGCTGGCGATGAGCGCGGCGACGCTGGCGGCGGCCGCGCCGGGCCGGTTCGCGCTGGGCATCGGCACGTCGTCGAACGTGATCGTGCAGCGCTGGAACGGGATTCCGTTCGAGGAGCCCTACAAACGGGTGCGCGACACGCTGCGGTTCCTGCGCAAGGCGCTGCGCGGCGAGAAGGTCACCGAGAACTACGACACGTTCCAGGTGCAGGGCTTCACCGCGGGCGTCGTCGCCGATCCGCCGCCGCCGCTGCTGGTCGCCGCGCTGCGGCCGGGCATGCTGCGGCTGGCGGGCCGGGAGGCGGACGGGGCGATCATCAACTGGCTGTCCGCGGAGGACGTGCGCACCGTGGTCCCGCACGTGCACGAGGGCGGGCCGGACAAGGAGATCGTGGCGCGGATCTTCGTCATGCCCGACACCGACGCGGACACGGCGCGCGGCGTGGCCCGGCGGCAGATCGCGGCGTACATGAACGTGCCGGTGTACCGGGCGTTCCACGAGTGGCTGGGGCGCGAGGAGCTCAAGCCGATGTGGCAGGCGTGGGAGTCGGGAGACCGTAAGGCGGCGCTGGCGGCGATCCCGGACAGCGTGGTCGACGACCTGGTGGTCCACGGGCCGGCGGCGCACTGCCGGGAGCGGATCCAGCAGTACATGGCCCACGGGGTCACCACCCCGGCGATCGCCCTGATGACGCAAGGAGATCCCGCCGCGGCCGTCCGGGCTCTCGGCCTGAAGTAGTCGCGATTTCGGGCGGAACCGAAAGGCCCGCTCCCGGCGCGCCAGCGTGCCGGGAGCGGGGCGGTCCGAGGAGTTCGCCAAGACCATCGAGGCGCGAACATTGACGTTTGCCCTGTTCAGGTGTGTACTGAAGGTGCGGTTGAGCGATTGGAAGGATCAGGAAACCGTAGGGGCGACGTCACGACAGCCCCGAGAGGAACGCATGGTCCAACGGCAAGGACGTTCGTAGTCCTGAGCCCCATGGTGAGGGGATCAGTGGAGTTCAGAAGTGCGAAAGACGCTCGTTTGACTCGAGCAGCGTTTCGTTGAGGGTCTCCGCAGGTGCGGGGGCCCTCAATCTGTGCGGGGCCGTCACGTGGCGCTCGCCCGCGTTCCTCCTGGCATGCGCAAGGCGAGGCGCATGACGACGATCCCTCCTCCGGGTCGATGGCGAACAGCCATTCCCCGGTGCGGTGCGAGGTGCCGCGGAACTCGACGATCTCGACAGTCACCCGAGCAAGCACTTCCGCCCCACACCGGGACCGGCCCACAACGGGGCACGGTCGTGGTCCTGGTCCACTGCACTCCCGTTTGTGACCCGAGATGGCCCGTTCTGCCCGCCCACGTGCGCGGGGAGGCGCAGCTCCGGCAACCGGTGCCGCGTGGTCAGCTCAGGGCGGAGGCGGAGGAGGTGAGGCCTTCGTCGAGGTGGGCCGAGTCGTTGAAGCGGCGGATGATCCAGTGGTCCCCGGTCACCACGATCTGCGAGATCGAGCCGTTGTTCGCGCCCAGGAACGCCATCGGGCGGGAGCCCGCCGCCATGGCCATCACCTGGCCGATGACGCCGCCGTGGGTGAACACCGCGATGCGCTGGTCCGGGTGCGCGGCGGCGAGGCGTTCGATCGCCTCGCGCACCCGGGTGGTCAGGTCCTCGGTGGATTCCGCGCCCGGGATGACGTCCCAGCGCTGCTCGGCGTGCATCTTCTGGATCACCGGGTCGTTCTGCGCGACCTTCTGCCGGAACAGCCCGCCCTCCCAGTCGCCCAGGTGCACTTCGCGCAGGCCGGGCTCGACCCGCGGCGTCAGGCCGAGGCGGGCGGCCAGCGGCGCCGCCGTCTGGGCCGTTCGCCGCAGCGTGGTCACGTAGATCGCGTCGAGGTCCTCGCCGGTCAGGCGCCGCGCGACCCGCTCGGCGTGCTCCCGGCCCGCCGGCGCCAGCTCCGGGTCGCCCTGGCCGTCGACCAGCGGGAACGACCGGCCCGGTCGCGCCGGTTCGGATTCGCCGTGCCGGATCAGCAGGACATCGGTGGATCCGGCCGGTGCCGAGAACCGCGCCTGCCGGTACTCCACTTCGGACATGCTCACTCGCTTTCTCCGCCGCGCAGCAGGAAGTCGGCCGGATCGGGCCGCTTCGTGCGCTTCCAGTACTCCATCAGGGAGAACGGCCAGTTCTGCGCCACCCGGCCGTGCTCGTTCTTGTACCAGCTGTGCACTGTGGACTTGCCCCAGCTCATCAGCAGGTTGGCGCGGTCGACGTCGGCGTTGAACCCGTCGTGCACCTCCGCGCGGCATTCGAGCGCCGCCGAGCCGCGCTCCAGCAGCAGGCGCAGGCAGCCGACGATGTAGTTCACCGCGCATTCGGAGAAGAAGATGATGCTGCCGTTGACCACGATGTTGGTGTTCGGCCCGTAGATCATGAAGAAGTTCGGGAACTCCGGCACCGTGATCCCCAGGTAGGCGCGGGCGTCGCCGCCCCACCGTTGGTGCAGGTCGACGCCGTCGCGGCCGGTGACCCGCATCGGCGTCAGGAAGTTCGAAGCCTGGAATCCGGTGGCCAGGATCAGCACGTCGGCGTCGTGCTGGCGCCCGTCGGCGGTGCGCACGCCCGTCGCGGTCACCTCCTGGATCGGCTCGGTCACCAGGTGCACGTCCTCCCGCCGCAGCGTCGCCGGCCAGGTGCCGTTGTCGCGCAGCATCCGCTTCGCCGCCGGCGGGTACTGCGGGGTGACCTTGCGGACCAGTTCGGGATCGTCGGGCAGGCTCATCTCGAGGTAGGCGACCAGGAGTTGCCGGAGTTCCTCGTTGCGCGCGGACACCGAGCGCGCATCGCCGGTCCAGTCCGGATCGACCGCGACGGCCGGGAGGACGCCCTCCGCGGAGCGGCAGAACAGCCAGAACCTGTACCACCGGGCGTAGTGCGGCACGTTGCGCAACAGCCATCGCAGGCCCGGCTGCACCGGGTCGTGGTAGTCCGGGGTGGGCACCAGCCACGGCGGGGTGCGCTGGAAGAGGTGCACCTCGGCGGCCTGCTCGGCGATGATCGGCACGAACTGCACGGCGCTGGCACCCGTGCCGATCACCGCGACGCGCTTGCCGGTCAGGTCGACGTCGTGGTCCCAGCGGGCGGAGTGGAAGCTGGGCCCGGCGAAGTCGGCCAGGCCGCTGATCTTGGGGTAGCTGGGCCGGTTGAGCTGGCCGACGGCGCTGATCACCGCCTGCGCCCGCAGCCGCCGCGAGCCCCCGGCGTCGCGGACTTCCAGCTCCCAGCAGTGCTCGGCCTCGACGTACTCCGCCGCCACGACCTCGGTGCCGAACCGGATGTGCCGCTTGAGGTCCTGCTCGTCGGCGAAGTCCCGGAAGTAGTCCAGCAGCGCCCGCTGGGTGGAGAAGTGCCCCGGCCAGTCGTGGTTGTCGGTGAAGGAGAAGCTGTAGAGGTGGTTGGTGACGTCGACCCGGCAACCCGGGTAGGTGTTCTCCAGCCAGGTGCCGCCGACGTCGGAGTTCTTCTCGAGGATCTCGAACGGCACCCCGGCCTGCTGCAGCCGGTGCGCGGCGGCCAGTCCGGACATCCCGGCGCCGATGATCACCACGTGCAGCGGCGCGTCGGCGGCGAGCTCGGCCTTCGTCCAGTCGGGCCGGCCCGGGTCGCCGTCGTGGGCCAGTTCCTCCACCAGCAGCGGCAGATAGCCGTCCAATGCGCCGCTGGTGGAGAACTCGATGAGCCGGCGGACCTGGTCGTCGGAGAGTTCCGGAGCCGCCGGGCAGCCCCGGTCGCGCCACCCGGCCAGCGCGCGTAGCGCGAGCTCCCGGGCGGCGGCCAGCTGCTCGTCGCCGAGCGCGCCCTGCGGGCTGAACCGGTCGGTCGGGTCGGGTCGCAGGTCGTCGCGCAGCAGCGACAGGTCTCCGGTCAGCTGGGCCAGCGCGGGCAGCAGCGCCGGAATTTCGGCCTCGTCTATCGCCGCGCGCAGGAAGTCGTCATCGTCGTTGATGGCCATCGTTCCCCTTCCCCGCCGGGGTCGGATCTCGGCGCGCGCCGAGGCGCCCGAGCCTCGACTTTTCCATTGCGCCGCGTGGTTTTCAAGCGCCGATCGATGCTTGGGAGGTGATGCCACCGGATGCTAACTTAACGAACGATACACGGCTGGCGGGTCGCGCCGCCGCACGCGAAACGATGGGAACGTGTGAGCACAATGGACGGTGACACGGTTCTGCTGGCCCAGGACGGCCCCGTGCTGACGGTGACGATCAACCGGCCGCGCCGGAAGAACGCCATCGACGGGCAGACCTGGCTGGCGTTGCAGAAGGCGCTCGAGCACGCGGCGACCGAGGACAGCGTGCGAGCCGTGGTGCTCACCGGCGAGGGCGGTGACTTCTGCGCCGGCGCGGACCTCAGCACCGACCGCGGCTCGCAGCACCCGCTCCACCGGATGCACGGCATCAACGATGTCGCGCTGGCGTTGTACGAACTGCCCAAGCCGGTGGTGGCGAAGGTGCGCGGCGTCGCCGTCGGAGCGGGCTGGAACCTGGCGCTGGGCTGCGACCTGGTGGTGTCCACGCCGGATGCGCGGTTCTCGCAGATCTTCTCCAAGCGCGGCCTGTCGCTGGACTTCGGCGGCTCCTGGCTGCTGCCGCGGATCGTCGGGATGCAGCAGGCGAAGCGGCTCGCGCTGCTCGGCGAGATCATCGGCGCGAAGGAAGCCCTGGAACTCGGGCTGGTCACCTGGATCAAGGAGGACCACGAGCTCGACGAGTTCGTCGCCGACGTCGCCGGGCGGCTGGCGCAGGGCCCGCCGATCGCGATGGCGCAGAGCAAGGACATGCTGCACGCCGGCGCGCACCAGAGCTTCCGGGAGGCGCTGGAGAACGAGGCCCGCGCGCAGGTCGTCAACTTCGCCACCGCGGACGGCCCGGCCGCGCGGGAGGCGTTCGTGAACAAGGTGGAAGCGGTGTTCACCGGCGAGTGGATGGTGCGATGAGCTACCAGCAGATCGCCTACGAGGCCGCCGACGGCATCGCGACCATCACGCTGAACCGGCCGGACAAGCTCAACGCCTTCACGCACGTCATGCGCGCCGAGCTGATCGACGCCTTCGACACCACCGACGCCGACGACTCGGTGCGCGCGGTGATCGTCACGGGCGCGGGCCGCGGCTTCTGCGCCGGTGCGGACCTCAGCTCCGGCTCGGACACCTTCAACGCCGATGCCGACGCCGAACGCGCGAAGGACCGGTGGGCGGCCGGGGAGATCGGCGGTGTGCCGCGCGACGGCGGCGGCACGGTGGCGCTGCGCATCGCGGCGTCGCGCAAGCCGGTGATCGCGGCCTTCAACGGCCCGGCGGTCGGGGTGGGCGTGACCATGACGCTGCCGATGGACATCCGGCTGGCCGCCGAGTCGGCGAAGTTCGGCCTGGTCTTCGCCCGCCGCGGCATCCTGCCGGAGGCGGCATCCACGTGGTTCCTGCCGCGCGTCGTCGGCATCTCGCAGGCGATGGAGTGGGTGGCCACCGGCCGGGTCTTCGGCGCCGAGGAGGCGCTGGCGGGTCGCCTGGTCTCCCGCGTGGTCCCCGACGACGAGCTGCTCCCGGCGGCCCGGGCGATCGCCCGCGAGATCGCCGACAACACCTCGGGTGTTTCGGTCGCGGTGGCCCGCCAGTTGCTGTGGGGCATGCTCAGCGCGGATTCGCCGTGGGAGGCGCACCGCCTGGATTCCAAGGGCATCAACCACCTCGGCGCGGGCGCCGACGCGGCCGAGGGCGTGGCGTCGTTCCTGGCCAAGCGCCCGGCCGAGTTCCCGCTCAAGGTCAGCCAGGACTACCCGGACTTCATCCCGCCCTGGCCCCAACGCCCCGACGGCGTCTGACCCCTCGCCGCAGTTTCAATTGAAACTGTCCCTCCCAGCGGTCCCGGACACCGGACCACAGTTTCAATTGAAACTGTGGTCCGGTCTCCCGTGCTCAGGCACAGTTTCAATTGAAACCGCGGACCGCCGCGACTGGCACGTCGGGTGTCAGGTGGTGGGGTCGGCGAAGTTCGGGGCGCGCTTCTCGAGGTTCGACTTGACCGCTTCGACCTGGTTCGGGCTGCCGATCAGGGCCTTGATCGCGGCCTGCTCCGCCTCGAAGCCCTCGGCGAGGCTCACGTGGCCCGCCATGTCGAGGAGCTGCTTGGAGTAGCGGATCGCTTCCGGGCTCTTGGTGGCGATCTCGGCCGCCAGGGCGAGAGCCGCGGTCAGCGGGTCGGCTTCGACGCGGGTGCACAGGCCCAGGGCGGCGGCTTCCTCGCCGCTGATGACGCGGCCGGTGTAGGTCAGCTCCTTGGCGACGTCGCGGCCCACGAGCTCCGGGAGCAGCTGGGTGCCGGTCATGTCCGGCGCGATTCCCCACTTGATCTCCATCACCGACAGCTTCGCATCCGGCGCCACGAGCCGGATGTCCGCGCCCAGCGTCACCTGCAGGCCGCCGCCGAAGGCCACGCCGTGCACCGCCGCGATCACCGGCACCGGCAGCGTCGCCCACACGTGCGCCGCCTGCTGACCGCGCGCCTTCGCCGGGCCGATCGGCTCGGTGGTGACGGGCTTGCGGTCGGGCAGTCGGCCGCTGCCGTCGGCCATCTGCTGGAAGTTGGCGAAGTCCAGGCCGGCGCAGAAGGCCCGGCCCTCGCCGGAGAGCACCACGGCCCGCACGCCGTCGTCGTCGCGCAGCCGCAGCCCGGTCGCGACCAGAGCGTCGAACATGGCCTGGTCGAGCGCGTTGAGCTTGTCCGGTCGGTTCAGCCGCACGTCCGCCACGCCGTCGGTGATGGTGCAGCTGACCCGTTGCTCGGCCGTTGTCGTCACGAACCCTCCTGAGAGCACTGGAACCGGTGCGGGCACTACGCCTTGCGCACCAGGGATTTCCGCACGCTATGGCGCGGTCGAGCGGGACGTCAAGAACGCCCTCGTTCGTCCTCTTGTGCTACCGGCCGCGCCGTGTCTAGGGTCACTGAACGAGCGTTAAAGAGGTGATTTCAGGACGGGCTTGCGGCCCCTGCGGGATCCCCGGCCTGTGCACGTCCGCGGCATCGGGGCCGTCCTCACCGGACGACGCCGCGAGAACCGGCGGCGGTGCGGGGTGATCCCCGCCGCATTCCGATGGGACACATGAGGAGAACGCATGGACTTCGCTCTCCCGGCCGAGCTGGTCAGCCGTCTCGCCGCGCTCGACGCGTTCATCGACTCCGAGATCCGCCCGCTGCAGGAGCAGGACGACAACGAGCGGTTCTTCGACCACCGCCGGGAATTCGCCCGCACCGACTTCGAGGCGGGCGGCACGCCGCGCCGGGAGTGGGAGGAACTGCTCGGCGAGATGTTCCGCCGCGCCGACCGGGCGGGCTGGCTGCGCTACGGGCTGCCCGCGGAGGTGGGTGGTTCGGGCGGCACCAACTTCGACATGGCGGTGATCCGCGAGCACCTCGCCGCGAAGGGCCTCGGCCTGCACAACGACCTGCAGAACGAGTCGTCGGTGGTGGGCAACTTCCCGGTCGTGCACATGCTGCTGGCGTTCGGAACCCCGGAGCAGCGCGAGGAATTCCTCCAACCCGTGCTGGCGCGCCGCAAGCGGCTCGCGTTCGGCCTCACCGAACCGGACCACGGCAGCGACGCCACCTGGCTGGAGACCACCGCGGTCCGCTCGGGCGGCGACTGGATCATCAACGGCGCCAAGCGGTTCAACTCCGGGATGCACTCCGCGACCCACGACATCGTCTTCGCCCGCACGTCCGGCGAGCCCGGCCAGGCCACCGGCATCACCGCGTTCATCGTGCCCACCGACGCGCCGGGCTTCTCCGTCGACTTCCACTGGTGGACCTTCAACATGCCCACCGACCACGCCGAGGTGACCCTGCGCGACGTGCGGGTGCCGGATTCGGCGGTGTTCGGCGAGGTCGGCGGCGGGCTCGCGCTGGCGCAGCACTTCGTGCACGAGAACCGGATCAGGCAGGCGGCCTCGGGCGTCGGCGCGGCCCAGTACTGCATCGACCGCAGCGTCGAATACGCCCGCGAGCGGATCACCTTCGGGCAGCCGCTGGCCAACCGGCAGGCCATCCAGTGGCCGCTGGTGGAGCTGCAGACCGACGCCGAGCTGCTGCGCGGGCTGGTGCGCAAGACCGCCTGGGAGCTGGACCGCAGGCCGCACTTCGAGATCAGCGACCGGGTGTCGATGTGCAACTTCCGCGCCAACCGGCTGGTGTGCGAGGCGGCCGACCAGGCGATGCAGGTGCACGGCGGGCTCGGCTACACCCGGCACACCCCGTTCGAGCACATCTACCGGCACCACCGCCGCTACCGGATCACCGAAGGTTCCGAAGAGGTGCAGAAGCGGAAGGTCGCCGGTTACCTGTTCGGCTTCGCCGGGCCGGGGCGGCGCCGGTGAGCGCGGCGGAGCCGCTGGACGGGCTCGCGCGTCGCCTGCCCGCAGTGCTCGGCCGGCCGGTCGAGGTGACCGGGCTGGCGCAGGCCAGCGGCGGGGCGAGCCGCGAGACGTGGTTCGTCGAGCTCGACGGGGGATCCCGGCGGCTGGTGCTGCGGCGCGACCCGGTCGGCGCGGCGCGCCCGGAGGGCATGGCGCGCGAGGCGGTGGTGCTGGAAGCGGCGCGGGCCGCCGGCGTTCCGGTGCCGCTGCTGGTGGACCACAGCACCGATGCCTCGATCCTCGGCTCGCCGTACGTGCTCACCGAGCACGTCGACGGCGAGTCGATTCCCCGGCGCCTGCTGCGCGAGCCGGAATTCGCCGCGGCGCGCGGGAAACTGGCTCGCGAACTAGGCCGGGCGGCGGCGCTGATCCACCGCGTCCCCGCGCCGGACCTGCCGTCGGCCGACCCGCTCGACCAGCTCGTGGCGACCTACGAGGAGCTCGGCGAACCGCTGCCTGCGGTCGAGATCGCGTTCCGCTGGCTGCGCGCGAACCGGCCGCCCGACACCGGAAGAACGTTGGTGCACGGCGATTTCCGCAACGGGAACCTGATCGTCGGCCCGGACGGGCTGCGGGCGGTGCTGGACTGGGAGCTGGTGCACCTCGGCGATCCGATGGAGGACCTGGGCTGGCTGTGCGTCAACGCCTGGCGGTTCGGCTCGCCGCTGCCGGTCGGCGGTTTCGGTACCAGGGAGGAGCTCTTCGACGGCTACGCGGAGATCGCCGGGCGGCGGCCGGACCCGGATGCGGTGCGCTGGTGGGAGATCCTCGGCACCGCGCGGTGGGGCGTGATCTGCCGCTCGCAGGCGCAACGGCACCTCAGCGGTGAGCGGCCGTCGATGGAGCTGGCCGCGATCGGCCGGCGCGTCTGCGAGCAGGAGCACGACCTGCTGGCCGAGCTCGGCGTGCCGCGCCCGGCCGGTCCCGGGCAGGAACGCCGGGCGCCGGTGTCGGATCTGCACGGGCGGCCTTCGGCGGCGGAACTCGTCGCGGCGGTGGCGGACTTCCTGCGCGACGAGGTCGTGCCGGGCAGCACCGGGAGGATGCGGTTCCAGTCCCGGGTCGCCGCGAACGCCCTGTCCATTGTGGAGCGTGAACTGGCGTTGGGGGAGCGGCAGGAACAGCGGCACCGAGGCCGGCTCGCGGATCTGGGGCTCGCCGACCGGGCGGCGCTGGCCTGCGCGATCCGCGACGGCGAACTCGATCCCTGGAAACCGGAAACGGCCGCCGCCGTGTGGGAGCAGGTGCTCGACCGGCTCGCGGTGGCCAATCCGCGGCATCCGAGAGGAATCTCATGACCGAGCTGACGACGATCGCATCGGGCCTGCAGTTCCCGGAGGGGCCGGTGGCCCTCGCCGACGGCTCCGTGCTGCTGGTGGAGATCAAGCGCGGCACGCTGTCGCGGGTCGCGCCGGACGGCGCCGTTTCGGTGGTCGCCGACTGCGGCGGCGGACCCAACGGGGCGGCGATCGGGCCCGACGGCGCGGTGTACGTCTGCAACAACGGCGGGTTCGAGTGGCACGACGTCGGCGGCCGGGACGTTCCCGGCATGCAGCCCGACGACTACATCGGCGGCCGCATCCAGCGGGTCACCACGGACGGTGGGGTCACCGACCTCTACACCGCCGTGGACGGCCACGGCCTGCGCGGCCCCAACGACATCGTCTTCGACGCCGAGGGCGGCTTCTACTTCACCGATCTCGGCAAGCGCCGCCCGCGCGAGACCGACCGCGGCGGACTGTACTACGCCACCGCCGACGGCAGCCGCATCGAGGAGATCGCCTACCCGCTGGCCGACGCCAACGGGGTCGGGTTGTCGCCGGACGGTTCGCGGGTCTACGTGGCGGAAACGTCGACCGGCCGAGTCTGGTACTGGGACGTCGAGGGTCCGGGGAAGCTGGGCCGGGGCGGCAAGGGACCGGCAGGAGCCAAGCTGCTGCACGGCTTCGAGGGCTACCAGCTGCTGGACTCGCTTGCCGTGGACTCCGAGGGCAACGTGTGCGTGGCGACGCTGGTGACCGGCGGGATCAGCGTGGTGTCGCCGGACGGCGAGCTCAAGGACGTGATCAAGCCGCCGAAGCACGACTTCCACGTCACCAACATCTGCTTCGGCGGCCCGGACCTGCGAACCGCGTACATCACCTCGTCCGGCTGGGGCATCCTCTACGCCACAGAGTGGCATTGCCCAGGACTACGCCTCAACTACGAAGCTTGATCAACCACTGTGGACACTCGAGGAGGGGACGTGCCGGAGGACCAGCGACGGCGGTTGCTCGCGGAGCTCACCGGTCCGGGCGGTGAGTTCGAGATCGTGCCGCAGGACGTCGGCGGCATCCCGATGCGTGTGTACGCCAAGGGGCCGACGACGCTGCGCGACGTGGCGCTGTTCAGCCAGGGCTACGGCGCGCGCGACTTCCTCGTCTACGACGGTTACCGGTGCACCTACGCGGAGCACTACCGGCTGGTGGCGGGCTTGGCGCGCAGCCTGCGCGAGGAGTACGGCCTGGTCTCCGGCGACCGCGTGGCGATCGCGATGCGCAACTACCCGGAATGGGTGCCGATCTTCTGGGCGATCCAGGCGGCCGGGCTCGTCGCGGTGCCGCTCAACGCCTGGTGGACCGACGCGGAACTGCGCTTCGGCCTGACCGACTGCGGCGCGAAGCTGGTGTTCGCCGACTCGCAGCGAACCGCCCTGCTGGACCGCGACATCCCGGTCATCGAGGTCCGCGGCGATGATCCGGCGCCGGGCGTGCGGGAGTGGGCGGAGCTGCTGGCATCGCTGCCCGCGGACGCGGACCTGCCGGACGTGTCGATCGGACCCGACGACGACGCCACGATCCTCTACACCTCCGGCACCACCGGCCGCCCCAAGGGCGCGATCGGCACGCACCGCAACCACTGCACGAACCTGCTGAACACGGTGGTGAACCGGCGCGTGCAGGCGGCGCTGGCCAACGGCGGCGAGTTCCCGCCGCTGGGCGAGGGACCGCAGCCCGGCGTGCTGCTGACCTTCCCGATGTTCCACATCGCCGGCCTCACCACGCTGTACTTCGGCACGCTGGCCGGGGCGAAGCTGGCCACCATGTACCGGTGGGACCGGGAGGCCGCGGCGCGGCTGATCAAGACCGAGGGGCTGACCAGCGCGGCCGGCGTCCCGACCGTGATGCGGGACCTGGTCGAGCAGGGCGACGCGGTGGCCGGGCTGGACGGCGTGAACATGGGCGGCGCACCGATCCCGCCCGACCTCGTGCAGCGCATCGGCGCCTTCGGCACCGGCGTGGCGCCCTCCAACGGCTACGGCCTCACCGAGACGACCTCGGCGGTGGTCGGCAACGCGGGCGCGGACTACCTCGCCCGCTCCAACAGCGTCGGCCGCTGCATGCCGGGCACGGACCTGCGCGTCGTGGACCCGGCCACCGCAGAGGACGCGGCGCCCGGCGAGATCGGCGAGCTGTGGTTCCGCGGGCCGAACATCGTGCGCGGCTACTGGAACAACCCGCAGGCCACCGCGGAATCCTTCATCGACGGCTGGTTCCGCACCGGCGACCTCGGCTACGTCGAGGACGACTGGGTGTACGTGGTGGACCGGCTCAAGGACGTCGTGATCCGCGGCGGCGAGAACGTGTACTGCGCGGAGGTCGAAGCGGCCCTCCACGAGCACCCGGAGGTGGCCGACGTCGCGGTCATCGGCCTGCCGCACCCGACGCTCGGCGAAGAGGTCGCGGCGGTGGTGAACCTGCATTCCCCGGTGTCCCCGGAGGAACTCCGGTCGCACGTGGCGGCGCGGCTCGCGGCCTTCAAGGTCCCGGCGCACGTGGTGGTGCGGGCGGAAGCGCTGCCGCGGACGCCGACCGGCAAGGTCCTCAAACGCCAACTGCGCGAGCAGATCGCCGTGAAGGACTGATTCGAAGCGGCTGTCACTGGAACGCCTAGGTAGTGCGAGGTTGACGTGGAACTGCGTGGCATCGAGCCGGAGAACACCGAGCGCTGGCTGGCCGAGAACGTGCCGGGGCTGCGCCCGCCGGTGACGTTCTCGGTCGTCTCCGGCGGGCGGTCGAACCTGACCTACCGCGTCGTCGACGCCGACGGCGAGGTGCGCGCCCTGCGCCGCCCGCCCACCGGCGGCGTGCTCACGACGGCGCACGACATGAGCCGCGAGTGGCGGTTCATCTCCGCCCTGCACGGCACCAGCGTGCCGGTTCCCGATCCGCTCGCGTACTGCGCCGACGAGTCGGTGACCGGCGCCGAGTTCTACGTGATGGGCTTCGTCGACGGCCACGTGCTCGCCGGTCCGGATTCGGCGGAGTCGTTCTCGGCTGCGGCGCGGCGGCGCGCGGGCCTGGCGACGGTGGAGTGCATGGCGGCATTGCACGGCGTCGACCCGGACTCGGTCGGGCTGGGCGACGTCGCGCGCCGCGACGGCTACCTGGAGCGGCAGCTCCGCCGCTGGCAGCGGCAGGTGCACCAGTCCGGCGCGCCGGACCTGCCGCTGCTGGACGCGGTGCACGACGCGCTGCTGGCGAAGGTGCCGAGGCAAGAGACCGGCATCGTGCACGGCGACTTCCGGCCGGGCAACCTGTCGTTCTCGCCGGACGGCGAGGTGCTGGCGGTCTTCGACTGGGAGCTGGCCACCCTCGGCGAGCCGCTCGCCGACCTGGGCTGGCTGCTGGCGACCTGGGTGGAGCCGGGCGACGAACTGCCTCCCGCGACCGCTCTCGGACCCACCGCCGAACCGGGCTTCCCCACCCGCGCGGAGCTGATCGACCGCTACGTCGCGCTCGCCGGCCGCGACGTTTCGGACCTGCCGTACTACGTGGCGTTCCAGCGGTGGCGGTCGTGCTGCATCAGCGCCGGTGTGCGGGCCCGCTACCTGGCAGGTGTGATGGGCGACGACGGCTACGTCGCCGAAGCCCGCGCGAAGAACGAACTGCGCCAGGCCGAAGCAGCCTGGCAAGCGGTGCAAGAGCTCTCGTGAGCGTTCATGCCGGTTCTTACCGGAACGAACGCCCACGACCGCGGAAGAGGAGGAACTCATGACCCGGGCGATCCGCATCGCCGGCTTCTCCGGCTACCTCGGTGACCGGCGCAGCGCCTTCGCGGAGGCCGTGGCCGGCGATCCGTGCGACGTGCTGATCGGCGACTACCTCGCCGAGTTCACGCTGGCCATGCTGGCGGCCCGGCACCGCAGCGACCCGTCGAAGGGCTTCGTCGAGTACTTCCTCGACCAGCTGCGCCCGCACCTGGCGACGCTGGCCGAACGTGGCACGCGGGTCGTGGTCAACGCCGGCGGCTTCAACCCGGCGGGCCTGGCCGACGCCGTGCGGGCGCTGATCGCCGAGGCGGGCGTGCGGCTGCGCGTCGCGCACGTCGAAGGCGACAACGTGCTGTCCGCATTGGACGACCTGCAGGCGGCCGGGCACCCGTTGCAGAGCCTCGACAGCGGCGCGCCGCTGTCGGACTGGGGAGTCCGGCCGATCGCGGCCAACGCCTACTTGGGCGGCTGGGGCATCGCGGCCGCGCTGCGCGAAGGCGCCGACATCGTGGTCTGCGGGCGCGTCACCGACGCCTCGCTGACCGTCGGCCCGGCCGCCTGGTGGCACGGCTGGCGCAACACCGACTGGGACGAACTCGCCGCCGCGGTGGTGGCCGGGCACATCATCGAGTGCGGCCCGCAGGCGGTCGGCGGCAACTTCTCCGGGTTCACCCAGGTGCCCGGCATGGTCGCGCCGGGATTCCCGGTCGCCGAGATCGCCGCCGACGGCACCGCGATCATCACCAAGCACGCCCGCGACGGCGGAACGGTCACAGTGGACACCGTGACCGCGCAGCTGGTGTACGAGATCCAGGGCCCGCGCTACCTGAACCCGGACGTCACCGCGCACCTGGACACCGTGCGGCTGCGGCAGATCGGCCCGGACCGGGTGGAGCTCTCCGGCACCACCGGATCGCCGCCACCGCCCACGACCAAGGTCGCGGTGTTCGCCCCGATCGGCCACCAGCTCGTCTCGACGCTCTACGCCACCGGGCTGGACATCGACGAGAAGGTCGCGCTGATCCGAGCCCAGGCCGAGGCGCTGCTCGACGGCGCGGAAGCGGAGCTCGACGTGAGTGCCCTCGGCACCGCGGCGGAGGACCCGGAACGGCAGTGGGACGCCACGGTCCAGGTGCGCATCATGGCCACCGCCGCGGAGCGGGCACCGCTGCAGGAGCTGGCGGAAGGACTCGGCGGCCTGTTCCTGTCGAGCATCCCCGGCTTCTACACCGACAGCGCCGCCCGCCAGTCCGGGACGCCCAAGCCGCGCATCGACTACTGGCCGTCGCTGCTGGCGATGGACGCCGTGCCGCACGAGGTAGTGCTCGACGACGGCACCCGGATCCAGATCGCTCCGCCGCCGGCCACCGAACAACCTGTCCAGCCCGCGCATCCCGAGCCCGAGCCGAACCCGGCGGGCGAAACGCGCCGCGTCCCGCTCGGCCGGATCGCGCACGCGCGCAGTGGCGACAAGGGCGGCAACAGCAACGTGGGCCTGTGGGTCGACGACCCGAAGGCCTGGCCGTGGCTGCGCGGCCTGCTGAGCACGGAAGAGCTGCGACGGCTCATGCCGGAGGCGAAGGACCTGGAGATCATCCGGCACGAGTTCCCCAACCTCCGCGCGGTGCACTTCGTCCTGCGTGGACTGCTGGGCACCGGCGGTTCCAGCAACCTGCGGGTCGACCCGATCGGCAAGGCGGTCGGCGAATTCCTCCGAGCCCGCCACGTAGAAGTCCCGGTGGCCCTGCTGGACGGACAGTGACAGGAGCACCGCGAACGCTCCCGACGGCCTGACAGCCGCAGAGCCTGTCCGCAACCCAGGTGTGGAGTGAACGGCCTGTTCGTTTCGGTGGGTGGAGTGAATGGTCCGTTCGCTCCGTCCATTTGGTGTTGTTGGTGTGGAGTGAACGGCCTGTTCGTCTCGGTAGGTGAGGTGAACAGGCCGTTCGCTCGATCCGCCCAGCGTTGGTGCGCGCGGCTAGGCGGAGCGCTCCGGGGCGAGCGGATGCGCGAGCTCGTCGGCGGGCAGCCTGCCCAAGACGATCGCCGCCACGGCCGCGATCGCCGGCACCGTTCCGGCGACCAAGAAGGTCGTCGGCGTCCCGATCAGCTCCGCGACCGGGCCCGCCACCGCCATCGAGACGGGCAGGAACGCGATCGACACGAAGAAGTCGAGGCTGGTGATCCGGCCCAGCAGGTGCGGCGGAACCCGGCGCTGGAGCAGCGTTCCCCACAGGACCATCGGGCTGGAGAACATCGCACCGACGGCGAACGCGGCCGCGACGATGATCCAGAGCTCGCCCGCGAACGCGATGGCCACGAGCGGCAGGCAACTCACGCCCCACAGCCCGATCAGCACCGTCAGGTAGCGGCGGGGCATCCGCAGCGAGCCCATGACCAGCGAGCCGACGGCGCCGCCGATCCCCCACGCGGCCAGCACCAACGCGTGCTGCTCCGCCCCGCCGCCGAGCCGGTCCTTGATGAGGAACGGCAGCACCACCTGCAGCGGGCCCATCAGCATCATCACCATGAGCGAGGCGAAGAGCAGCGACGCGAGCAGCCACCGCGTGGCCACCATGTAGCGGAATCCCTCGGCGATGTCGGCGACGACGCTGCGCGCATCGTCCCGTCTGCGCACCGGAGTGCGCGGAACCGCCAGGAACGCGCAGAAGGCGGCGAAGGCCGTCGCCGCGGCCACGGCCATCGCCGCGCCGGGGGAGGCGGCGGCGATGATGACGCTGCCGACCGCGGGCCCGGCGGCCTGCTGGATGGTCGGCCGCAGCATTCCCTCGAACCCGTTGACCGCCATGAGCTCGTCCTCGGCCAGCAAGGCGGGCAACCACGCGGAGTACGCGGGGAAGTAGAACGCCGTGGCGGTGCCGCCCAGGAACGCGACCACGACGAGGTGCCACAACCGAAGCTGGTCGGTCAGCGCCAGCACGGCCGCGGTGGTCAGGACGAGCGTGTGGGCGCCCTGGACGACGATCAGGATCGTCTTCTGCGCCACCCGGTCGGCGACCGCGCCGCCGAGCAGGAGGGGCAGCAGCGCGCCGAGCGACGCCGCCGCCGCGACGAAGGACAATTCGCTGGCGCCGCCGCCGATCCGCACCACTTCCCAGACCTGCGCGACCACCCACAGGCCGCTCGTGCACAGCGCGAAGAACAGGGCGGCGGCGAGCCTGCGGTAGGAGGAACGGCGGAAGGGCAGCAGCACGCGGGGAAATCCAGGCGGTACCGGCGTGTCGGCCGCGGTGTCGTTTGTCGTCATTGCCGCTCACGACTCCGGGAGTCCGCGGATAAGTTCTCGATCATGCGCTCGAGGCTAGAACCTCGACAATGCTGGAGGTCAACTTCGCGGCCCGGAAATTGCTTCCCGGTGGCGGGAGAGGCGGCGATTTCACGCGAAATCGGCCGCGTGGTCGAGGGCCCAGCGCCCGAAGGTGCCGGGCGGGTGGCCGGTCAGGCGCTCCACGTGGTCGGTGATGAGGCCCGACTCCGGGCGGTGCGCCGAAGCGGCGACCAGCGCCTCCACCAGGTGCTCGGGACGGCCGTCCGCGAGCATCCGGGATCGCGCCAGATCCGGGGGAACGGCCTCGAAGCGCAGGCGGCGTCCCAGCGCGGCACCGAGCAAGGCGACCTGATCGGCACGACCGAGGATCTCGGGGCCGGTCAACACGTACGGTCCACGTTGGTCGTCGTCCCCGAGCAGCACGGCCGCGGCCGCATCGGCCACGTCGCGCTCGTCCACGACGGCCGTCCGCGCGATGTCCGGGCCGGATACCACATCGCCCGCCTTCAACTGAGCCGCCCAGCCCCGGGCGTTGGACGCCAACGTGTCGCTGCGCAACGCCACCCACCGCAGGCCCGAATCTCCGAGCAGGGCTTCCACGTCCGCATGCACCTGAACGATGGGATCGCTCTGGCGGGCGGCCTCGTCGTCGATGGCCGTCGAGGACACGTAGACGACGCGAGGCGCCGCCGCGGTGAGCTCGGCGACCAGGTCGTGGGCAGGGGCCGCGTCGAGCAGCGGCCACATGAGGAGCACGGCGTCCACGCCTGCGAGCGCGGAGCGGACGACGGCGGGGTCGGTGAGGTCGCCGCGCACCGACTCGACTCCTGGCAGCGGGCGGCGCGAGATGCAGCGAACCCGCACACCGCGGGTTCGCAACCGGTCGACGACTTCCCGGCCGAGGTTGCCGGTGGCGCCGGTGACCAGGATCGATGAGGTCCGCTCGCCGACCGCGGGGAGAATGGTTCCAGACATGCCGCGGACACTAGGGGTTCAGGTCGACATGAAGGCAAGGTGCGCGTGGTGAGGACCATCGGGGAAGCGGCCGCGGAGCTCGGCATCGAGGCCCACGTGCTGCGGCACTGGGAACAGGCCGGCGCACTCGCCGTGCCCCGCGACGGCAACGGCTACCGCATCTTCGACGACGCCGCCCTGGAACAGGCGCGCACCGTGCTGAAGCTACGGCGCGTGGGACTCTCGTTGCCGGAGGTCACCGCCGCCATGGCGCCGAAGAAGTCGGCGGCGCAGGCGGTCGTGCGGGAGAAGATCGCCGCCCTCGAAAGCGAAGTCCGCCGCACGCAGCAGGCCATCACGTACCTCCGGCACACCGCCGACTGCCGGCACCGGTACCTGGACGACTGCCCGGACTGCGCGGCTTTCGTCCGCGAGCTCTGAGCCGTCAGGCGCCGACGACGCGCAGCGCGATCGCCACGTAGCGGTCGGCGAGTTCGGCCGCGCCCACATCGCTTTCCGGGTCGTACCACTGCGGGATCGCGTTGCAGGCGGCCTGGATCGCGCGGCGGGCCTCGGCGGGGTGCTCGCAGCGGAATTCCCCGCGCCGCACGCCGTCGTCGATGATGTCCTGGAACAGCCGGGTCGCCGACTCGCGCAGCGCGCCGAGCCGACGCGCGTGCTCGTCCTCCAGATTGCGGATCTCCCGCACCGCGATGGTGCTTTCCACCCGCCGCCGCACCCGGTAGTCCACGGTGGCGCGCACGATCGCGCTCAGCCGCTCGGCCGGATCGTCGCCGCAGTCGCGCAGGGCCGCGTCGCAGGCCTGCACGTAGTCGTTGACGCTGTCCTCCAGCAGCCCGGCGAACAGCTCCTGCTTGCTGGAATGCCAGTAGTACAGCGCGGACAGGCTCAGCCCGGCCCGCTTGGCGATGTCCCGGATGGACGCGCCGTGGTACCCGCGTTCGGCGAAGATCTCGCGCGCCGCGACGGAAAGCGCGTCGCCGCCCTGGCCGCGCGGGATGGCGGAGCCGTTGTGGGCAGAGGATTCGGATGCCGCCGTCACGCCATCAGAATACGGGCTGCGGCCCGGCATCGGACATGGTGCGGGGGCGGGCAGTCCGGCTTGCCCCTTCGGGCCGGTCCGAACCCGGGCAGGCGCGGTTCTGGCACGGTCGTGCGCATGGCCCTGCCAGCGCGCCTTTCCCTGCCCGAGGAATTCGTCGTGCTCGCGCACCACGGCAACGGCACGGTGCACGACGCCAGCCAAGTCGTGGCCGGTTGCGCCGCAGCCGAACTCGCCGAGCTCGCAGTGCGCCGCAGGCTGCTGGTCCGGATCCGGAAGAGCAAGAAGTTCGGCTTCGACGTCTACTTCCCGTCGGATGCCGCGATCCGGTTGCTCGACGCCTCCCGCACCGGCCTGGGCTGGGCGGATGCGCTGCTGGCCGAGCTGGCGCAAGGCAGCGCCGCCGAAGGCGGGTCGGTCCGCCTGCGCCGCTGGGTCCGGCGGCGGGGCCGCGCCGCCTTGGCCCTGCACCGGTTCGCGCTGGTCGAGCGCGGCTTGTTGCGCCACGAGCCGGGCAAGGGCCTCGCCGGGATCTTCTGCGGCGAACGCCATTGCCCGGACCCCGCGGCGCGCGGCGTGCTGCTCGCCGCGGTCCAGTCGGCCATCGGCCAGGACCGGTACGACGAGCGCATGCTGCTGTTGTGCGGCCTCGCTCAATCCGCCGACCTGGAGCTGGAGGTCCGGCCGACCGTTCGCCAGCGCCTGGACCACGGCCGCGGCATCGGCGCGGTGGCGGCGTTTCCCGAAGAGCTGCGCGACACCAGCGTGGCGCTCGACTCGGCGGTGCCGATGAGCTCGAAGGGCGGGTGACGGCGGCTCAGGCGGTGAACTGCTCCCACAGGCCGGTCTCGCCCGTCGCGAGCGCCGCCCGTCCCAGCTCCGCCGACCAGCGGCGCTCGCTGCCGTATTCGTCGCGCCACGCCCACAACTTCCGCGTGACGTGGTGCAGCGAGTGCTCGCGGGTCACGCCCATCGCCCCGTGCAGCTGGTGCGCGGCACGGGCGATGCTGGTGGCCGTCCGGGCTGCGGTGATCTTCGCGGCAGCCGAGGCGGCGAAGGCGCGTTCCGCGGAGTCCTCCTCGTGGATCCGCACCGCCCGCGCCACTGCGGCTTCGGTGGCGACCAGGTGGGTGCTCATCTCGGCCAGCCCGTTGGCCACCGCCTTGAGCGCGACGAGCGGGCGACCGAACTGCTCCCGCTGCGTGACGTGCTCGCGGGTGCGCGCGTACGCGCCGCGCGCGGCGCCGAGCAGCGCGGACGCGTTGAGCACAGCGGCGCGGGCGAGCACGGCGTCGTGCGGGGGAGCGTCGGGCAGGGGAGTCGTGGCCCCCGAAGCCCGGATCGTGTCGCGCGGTTCACCGGCGAGGTTCTGCCCGTGCTCGACGTCGCCGTTCGGTTCGACCAGGTAGGCGGATTCCCGCTCGGGGCACACCACGACGTGGTCGGCGTGCCTGGCCCACGGGACGTTGTCGAGGCCGGTGGCCGCGACGACCAGCCCCGCCGGGAGCTGCTCGCCGAGAATCCACTGCGCCAACGACGTTTCCAGCAGCGGCACGCTGACGCCGCTCGCCGCCGTCGCGGCGATCAGCTCCGCCAGGTCGCCCAGCGTCCCACCTGCTCCGCCGCGCTCTTCGGGGATGCCGACCTGCGGCCAGCCCAGTTCGACCAGCGTCGGCCACAGCGCACCCTCCGGCGCCTCCGGCGACGCCCCGGACAGCACGTCCGCGGCGACCTCGGTGATCAGCGAGTTGCTCAACGTCGGGCCTCCTGCTTGGCGAGGATGGACAGCAGCACCTCCGAGGAACCGCCGCGGATGCTGAAGCCGGGCGAGGCGAGGATGGCCTCGCCCAGCGTGCTCTCGGGCGAGACGATCCCGGAATCCATTGCCCGGCGGGCGCATTCGAGCACGTCGCGTTCGAACGCGGTGCCGAGGTACTTCAACGTCGCGGCGGCCTGCACCGGAGCCTCGCCCGCGTCGACCGCCGCGGCGACCTGCGCGCACAACGCCCGCAGCGTCGCCAGCCGGGCCACCAGCTCGCCGACCTCGGCCGCCATGTCTTCGTTGCCGCCGCCCAGCAGCTCTTCCAGCACCGGATACGTGGACAGCACCCGCTCCGGCCCGCCGCGCTCGTAGGCGAGCTGCTCGGTGACCTGCCGCCAGGCGTTGCCCTCGACGCCGATCACCCGCTCCTCGGGCACGAAGACGTTCTCGAACACCACCTCGTTGAAGTGGTGCGAACCGGCCATGTCGACGATCGGCGACACCGACACCCCGGGATCGCTCATGTCCAGCACGAACTCGGTCAGCCCGGCGTGCTTCACCTCGGACTTCTCGGTGCGCGCCAGCAGGTAGGCGTGCGTGGCGCGGTGCGCGTGGCTGGTCCAGATCTTCCGGCCGTCGATGCGCCAGCCGCCCGCGACGCGGGTGCCGGTGGTGCGCACCGCGGCCAGGTCCGAGCCGGCATCGGGTTCGCTCATGCCCAGGCAGAACACGAACTCGCCCGCGGCGATGCCGGGCAGGATCTCCTGCTGCAGCCGCGACGTGCCGTGCCGCAGGATCGACGGGCCGATCTGCCGGTCGCCGATCCAGTGCGCGGCCACCGGCGCGCCCGCCCGCAGCAGTTCCTCGGTGACCACCAGCCGCGCCAGGTTGGACCGCTCGGCGCCGCCCACCGAACGCGGCCAGGTCATGCCCAGCAAGCCGCGCTCGGCGAGCTCCTTGCTGAAGTCGAGGTCGAAGGACCGCAGCCAGGCGTCCGGCCGCGGCCGGTACCGGCCGTCGGCTCGCCAACTCCGGCACAGGTCCCGCACTTCCCGGCGCAGGTCGGACAGCGGACTCATGCGACGGTCTCCTTTCCGCTGCTCTGCAGCTCCTGCTCGGCGCGGCTCAGCGCTGCGGTCCTGGTCTCTGGCATCAGCAGGTAGGTCAGCAGCGACACCAGGCCGCAGGCCGAGACGTAGAAGAAGAAGTAGTTCTCGACGCCCGCGTCGCGGAACGCCAGCGCCACGTACTCCGCGGTGCCGCCGAAGATCGCTTGTGCCAGCGCGTAGGGGATCGCGACGCCGACCGTGCGGATGCCGGTCGGGAACAGCTCGGCCTTCACGCAGGCGTTCACCGACGAGTACCCGGCCACGATCGTCAACGCCAGCATGGTCAGCGCCAGCGCGACGCCGAAGCTCGGCCAGCGCTGCATCGACGTCATGATGGGGTAGGTGCCCAGCGTGGTGCCGACGCCGAAGAAGATCAGCACCGGCCGGCGGCCGATCTTGTCCGAGATCGCCCCGCCCAGCGGCAGCAGGACCGTGAACACGCACAACGCGATGAACATGACCCGGGCCGCGTCGGGCTTGCTCAGCCCCACGGAATTGCTCAGGTACTTCGTCAGGTACGTGGTGTAGGTGTAGAACGCCACGCTGCCGCCGAGGGTCAGCGCGAACACCAGCACCGCGGCGCGGCGGTGCTTCCACACCTCGCGCAGCGTGCCCCGGCGCATCTGCGCGTCGTGCGACTCCTCTTCGGCGTAAGCCGACGTCTCGTGCATCCGGCGCCGCAGGTAGAACACCACGAGCGCGGCGACCGCCCCGATGACGAACGGGATGCGCCAGCCCCACGAGGTGAGCTGATCCTCGGTCATGACGGCCTGCAGCACCATCAGCACGACGAGCCCGAGCAGCTGCCCGATCGTCACCGACACGTACTGGAAGCTCGAACCCAGGCCGCGCCGGCCCCGCTGCGACACCTCGGTGAGGTAGGCGGCGCTGGCCGCGTACTCGCCGCCGACGCTGATGCCCTGCATGATCCGCGCGATCAGCAGCAGCACCGCGCCGAGGTAGCCGGCGTGCTGGTGGGGCGGGGCGATGGCGATCAGCAGCGCGCTGAACGACATCATCGTCACCGACAGGGTCAGGCCGAACTTGCGGCCCCGCCGGTCGGCGATCCGGCCGAGCACCCAGCCGCCCAGCGGGCGGGCCAGGAATCCCACCGCGAACACCGCGGCGGTGTTCATCAGCTGCGCGGTGGGATTGCCCTTCGGGAAGAACTGCCCGGCGAAGTACAGCGCGAAGTTCGCGTAGACGAACCAGTCGTACCACTCGACGGTGTTGCCGATCGACCCGCTGAGCACCGCGCGGGCGTGGGTGAACCGGCGGGGCTTCGTCGACCCGCTCATCTGCTACCTCCGGGTTCGTCCGGTCACGACGAGGTCGGCGGCGACGGCGCCGGACCCGTGGACCACGAGCGGGTTGATCTCCAGTTCGCCCAGCCGGTCGCCGAGTTCCACGGCCGCCTGAGAAATCGACGCGATCGCGGCGGCGGCCGCCGCCACATCGCAGCGCGGACGGCCGCGGAAGCCGTCCAGCAGTGGCCAGCCGCGCAGCCGCCGCAACAACGCGGTGGCCTGTTCGGCGTCCACCGGACCGAGGGCGGAGACGACGTCCCGGTACAGCTCGGTCGTCGTGCCGCCCATGCCGACGGTCAGCACCGGCGGATAGCCGTCCTCGCCGCCCTGCACGCCGACCAGCAACTCGACGCCGCCGGGCAGGAGTTCCTGCACCAGAACGCCGTCGATGCGGGCCTGGGGCGCGTTCGCGGCGACGGTTTCGAGCATCTCCTCGGTGGCGTCGCGAACCTGCTCCGCCGGAACGCCGACCACGACGCCGCCGACATCGCTTTTGTGCGCCAGATCGGGGGATTGGACCTTCAGCACGACCCGGTCGCCGAGTTCCCCGGCGATCGCGGCGGCCTCGGCCGGACCGGCCGCCAGCCGTCCCCGCGGCCGGGCGATCCGCATCGCGTCGAGCAGCTCCGCGCCGTCGGCCTCGGTGAGCGCCGGCCGGTCCAGGAAGCCGACCAGGCCGCGCGGCGCGGCGACGGCGGCGCGCCGCTCGTCGTGGGGCACCAGGTGCGCGATGAGGCGCAGCGCGGCGGTCGTCGTGCCCAGCACGGAAACACCGTTGCGGCGCAACAACGAGGCCGCCTCGGCGATCTGGTCGTGGGAGTAGATCCAGGCCACGACGAAGGGCTTGGCGGAGCGCTTCGCGGCTCGCAGGATCGACTCGGCCACCGCCACCGCGGGCTCGCCGCCGATGGTCGTCAGCGCCACCAGCACGGCGTCCACCTCGGCGGACTCCGCGACGGCCTCGCACACCGCGCCCAGCTGCGCGTGGTCGTTGATGACCTGCGCGGTGACGTCCACCGGGTTGACGACGCTGCCGAACGACGGGACGAGCGGCGCCAGGGCGGCCTGCGTCGCGGTGTCGAGCTCGGGCAGCGCCAGGCCGTTGCCCTCGGCCTGGTCGGCGGCCAGCCCGCCCGCCCCGCCGGAACTGGTGATGACGCCGATGCGGCCCGCCCGCAGGCTCGGGGCGCCGGTCAACGCGACCGAGACGTCCAGCAGTTCGTCGAGGTCGTCGACCTGGATCGCGCCGGATTCCCGGGTGAGCAGGTCGAAAGCGGCCCCGGAGCGCACCAGCGCGCCGGTGTGCGAGGCGATGGCGCGTTCACCCGCCGAGGAGCGGCCCGAGCGCAGCACGACGATGTGCTTGCCGAGTTCGGCGGCGCGCGCCGAGAGCCGGGCCCACCGCGCCCCGTCGGGCAGTTCCTCCAGGTAGCAGGCCAGCACCCGGACGTTCGGGTCGGCCACCAGCAGCTCGGCGGCGTCGGTCGCGGTCAGGTCGGCCTGGTTGCCGACGCTGATCCAGGCGGTGAGCCCGATCCCGCGATCCCGCGCCAGCCCGAGGAAGCTGCCGCCGAGCGCGCCGCTCTGGCCCACGTAGGCGATGCCGGATTCGCCCGGCTGCTCCCCGTCGGCGGCGGCGGTGAACGTGGCGGTCAGCCCGGTGGGCCGGTAGATCAGGCCCTGGCAGTTCGGGCCGATCACCCGCAGCCCGTGCCGCTTCGCCGCCGCCACCAGCCGGTCCTGGAGTTCCCGGCCGTCCGCGCCGATCTCGGCGAACCCGGACGACAGCACCACCACGCAGGACGCACCCGCGCGGCCCGCTTCCTCGACCACCGGCAGCACGCGCGACGCTGGAACCAGCACCAGCACCAGGTCCACCGGGCCGGGCAGTTCCAGCAGCGACGGGTAGCAGGGCAGCCCGTGGATCTCGCGGTGGTTCGGGTTGATCGGGTAGACGGCGCCGTCGAAGTCCCGCAGGTAGCGGGTGAGCCGCCCGGCCATCGCGGAGCGCTCCGAGGCGCCGACGATCGCCACCGACCGCGGCCGCAGCAGTCCATCCACAGTGGTCACCGGCCCCGGAACTCGGGCTTGCGCTTCTCCTTGAAGGCCTGCATCGCCTCGGCGGAGTCCTCAGTGGACTGCACGACGGCCATGTGCGAGGAGATCAGGTCCAGCGAGGTGCGCAGGTCGGTGCGCGCCGACTGGTACACGGTCCGCTTGATGGCCCGGATGGCCACCGGCGGGCCGTCGGCCAGGCGCCGGGCGAACGCGTAGGTCTCGTCCATCAGTTCGGCGTCGGGCACGCACCGGCTGGCGATGCCGATGTCCACCGCGGTCTCGGCGTCCACGAAGTCGCCGGTCCACAGCAGCTCCAGCGCCTTCGCGGTGCCCACCAGCCGCGGCAGGTAGTAGCAGCCGCCGTCGCCGGGGACCAGGCCGACGCGGACGTAGCCCTCGGAGAGCCTGGCCGACTCGCCGACGAACCGGATGTCGCACATCAGGGCCATGTCCATGCCGGCGCCGACCGCGACGCCGTTGACCGCCGCGATGACCGGCTTGTCCAGGTCCTCCAGGGCGAGGGCGACCTGGTGGATCCGGTCGGTGAGGACGGTCTTGTGGTCCAGCACGGACTTCTCGCCCGAGGTGAAGGCGTCCAGGTCGACGCCCGAGCAGAACGCGTCGCCGGCGCCGGTGAGCACCAGGACCCGCACCTCGGGGTCGAAGCGAGCGGAGCGGATGGCCGCGGCCCACTCGTCGATCATCTCCATGGTGAAGGCGTTCTTGCGCTTCGGGCGGTTGAGCAGGATCGTCCCGATCCCGTCGCTGACCTGGTACTCGAGATCCGCCATGTCCGTCCCTTCCCGTCGCCTGCGTCGGGCCCGAGTTAAGCACTCGACGCGCACGGAGTCCATACAAAATTGTATTCAATTTCTGCGATCACCTAGCCCGATGAGGAACCGGTTGCGCCCGCCCGCGATGCGCGCGGGCATCGGCGTGGTCAGGTGGTGGGCAGGGTGTGCGTCGTCGCGGTCGCGGCGGCGGCGTAGTCGCCGAGCCGCGGCTTTTCCGGGCGGCGAGCGACCAGCAGCGCGAGCAGCACGCCCGCTGCGGAGAAGGCCGCGAGCGCGATCGACGCTCGCGACAGGCCGGTCGCGAGGGAGTCCGCGAGCGGCTCGCCCCCGGTTGCGCTCTTCACTGCGACCTGCGCGTAGATCCCGGCGACGACGGCCGTCATGACCGCGCCACCCACGTAGCGCGCCATGTTCGAGATCCCGGACGCCGCACCCACCTGCTCGCGCGACACGGACGCGGTGGCGACCGACGACGCCGGGCTGTTGGAAAGGGCCAGCCCCACGGCGATGCCGAGCAGCGGGAGGACGAACGCGCCGTAATACCACGACGGCCGAACCGCCGCGAGTGCCACGAACGCCGCCGTGAGGATCGCGAAACCGGCCACGACGACCGGGCGCGCGCCGAAGTAGTAGGCCAACGGCGCGACCACCGGCGCCACGAGGACCACCACCGCGGCGACCGGCAACGTCGCCAGACCCGCTTGCAGGCTCGTCATCCCGAGGGTTTGCGGGGCCTGGAAGTACAGGCTCACCAGGAAGCTGAGCGCGGCGATCGCCCCGGCCCCGATCAGGATCGCGCCGGTGGAACCCACCAGCAGGGCGTTGCGCAGCAGGCCCAGGTCGACCAGCGGGGCGGCCACCCGGCGCTCGACCACCACGAACCCGACCACGGCCAGCGCGGACAGGACCAGGCACAGCAAGGTGGGCGGCGACAGCCATCCCCAGGACGAGCCCTCGGTCATGGCGAACACGAACGGCACGAGCGCGGCGGCGACCAGCCCGGTGCCCGCTAGGTCGATCGTGCGGGCGCGGTTCGGGTCGCGGGATTCCGGCACCGCGCGCAGCGCGAACGGGATGCACACCAGCGCGATCGCCGCGTCGATCCAGAACAATCCCTGCCAGCCGGTGAGCTCGTTGAGCACGCCGCCGACCACCGGCCCCGCAGCGGCCCGGCCGCGGCGGCAGCGCCCCACAGGGCGACGGCCTTCATCTGCGCCGCCCCTGACGAGTTCACCGCGAGCAGGCTCAGCCCGCTGGCCAGGATCGTCGCGCCGGCCGCGCCCTGGATCAGGCGCCCCAGCACGACCAGCACCCCGGTTCCGGCGAGGGCGATGAGCACGCACGACACCACGAACAGCGCGAGACCGGCCAGGAACAGGCGCCGTCGGCCGAAGATGTCGCCCAGCGCACCGGAGGTGACGATCACGGCGGCCCCGACCAGGAGGTAGCCGGTCACCGCCCACTGCAGCACGTTGATCGGGGTTCCCAGGTGCGCGCTGATCGAGGGGATCAGGATGCTCACCGCGGAGGTGTTGGCGTTGACGACGAACGTGGACAGGCACGCGGTGGACAAGACACCCCATCCCGCGCGCACGCCGAATTCCGCACCACCCACCGGAGTGCTCATACCGCCACGATCGCCCGGGACCGGCGTCGCCCACAGAACCGAAGGACCCGGAAGGTGCTAGCGAGGATTCCGGCGAACTCCGGGGCCATCGCCGGATTCCCGAAGGGAAACCCCTGGGGCGAGCCTGGCAGCGATCTGTGCATTCGCCGGATCGCCGACGGCCGGATCCTATGCGCCACTTCCTCGGTGACCACTTCAGCGGCATGGCGTGGTCGCCGGCTCGTCATCGGCCTCGCGGACGGTTCGATCCGGGTGATGCGCATCGGCCTGCCGCAGGAAGCCCCCGAGGACCTGCGGCCGCCGAGCCGACGCTGCCCCTGCCTCGACCGTCCGTCCGTCAGTCCTAAGTGGACGTATCGGGTTCGTCCACGGGGACCGAGGAGTCGTTCCGAAACGGGGGCGCGCGCGAGATGTGGCCGTCAGGAACGCAGGGCGCTGTCAGGCGCCGGGCGCCTTCGGGATGAGCTTTGCCCGGAGCCCCTTTGGAGCGACCTCCGACTCACCCCGGCAGCGGCAGGCTGACGCCGAGAGCGGGGGCGAGCTGGGCCGGGGTGGCGTCGCGGTGCGAGTCCATGATCTGGATCGCTCGCTCGGTCTGCCCGCGGCGCAGCGCGTTGATCAGCTGCCGGTGCTCGCGGACGATCCGGCGGCGCGCCGACTCGTCGTAGATGTACACCGCGCGGTACGCCTCCGTCATCTTCCAGATGCGTTCGATCTCGTCGACGATCAGGTTCAGCCCCGAACTGCGGAAGATGACGAAGTGGAAGTCGTGGTTGAGCTCGATGATCCGCAGGACGTCGACCGCTTCGGCGGCCTCCGCGATGCGCTCGTTGATCTCGGTCAGCTCGATGATCTGCGCCGTGCTCAGGCGCGGCAGCTCGCGCAGCACGACCGCCTCCAGCGCGGCGCGCATCAGGTACGCCTGGCGCAGTTCCTCCGCCGAAAGCCGGGCCACCGTGTAGCCGACGTTCGGCTGGTGGCGCACCACGCCCTCCGCTTCGAGCGCCTTCAGCGCCTCGCGGACCGGCACGCGGCTGACGCCTAGGCGTTCGGCGAGCGCCTCCTGGCGCAGCGGCTGCCCCGGCAGCAGCTCCTGGCTGCGCATCATCTGCCGGATCAGTTCGACGGCGCGGCCCACCGAAGTCTCCGCCATGCCCTCACCTCACGCTCCGCTGGATCGGTGCTCGCGAGAGTAACGCACCGTGGTGATCCGACTTCGGGCGCAACGTATTGACAAACCCGCTGGCCGGGCGCACCGTATCCCCCAACGCGGTGCGCAAATAGCGACAGCGTTGTGCATATCGCAACACTATAGGTTTGGAGGCCGGTTTGGCGAGCTCGGGACTCCTGCAGACCGCGGATCGGGCCATGCAGGTGCTGCTCTCCTTCTCCGACCAGCGGCCGGAGTGGGGAGTCAGCGAGCTCGGGCGCGAGCTCGGGCTCGACAAGTCCGTCGTCCAGCGGTTGCTGGCCACGCTCGCCAATCGCGGCTTCGTCCTCGCCGACCCCGAAACCCGGCGGTACCGCCTCGGGCCGGCGATTTCGCAGCTCGCCCGGGTCGCCGAGCGCAGCGGCGCGCTGAGCCTGATCGCCAGGCCGGTGCTCGCGAAGCTGGCCCGGGAGACGGGGGAGAGCGCCGTGCTCAACGTCGCGCACGGCGGCTCCTACCGCACGGTGGCCGCGGTGGACGCGCGCGGGCCGTTGAGCTACTCGGCGATCGTCGGGCACGTGATGCCCGGTCACGCTGGGTGTTCGGGGCACGCGTTGTTCGCCGGGCAGCCGCTGGAGGAGGTCCGCGAGCTCTTCGGCCCCG
Source organism: Saccharopolyspora sp. NPDC050642 (assembly GCF_040654735.1). Taxonomy (NCBI): domain Bacteria; kingdom Bacillati; phylum Actinomycetota; class Actinomycetes; order Pseudonocardiales; family Pseudonocardiaceae; genus Saccharopolyspora; species Saccharopolyspora sp. NPDC050642. The sequence continues at coordinate 254,698 of NZ_JBFAIN010000003.1, read as the reverse complement.
AGCCGCTCACCCGGTTCACCCCGAACACCCCCACCACCTACGCCGAGCTGGCGCAGCGGTGGCAGGAGGTCGCCGACACCGGGATGTCTGTCTCCGACGGCGAGTTCGACGCCAACGTCGGCGCCGTCGCGGTGCCGCTGCTGCTCGCCGGCGCGACCGTCGCCTCCCTGACGCTGATCGGACCGGCCGAACGCGTGACCGGCCGGATCGACGAGCTGACCGCCCCACTGCGCGCCGCGGGCGCCGACCTGTCCAGCCGACTCGCGCCCGGCGATGCCGGGTCGCCCAGCTGACCGACCGCTTTCCGGAAAGGCTGCTCATGACCATCAGCGACCCCGTGGCCGGCGCCGAACGCGCGCATCCGCGGGCATTCGAGCCCACCGTGCTGGTGATCACCATCGTGCTCTCCGTGGTCGGGGCGATAATCGGCCTGCACCTGATCACCACGCTCGGGATCTCGGCCAACACCTCCGTCATCGGCGCGCTGATCGCGATGATCATCGGCCGGATCAACGTCGCCGCGCTGCGCAAGATGCGCTCCGTGCACCGCCAGAACCTGGTGCAGAGCGCCGTTTCCGGCTCAACCTTCGCCGCCGCGAACTCGCTGCTGGCGCCCATCGCGGTGCCCTTCGCGTTCGGCCGCGCCGACCTCGTGTGGCCGGTCTTCGTCGGCGTCGCGATCGGGTTGTTCGCGGATTCCTTCGTGCTGTACCGGCTTTTCAACTCGCGGTTGCTGCCCGCGCAGGCCGCCTGGCCGCCCGGCATCGCCGCCGCCGACACCATCATCGCCGGGGACAAGGGCGGCCGGCGGGCCGCCGTGCTGGCCGGCGGTGCCGTCCTCGGGTTCATCGGCGCGTTCTTCAAGCTGCCGGTCTCGGCGGCGGGCGTGGCCTTCATCGGCAACGTCTGGGCGCTCGCCATGTTCGGCATCGGGCTGCTGTTCAGCCAGTACAGCCCGACCTGGTTCCACATCAACATCGGCAGCCTCTACATCCCGCACGGCGTGATGATCGGCGCCGGCCTGGTCGCCCTCGGGCAGGCCGCCTACCTGATGTTCCGGAAGAAGGACGGGAAGGCCGAGCGCACCACCTCCATCGATCCGAGCGAGGTGCCGCAGGTCGACGAGAAGGCGCTGCGCAAGGGAGTCCTGCAGGGCTACGTGCTGTTCGTGGTCGGTTCCGCCGTCGTCGCCCTGGCCGGCGGGCTGATCTCGGAGCTGTCGGTGCCGGGGCTGATCCTCTGGGTCCTGGCCGCCGCGCTGGCCGCGATCATCCACGAGATCATCGTGGGCCTCGCCGCGATGCACTCCGGCTGGTTCCCGGCGTTCGCCGTGACGCTCATCTTCCTGGTGCTCGGCCTGATCCTCGGGGTGCCGCCGGTGGCCCTGGCGCTGTTCGTCGGTTACACCTCCGCGACCGGGCCCGCGTTCGCCGACATGGGCTACGACTTCAAGGCGGGTTGGCTGCTGCGCAAGGAACACCGGCCCTACGACGCCTTCGAGCGCGCCGGCCGGTTCCAGCAGTACCTCTCCTCGCTGGTGGGCTTCGCGGTGGCGACCGTCGCGGTCGCCGTGTCCTGGCAGGCCTTCTTCGGAGACGGGCTGCTGCCGCCGGTCGCCAAGGTCTACGCCGCCACCATCCACGCCGGGCTGTCCGACCCGAACGTGCTGATGACGCTGCTGCTGTGGGCGATTCCCGGCGCGCTGATCCAGCTGCTCGGCGGCGCGAACCGGCAGATGGGCGTGCTGTTGGCCACCGGCCTGCTGATCGCCACCCCGCAGGCCTGCTGGCTGGTCTTCGGCGCCCTCGTGGTGCGGATCGTCTACCGCTGGCGGCGCGGCGACAAGGCGGACGAGGACCTCAACCTCGTCGGCGCGGGCCTCATCGCGGGCGACGCGCTCTATTCGACCAGCCGGATCTTCGAGTCCAAGTGAGTCGTCATGCAGATCGGCGTCGGGCAGATCCTGGCCATACACAAGTCTGGGATCCCGGAGTCCAGGCGGCGTCTGAGGTTTCCGCTACCGGCGCCGCTACGCAAGATGAGTTCGTCGAACAAATTTGAGGAGTTGTCGTGGAGGTTGTGAGCCGAGTCGAATCCCGGCCGGAGTACCTGTCGTGGGAGGCCGCGATCGGCGCCCGCAAGCTCGTCGAGCAGGTCATGCTGGTCAAGCCGGGGGAAGAGGTGGTGCTCACCGGTGACACCTCGACCGACCGGCGCGTCGTGGAGCTCACCGCGCAGGCGGTCGCCGCGGCCGGGGCCACGCCCACCGTGATCTGGTACGAGACGCGGCCGAGTTCGGCGATGGAACCGCCGGCCCCGGTGGCCGGCGCGATCGCCAAGGCCGACGTGTGGATCGAGTTCAGCGTCGCCTACATCATGCACAGCGACGCCTTCCGCGCGGCCATCGCGAACGGCGCCCGCTACACCAACCTGACCGGCATGGACATCCCGATGCTGGTCGACACCGTCGGCAAGCCCGACTTCGAGGGCGTCATGCGGCTGGGCCGCGCGCTGGTCGCGCTGCTGGAGCAGGCCGACGAGGTGCGCATCACCGCCGCCAACGGCACCGATCTGGTCGGCCGCAACCAGGGCCGCCCGATCAACCTGCGCGGCAAGCCCGCCGAGAAGCCGGGCGAGACCGTGATGCTCTCCGGCCAGATCTCCTGGAACCCGATCGAGGAGACCCAGAACGGCACCCTCGTGTTCGACGGCGCGCTGTGGCCGCCGGCCGAGATCGGGCTGCTGCGCTCCCCGGTGCGCTGCAAGGTGGAGAACGGCGTGGTCACCGAGATCACCGGTGACCGCGACGCCGAGGTGTTCCGGAACTGGATGGAGTCCTTCGACGACCCGAACATGTTCCGGCTGGCGCACTGGTCGCTGGGCTTCAACCCGGGCGTGCTGGTGCCCACCGGCCGCATCGTGGAGGACGAGCGGGTGTTCGGCTGCGTGGAGATCGGCATCGGCACCAAGGGCGCGTGGATCGGTGGCGAGCCGTGGGTGGCGGCTGCGCACACCGACGGCAGCGTGCTCGGCCCGTCGATCTACCTCGACGGCGAGGCCATCGAGCTCGAGGGTCGTTACGTGCACCCGGAACTGGTGCGGATCTGCCGCGAGATCGGCGCCCCCGGCTACTGATCCGCGGCCGGCCCGCACGACGGCGCGGGAGCGGTTCCCGAGTCCTCCGCAATTTCCATTGAAATCGAACCTTCGGTTTCAATGGAAATTGCGGACCCCGGTCCGACGCGCGGTGTCGGACCGGCCTCGCCGAGAGATCCTCGGGTCCGTTCCCGTGCCGTCCCTGGAATATCGGTCCACTGTGGAGGAATCGCGATGTCCGATGTCACGTACCGCCGTCCGGGCCTGGTGGCCCGGGACCACGTCTTCCGGGTGCCGTTGCGCCACGACGACCCGGGCGCCGGGGAGATCGAGGTCTTCGGCAGGGAGGTGGTGGCCCCCGGCAAGCAGGACCAGGCGCTGCCGTGGCTGGTCTACTTCCAGGGCGGACCGGGCGGCAAGGCGGAACGGCCGCTGAGCACCAGCGCATGGCTGGGCCGCGCCCTCCAGGACTACCGCGTGCTGTTGCTGGACCAGCGCGGCACCGGGCGCAGCACGCCCGCCAACCGCCAGACGCTGGCGGGCCTGTCGACGGCCGAGCAGGCCGAGCACTTGAGCCTGCTGCGCGCCGATTCGATCGTCCGGGACGCCGAGGTGCTGCGCGAGCAGCTGATCGGCGACGAGCCGTGGTCGGTGCTGGGGCAGAGCTTCGGCGGCTTCTGCGCGCTGACCTACCTCTCGCTGGCGCCGGAGGGGCTGCGCCAGGTGATGATCACTGGCGGCATCCCGACGCTGACCGGGCACGCGGACGACGTCTACCGAGCCGCGTATCCGCGCACGTTGCGCAAGAACGACGCCTACTTCGCCCGCTACCCGGAGGACGCCGCCATCGCGCGCCGCGTCGTCGATCACCTCGCCGAGCACGAGGTGATCATGCCGACGGGGGAGCGGCTGACCCCGGAGCGCTTCCAGGCCCTGGGCATCCAGTTCGGCCAGGCGTCCCGGTTCGACGCGCTGCACTACCACCTGGAGGAGGCGTTCGCCGGCGACGTCCTGTCGGACACCTTCCTGCGCGGCGTCGACGCGGCGCTCTCCTTCGCCGAGCGCCCGCTGTACGCGGCGCTGCACGAATCCATCTACTGCCAGGGCACCGCCTCGAAGTGGTCGGCGCAGCGGGTGCGCGCGGAGTTCGACGAGTTCGACTGGTCCCGGGGCGGCCGCGTCAACTTCACCGGCGAGATGATCTACCCCTGGATGTTCGAGCAGGACCCGGCGCTGGTGCCCCTGCGGGACGCCGCCGAGCTGCTGGCGACCAAGTCCGACTGGCCGCACCTCTACGACCTCGACCGGCTGGCCCGCAACGACGTGCCGGTCGCCGCGGCGGTCTACCACGACGACATGTTCGTCGACCGCGACCAGGCGCTGGAGTCGGCGCAGCAGGTGCGCGGCGCGCGGGTGTGGGTGACCAACGAGTACGAGCATGACGGGGTCAAGGCGTCACCGACCGTGCTGGACCGGTTGCTGGCGATGAACCGCGGCGACGCCTGACACGCACGGTGGGCCACCACGCCGATGCGTGCCGCGGTCGCGCCCGCTATGGTTCGGTTCTCATGTCCCCCTCGGAGCCGAATTTCGCCGCTGGCGTGCCGTGGCAGCGCGTCTTCGACCAGGCGGCGTCCGCGATGGCGATCCTCGACTTGCAGGGCCGGTACCTGTACGTCAACGAGGCCATGTGCCGGATGCTCGGCTACCGGCGGGAGGAGCTGGAGGGCCTGGACTACCGGGCGGTGACGCACCCCGACGACATCGACCCGGAGGGGCCGATGGAGTCCCCGGACCTGCTGGAGAAGCGCTACATCCGCTCCGACGGCAGCGTCATCTGGGCCCTGGTGGCGCGGTCGTTCATCCGGGACAGCCACGGGCGGGCGATCCACTTCCTGTCCCAGATCCAGGACATCACGCGGCGCCGGGAGGCGGAGCTGCTGTGGCAGCGCAGCTTCGCCAACGCCCCGATCGGCATGGCGCTGCTGGACCTCAAGGGCGCGTGGACCGCGGTCAACGACACGCTCTGCACCATGCTCGGCTACACGCGCGAAGAGATGCTCTCGATGTCGTTCACCGACATCACCTACGAGGAAGACGAAGAGCAGGGCATGGCGGTGCTGTCCGAACTGGTCGAGGGCCACGTGGACAGCGCCAGCGTGGAGAAGCGCTACCGGCACAAGCAGGGCCATCCGATCTGGATCCTGATCCGGGCGACCACGGTGCCGGGTGCCGATGGAACCCCGGCGTACGTGGTCAGCCAGTACGAGGACATCGGTGAGCAGCGCCTGGTGGACGCCCGCCTCGCGCACCTGGCGCTGCACGACCCGCTGACCGGGCTCGCGAACCGAGCGCTGCTGTCCGACCGGCTCGACCACGGCCTGCAGCAGCTGGCGCGCGGCAACGGCGTGCTGGCGGTGGTGCTGGCGGACCTGGACCAGCTCAAGCCGGTCAACGACCGCTTCGGGCACGCGCTGGGGGATCAGCTGCTGATCGCCGCCGCGCGGGAGCTGCAGCTGGCGGTGCGCGCCGGCGACACCGTCGCCCGCATGGGCGGCGACGAGTTCGTCGTGGTCAGCCTGCTGCCGGACGAGGACGCCGCGCGGGCGCTGCGGGATCGCGTCGAGCGGCACCTGAACACCGATGTGTCGGTGCACGGGGTCCGGATCCGGCTGCGCGCCAGCGTCGGCTACACCGCGACCGCCGACCCCGCGATCGCACCGGACATGCTGCTGCACGACGCCGACCGGGACATGTACGCCAGCAAGCGGCGCCGCCGGGAGTCGCACGGCGGAGGCCGCTGACCGGCGCGTCAGGCGTCCAGCTCGACCAGGGCCGCTTCGATCGCCCGGTGGAACGTCGGGTAGGCGAAGATCATCTCCCGCAGCCGCTGCACCGGTACCTCCGCGTGCACCGCCACCGCGAGCGCCCCGATGATCTCGCCGCCCGCCGGCGCGACCACGGTGGCGCCGACCAGGACGCCCCGGTCGGCGTCCGCGACGAGCTTGATGATGCCCTCGTTGCCGACCTTGTGGATCCAGCCGCGCGTCGACGCGGGGATCTGGGTGATCGCGGTGCGCGCCTGGATCCCGGCGTCCCGGGCCCGGGATTCGGTCAGCCCGACGGTGGCGACCTCGGGGTCGGTGAAGATGACCGAGGGCATCGCGCGGTAGTCGGCGACCTCGGTGCCCTGGCCGAGGACGTCGGCGGCCGCGATCCGCGCCTGGTAGACCGAGGTGTGCGTGAAGGCCCCGTGGCCGGTGATGTCGCCGATGGCCCAGACGCCGTCGGTGGCCCGCATCCGCCCGTCGACCGGGATGGTCCGCGCCTGCTCGTCCAGCCCGACGGCCGCGACGCCCAGCGCGCGCAGGTCGGTGCGCCGCCCGGTGGCGACCAGCAGGCTTTCGCCGGTGAACACCTCGCCGGACTCCAGGTGCACCTGGAACTGGTCGTCGTGCTTGACGCGGTCCACGGCGCAGCCGGTGCGGACCTCGATGCCGCAGGCGTGGAACGCCCCGGCCAGCACTTCGGAGGCCTCCGGTTCGGCCATCGCCAGCAGCCGCGGCCGCGACTCCAGCACCGTCACCGAGGCGCCGAAGCGGGCGAAGACCTGCGCGAACTCCACGCCGACCGGCCCGCCGCCGAGCACCAGCAGCGACTCCGGCACCCGGGTCGCGGGCACCGCGTCGCGATTGGTCCAGTAGGGGCTCTCGGCGAGGCCGTCGATCGGCGGGACCAGCGGGTCGGTGCCGGGGTTGAGCACGATGCCGCGGCGGGCCCGGAACACCTGATCGCCGACGGTGACCTCGCCGGGCGCGCTGATCCGCCCGACGCCGCGCACCAGCCTGCCGCCGGTGTCCTCGAAGCGCCGCACCGCGATCTCGTCGTTCCAGTCGGTGGTCGCCTCGTCGCGGATGCGGTTCGCGACCGGCGTCCAGTCCGGCCGAACGGTGGCCTGACCGGCGAGCTCGGGCACCCGCCACGCCTCGCCGAGGGCGTCGGCGGCCCGCACCATCATCTTGGTCGGGACGCAGGCGAAGTACGGGCACTCGCCGCCGACCAGCCGCGACTCGACCGCGATCACGTCCAGGCCCGCGTTCGCCAGCCGGGCCGCCACGTCCTCGCCGCCCGGGCCCATGCCGATGACGACGACGTCGACCTCTTCGGGCACCGCACCCACCCCTTTTCAGCTTCCGGTGTCGGTTCCAGCCCAACACCGCAGCCCCGCCCGCGCACGTCGAATGCGGTGAGTGATCATGGCCGCTCCGGCGACCACGATCACTCACGACCGTCTTGTCCCGTGAGCGGTGATGGTTTGACGACCGCTGCCGTTCACGAGCGCGCACGGGGTGTTCCGCAAGCGCATCGGCACGAACCACATCCGCGGTGCACCTGCCCAGTGCCCGACGGTTTCCACTGGTCAGGGACCGTGCGTGTTTTCTGTTGCCAGAGCGACAAAAGGTACGCACGGCCCTCTTGCGCAGCTGGGAGCTCTGCCCAGCGGGCGGGTGGGATCGGTGAAATCGCGCGGCTTCCGGGTGTCAGCGCCAGATCAGGGCCTCGTCGAGCGGCTTGCGGGTCAGGTCGGGCACCTCGCAGTCGGCGGCCGGGTAGCCGATCGGGAACACGATGTACGGGCGCTCGTTGGTGGGCCGGTCGAGGATCTTGGTCAGGAACCCCATCGGGTTCGGCGTGTGCGTCAGGGTCGCCAGGCCCATGGTGTGCAGCGCGGTGATGAACAGCCCGCAGGCGATCCCGACGCTTTCGTTGACGTAGTAGTGCTTCTGCCGCCCGGCGCCGGCCACGCCGTACTTCTGGGCGAACGCGACGACGATCCACGGCACCACGTCGAGGTAGTCCTTGTTCGCATCGGTCTCCAGCCGCGACAGCGCGCCGTGCCACTGCGGGATGTCCTCGCGTTCGTAGAACGACTTCTCCTCGGCCTCGGCGGCCAACCGGATCTGGTGCTTGAGGCCCGGGTCCTGCACCGCGACGAACGTCCACGGCTGCTGGTGCGCCCCGCTGGGCGCGGTGTTGGCGACGCGCACGGCCAGTTCGATCGCCTCGCGCGGCACCGGATCGGGGCTGAAGAACCGCACGCTGCGCCGGGCGTCCAGGTGCTCGAAGAGCTCCTGCCCGCGGCGCAGGCCGTCCGCGAGCGGTAGTCGTTCCGGGCTGTAGGGCACGAACGGATGGGAGTGCGGGCGCGGCGACGGTGCGGTCATTTCTCCTCCGGTATAAGAGCTTCCCGCAACACGCGGTGCACCTCGGCCATCGCAGCGCCTGCGATCGGCAGCAGTTCGGCGCCGCCGGCGAAGCCGTGGAACAGCCCCGGGCAGTGCTGGACGCTGGTGGGCACGCCTGCCGCCTTCAGCCGCTCGGCGTAGCGCTGGCCTTCGGTGCGCAGCGGGTCGCGGCCCGCGGTGAGGACGTGCGCGGGCGGGAGCCCGGCGAGGTCGGCGGCGCGCAGCGGCGAGACGTGCGGGTGGTCGCGATCGGCGGTGTCGGGCACGTACTGGTCCCAGAACCACATCATGTGCCGCGCGGTCAGCAGGCAGTCCGGCCCGCTGTCCACATAGGATTCAGTGGTGAAGTCGTGGTCGGTGACCGGGTAGACCAGCATCTGGAAGGCGATGTCCGGGCCGCCGGTCTCGCGCGCCCGCAACGCCGTCACCGCGGCCAGGTTGCCACCGGCGCTGTCCCCGGCGACGGCGAGGCGCGCCGGGTCGCCGCCGAGCTCCGCGGCGTGCTCGGCGGCCCACCGCGTTGCGGCGAAGGCGTCGTCGGCGGCCGCCGGGTAGCGGTGTTCCGGTGCGAGCCGGTAGTGCACGGCGATGACGATCGCGCCGACGCCGTTGGCCATCGCGCGGCAGACGCCGTCGTGGCTCTCCAGGTCGCCCAGCACCCAGCCGCCGCCGTGGCAGTACACGACCACCGGCAGCGGCTCGCCGTCGACGCGCGGCCAGTAGATGCGCACCGGGATCTCGACGCCGGGCGGTCCGGGGACGAGCCGGTCCTCGACCCTTGCCACCGGCTGGCGCGGCCGCTCCGCGGCGCCCGCGTTCATCATCGCGCGGGCCTCGGCGGCGTCGGTGACCGCGCCGCCGAGATCGGGGAAGTACTCCTGCATGAGCGCGACGAACGGTTCGGCGTCCGGATGCAACGGCATTGTTTTCCTCCAGCGCGGATGGAGCGTCGCAGTGATGTAAACCGACGGCGAGGCGCCGAAGGTATCGGCCGTTCCGGCGAACGTGCTCCCGCATCATGGGAAACGCGGCGAAGTGGCGCGGATCACACGACGCTCGGCGGATGGGGTATGGCCGAGGTCACACGGCCCGATTTCGGTTCCGCGGCCGGTTGTCCTGGTCGGACACCGGGTACTTCGATACAGGGGCCGTCACCTGCGGCCGAATCTGGAACTCGATCGTTCCGGTGAAGATCGCGGTGGCCGGGGGGATTGTGTGCGGGCGCGTGCGGACCGTGACGGCGTGGGCCCGGTTGTGATCGGAATAAAAACCGGGGCTGTATCGTTCGCCACAGGATGAGCGTTGCCTGTAGGTGAAGGGGAACGGGTCAATTGAGTACGACGAACGGGCACCGGTCCAACGGAACCCGGAAGCTGAACCGGGTCGTGATCCGGTTCGCGGGTGACTCCGGCGACGGGATGCAGCTGACCGGCGACCGGTTCACCTCGGAGGCGGCGGCCTTCGGGAACGACCTGGCGACGTTGCCGAACTTCCCGGCCGAGATCCGGGCCCCCGCCGGCACCCTGCCCGGCGTCTCCAGCTTCCAGCTGCACTTCGCCGACTACGACATCCTCACCCCCGGCGATCGCCCGGACGTGCTGGTGGCGATGAACCCGGCGGCGCTGAAGGCCAACATCGGCGACCTGCCGCACGGCGGCATCCTCATCGTCAACACCGACGAGTTCAGCAAGCGCAACCTCACGAAGGTCGGCTACGACGCCAACCCGCTGGAGACCGGCGACCTGGAGCACTACGCCGTGCACCAGGTCGCGATGGCCACCCTGACGCAGGGCGCGCTCGAGGGCACCGGGCTGGGCAAGAAGGACGCCGAGCGCTGCAAGAACATGTTCGCCCTCGGCCTGCTGTCGTGGATGTACCACCGGCCCACCGAGGGCACCGAGCGGTTCCTGCGGGAGAAGTTCGCGAAGAAGCCGCAGATCGCGGAGGCCAACATCCTGGCCTTCCGGGCGGGCTGGAACTACGGCGAGACCACCGAGGCGTTCGCGGTCACCTACGAGGTCGCGCCCGCGAAGCTGCCGGCGGGCACCTACCGGCAGATCACCGGCAACACCGCGCTCGCCTACGGCATCGTCGCCGCCGGGCAGTGCAGCGGGCTGCCGGTGTTCCTCGGCACGTACCCGATCACGCCGGCCTCGGACGTGCTGCACGAACTGGCCAAGCACAAGAACTTCGGCGTCACGACCTTCCAGGCGGAGGACGAGATCGCCGGTGTCGGCGCCGCGCTGGGCGCCTCCTTCGGCGGCGCGCTGGGCGTGACCACCACGTCCGGGCCGGGGCTGGCGCTGAAGTCCGAGACGATCGGCCTGGCCGTGACGCTGGAACTGCCGCTGCTGGTGTGCGACGTCCAGCGCGGCGGGCCGTCCACCGGGCTGCCGACCAAGACCGAGCAGGCGGACCTGCTGCAGGCGCTCTACGGCCGCAACGGCGAATCGCCGGTGCCGGTGATCGCCCCGCGCTCGCCGGCGGACTGCTTCGACGCCGCGCTGGAAGCCGCGCGGATCGCGCTGGCCTACCGGACCCCGGTGCTGCTGCTGTCCGACGGCGCGATCGCCAACGGCTCCGAGCCGTGGCTGATCCCGCAGGTCGACCAGCTGCCCGACCTGGGCGTCGAGTTCGCCACCGAACCCAACGCCCCGGACGGATCCGGCGAGTTCTGGCCGTACGTGCGCGATCCGGAAACCCTGGCCCGCGACTGGGCGGTGCCGGGCACGCCGGGGCTGGAGCACCGCGTCGGCGGCCTGGAGAAGGCCGACGGCAAGGGCAACATCTCCTACGACCCGGACAACCACGACAAGATGGTCCGGCTGCGCCAGGCCAAGATCGACGGCGTGCGGGTCCCGGACCTCACCGTCGACGACCCCGACGGCGACGCCCGCGTGCTGGTGCTCGGCTGGGGCTCGTCGTTCGGGCCGATCGGCGCCGCCTGCCGCCGGGTGCGCGCCCAGGGCATGTCGATCGCCCAGGCCCACCTGCGCCACCTCAACCCGATGCCGGGCAACCTCGGCGAGGTGCTGCGCGGCTACGACAAGGTGATCGTCCCGGAGATGAACCTCGGCCAGCTGGCGATGCTGCTGCGCGCCCGCTACCTGATTGACGTGCAGTCCTACACGAAGGTCGCCGGACTCCCGTTCCGGGCCGAGGAGCTGCAGAACGTGCTCACCGATGTTGTGCAGGGGGTGCCCGCGTGACCACGACCGATCTGGGAATCCCGGTCCTCGGCGGGTTGGCCGGCGTGCCGACCGCTGACGAACCGCAGAAGGCCAAGGACTTCAAGTCCGACCAGGAGGTCCGCTGGTGTCCGGGGTGCGGCGACTACGTCGTGCTCAACGCGGTGCAGAGCTTCCTGCCGTCGCTGGGGCTCAAGCGGGAGAACATCGTGTTCATCTCGGGCATCGGGTGCTCGTCCCGGTTCCCGTACTACATGAACACCTACGGGATGCACTCCATCCACGGCCGCGCCCCGGCGATCGCCACCGGCCTGGCCACCAGCCGGCCGGACCTGTCGGTGTGGGTGGTGACCGGTGACGGCGACGCGCTGTCCATCGGCGGCAACCACCTGATCCACGCCCTGCGCCGCAACGTGAACCTCAAGATCCTGCTGTTCAACAACCGGATCTACGGGCTGACCAAGGGCCAGTACTCGCCGACCAGCGAGGTCGGCAAGGTCACCAAGTCGACCCCGGCCGGCTCGCTGGACCACCCGTTCAACCCGGTGTCGCTGGCCCTGGGCGCGGAGGCGTCGTTCGTGGCGCGGGTGATCGACTCGGATCGCGCGAGTGTGACGGAGACGCTGAAGGCGGCGGCGGAGCACCGCGGCAGCGCGCTGGTGGAGATCTACCAGAACTGCCCGATCTTCAACGACGGCGCGTTCGACGTGCTGAAGGACAACGACGAGAAGCAGCGCCGGATCGTCCCGCTCAAGCACGGCGAGCCGATCGTGTTCGGCCCGGAGGACGAGCGCTTCGGGGTGGTCCAGGACCGCGACGGCTTCCGCGTCTCGAAGCTGTCCGAAGTGGACGAAGCCGAGGTCGTGGTCCACGACGCGAACCGGGAGGACCCGTCCTACGCCTTCGCCCTGTCCCGCCTCGGCGGCCAGGACCTGAACCCGGCGGTGACGGGCATCTTCCGGGCGGTCCAGCGCCCGACCTACGACGACCTGGCCCGAGCCCAGGTCGCGGAGGCCCAGCAGGCGAAGCCGGCAGACCTCCAGAAGCTCCTGACGGGCAACGACACCTGGACGATCTGACCGGTCGGGGCATCGTTCGCACTGCCCGGGCATCCGCCGTCGTGAGACTGCGGATGCCCGGGCAGTGGCCGGTTGCTTAGGAAGTCGAGATCTCGTCCGGATTGCTGCGATAGCCTTCCCGAATGGGAGAAGGCCGCGACCCCGATGCCGTTGAGCCCGATATCGACAACACGATCTCGGGCGGGAATTTCAACGGTCCTGTGGGGCAGTTCGGCTTCGTCCACGGCGACGTGCACTTGAATCCCCCGAGAAGTCCTGAAGAGGCGGCGTTCCGCGCGCGCTACATGAAGAAGATGCAGGAAGAGTGGGACGCGCAGGAGAAGGCGAAGAGGGACGCCGAGAACAAGCCGGCGGTTGGGGGGGTGCGCAATTCTCTACGGCATCGTGTTCATCGTGATCTTCGGCTTCCTGGCCTGGAGTGCCTGGAAAGCTTACGACAATTTCCATCGCGAGAAGCAGTCGAGCTGCGTCTACATGGAGAACGGCGGCCCTCCGCAGGAGTGTCCGTGGTGAACGTCAAGCACACTGCCTTCGGGCACTAGCAACTTCTGTTCGTGACCCTAATCCGCCCGGAGGCAAGCGCCTTCCGCCCAGGCCCGTGAGTGTTTTGGGGCGCTGTAGCACCCCAAAACACTCACGAGACGGGGACGCTGCGGCCGGTCGAAGCGCCCGGCCTTGAGTCCACCGATGAAGCCGTTCCATAACTCCTGGTCGAACGCGAGGATCGGCCCGCGACCGCACTACTTGGAGTCCCGGACACCAGCCCGGCGGCGCGTGAGCCCGGTCCCTTGGTGACCTTCGTGCGGTGGGCGCATCCGACGGTCATTCGGAGGCCCGGGGAGTGCGCGCAAGGTTCTCCCGGATCTTTTCGCACACTAGGTCGAGAAAAGCACCGTTGGCGGGGGCCGAGTACGACATCGTCGGATCCGGGTAGATGACGACGTCCACTCGTTCTGCGGCGGGGGAGATCACAGACAGCCCGGACGACCTGCGCGCAACGTTGATCTTCACCGTGGTTGGGGCAACTCTGGCACCAGGGCTGGGAAAGGTTTGCTTCCGCACCGGTTGGCCGAGGCCAACTTTCCACAGCGAGACCGCGTCTTGGTCAACGCTGAGGATGAATCCAGCCAAGCTCTGCATGCCCAGCGTTGGACGGCACAGAAACGCGAGGCTGTTCTGACGCAGCACTACCAAGGCCCTGCGTTGGTTGCGGACCACGAGCCGCCCGTAGATCACCAGCGCGAGCAACAGCAGAAGCGCCAGTGCCACGACCAGGAGCGGGAAGACATACATCGACCCACTGTAAACCTGGCCTCGTGAACGAGATCTTAGAAGGACCTTGGTGTGCTCCTCGGCCCCTTGCGATCGCGCTCGCCGATCTCCTGGGCCGGGTCGATCTCCCAGCTAGAAACGTCGTGCCTGCATCCGCCGGTCTCCCGGTTCAGCGGGTTGCCACGACGTCGGCCAGGCGGTGGACTTGGTCCGGGTCGGGGGACCAGCAGTAGAGGATCGCCTCGTCGGCTCCGATGTCTTCGAGGTGCCGCAGCTGGGCCTTCAGGTCGGCGGTGGTGGTGACCATGGCGTTGGCGAAGCCCGGATTCCCGTAGTACTCCGTCATTTCCGCCCGCGCTTCGTCGGCCACCGCATCCGGGCCGATCGCCGCGTTCAGCTGGCCGATCAGGCGAGGCCTGCCCGGCCGGTCGTGGGCCTGCCAGGACTTCTCGGCCAGGCCGAAGGTCGTTTCCATGTACTCCAGCGGGCCCGCAGCCAGAAAACCGTCACCCCAGCGGCCGACCCGGTCGATCGCCGCCGGGACGAAGCCGCCGAACACGACCTCCGGGCGGACCGCCGGGCCGATCGGGCCCGCCTGGTCGCCGTAGGGCTCGCCGGCCCAGAGCCGGTGCATGAGCTGCATCTGCTCGTCGAGGATCCGGCCGCGGCGCTTGATGTCCGTGCCGGCGGCCACGTGGTCGTCCTCGCGGCCGCCGACGCCGATGCCGAGCGTGAAGCGGTTTCCGCTCAGCTGGGCCAGCGTCGCGCTCTGCTTGGCCAGCAGCGGGGCGTGGCGCAGCGGGGCGAGCAGGACCTCGGTCTGGACCCGGATGCGCCGCGTCGCGCCGGCGAGCGTCGCGAGGGTCACCAGGGGTTCGGGGTTGTCGTACACCAGGCGGTCCAGCAGGCCGAGCGTGCTGAACGGGCCGTCATCCGCCCGTCGCGCCCACGTCAGCAGGGCGGTGGGGTCGGCGATGGGCAGGCCTAGACCGATCTTCATGACTTGCGCCTCCAGAAAAGGGCAGGGTGAACACCTGTGCCGCCCCCTCGTTTCGCGCAAGCGGGTTCCCGTTCTGCGGCGCACTCCTGGGGAACCTGATCAGAGTGCCGTCACCCTATCGCGGCGGTCGCCCGGCGCGCACCCGGGTTTCCGCCAGGTGCGCGAAGCGCCACCCGGAACTCGGATGGCGCTTCGCACGCGGGCCTCAGCCGGCGTAGACCGCGGCGTAGGGCTTCGCGTCGTCCTGGCCGGCGTTCGCCGCACCGACGGCGAGCAGCTTTCCGTCGTCCAGCACGACCCCGCTGAAGGTGACCACCGACCTGCCCTGCGGCGGGACCGGATCCGGCACGTTCTGCCAGTTCCGGCCGTCATACCGCAGCACGTACGGGCTGTTCGAGTCGTACCCGACGGCCCAGAGCATGCCTTCGCCGGCGACGACGTCGTCGATCTCACCCAGTTCATCCGGCACTTGCCCGGGCGACCACTGCTCGCCGTCCCAATGCAGCGCGACCGGACGCCGGGCGACGGTGCCCTGGTCCCGGAAGCCGACCGCCCACACGTCGTCGGGCGCCAGCACGAGCGCGTCCTCCAGGCTCACGCTCCAGTCCGGCACGTCGACCTGCGGCTGTTCCTGCCACTGCGCGCCGTCCCAATGCAGGATCAGCCCGGCCACCTTGCCCTTGCCGTCGACCGTGACGTGCTTGCTGCCCACCGCCCACAGGTCGTTCGGTGAACTGCCGTCGATCGTGGACACCTTCCACCAGTCCCCGAGATCGAGCGGCAGTGGAACCTCGTTCCACGCCTTGCCATCCCAGTGCTGGATCGAGCCCCGCCGCCAGGCTTCGGTCGCCTCGGTCGCCGATCCGGCGGCCCACACGTCAGCGGCGCCGAACACCTTCGTCCCGTGGTACTGGGTGTAGGTCCCCGGTGGGGACGTGAGCGGCACTTCCTGCCACTGCTTGCCGTTCCAGTGCATCGACCTGCCGTCGCCGACCGACCACACGTCGTCACGGTTCACCACGGCGGCGGTGTTCACCCGGCCGATGTTGGGTGCCGGCACCTGCTCCCACCCCTGCTGACCGCGGCGGAAGGCCTGCGTGCGGAACTCCTGCCCGTCGAAGTCGATGCCGAAGGACCACGTGACGCCATCACCGCCGGCGGCGGTGTGCAGGGACGACTGGTACTGCTGCGGCGGAATTGGCTCCTCCGCCCAGGTCCCCGCGGCCGACGCGGACTGCCCGAGCAGCAGCGCGGTGGCGCCCACCGCCCCGGCGATTGCCAGATGCTTCACCCAATGCCTCCTTGGAGAAAAGATTCACGCCAGTTACCCGCCGGAACCGGGAACGGTTTACCCCTCGGCGGAAGTTGCGCCGAATGCTCCAGCCTCGGTCGGCATTGGTCGCAAGGGCGGTGATCTCCGAGGCGCACCAGGGCTGTGGCTCGGCGCAAGGAGGTGTGCGGATCGGGGTCGCATTACCCACTGGCAGTTGATTGACCGATCAAGGACTTCGAATTACGTTGCCTGACAGATGATCAACCGAGCGCGACCACCGGAGGTCCGCGATGTGTCAGGAGTGCTGTCGTCCTTCCCCGCAGCCTCGGATGTCCCGGGCGCAGTTCCTGAAGCTGGTCGGGCTGGCCACCGCGGGCGCGGCCTTCTCCGCCGGTTGCGCGAGCGGTGACACCGGAGCCGGGCAGTCGGGCGGGCGGAAGCTGATCGACAACGTGCGGGGCTTCACGCTGACCGCCGACGGGCCGCGCGAGTTCGGCAGCCTGCTGGTCGAGGCGGACGGCCGCGTCGGCGGGCTCGACGTCGGCAGCGCCGGCGGCGCGGAGCGCATCGACGGGCGGGGCCGGGTGCTGATCCCCGGGCTGCACGACGCGCACGGGCACTTCGGGCAGCTCGGCGCCAACGTCTCGCAGCTCAACCTCGCCGGGACGAAGTCCCTGCAGGAGGCGATGCAGGCGCTCAAGACCTTCGCCGCGCAGCACCCGGAGCGCCAGTGGATCCTCGGGCGCGGCTGGAACGACGTGATCTGGGGGCTCGGGCGGTTGCCCTCGGCCGCCGACCTGGACGCGGTGGTGCCCGACCGGCCGGTGTGGCTGGTGCGGGTCGACGGGCATGCCGGGGTGGCGAACTCGGCCGCGCTGCGGCAGGTCGGCGTCACCCGCGACACCCCGACGCCCTCGGGCGGCGAGATCGTGCGCGGCGCGGACGGCGCGCCGACCGGTGCTTTCGTCGACGCGGCGCAGGACCTCGTCGAGCAGCACCTGCCGAAGCCGACGGTCGACGACCTCAAGCAGAACTTCCTCGCCGCGCAGCGCAAGCTCAACGAGGTCGGGCTCACCTCGGTCAGCGACGCGGGCACCAGCGCCGCCGAACTCGCGGTGCTGCACCAGCTCGCGGGCTCCGGCGAGCTGACCATCCGCACCAACTCGTTCCTGACCTACGACGCGTTCCGCGAGCTCGGCGCGAAGGCCCGCACCGACTCGGTGGCGGGCGACATGCTCCGGGTGCGCACCGTGAAGCTCTACATCGACGGCGCCCTCGGCAGCCACGGCGCCGCGATGCTGCAGCCCTACGAGGACGATCCGGGCAACTCGGGGCTGCCGCAGCTGGACGCCGCCGAG
Organism: Saccharopolyspora sp. NPDC050642; assembly: GCF_040654735.1. NCBI lineage: Bacteria > Bacillati > Actinomycetota > Actinomycetes > Pseudonocardiales > Pseudonocardiaceae > Saccharopolyspora > Saccharopolyspora sp. NPDC050642. The sequence continues at coordinate 237,186 of NZ_JBFAIN010000003.1, read as the reverse complement.
CTGCGGAACCGGGTCTCGCAGGTCATGCGGGAGGGCTTCCAGGTCGCCACGCACGCCATCGGCGACGCCGGGAACCGGATGGTGCTCGACGCATACGAGGCCGCCGCGGCGGAGTCCGCAAGCGGCATGCGGCACCGCATCGAGCACGCGCAGGTCCTCGCGGTGGAGGACATCCCGCGGCTGCGCGCGCACGGCATCATCGCGTCGATGCAACCGGTGCACGCCACCGACGACATGAACATGGCCGAGAAGCGGGTCGGGCACCGGCGCATCGCGGGCGCGTACGCGTGGCGGACCATGCTCGACCAGGGCATCACCATCGCCTCCGGCTCGGACTTCCCGGTGTCGTCGGAGAATCCCTTCGACGGCCTGCACGCCGCGGTGACCCGCACGGACCGGGACGGGCAGCCGGTCGGCGGGTGGTACCCGGACCAGGCGATGAGCCCGCACGAGGCGCTGCGCTCGTTCACCCTCGACGCCGCGTTCGCCGCGCACCAGGAGCGGGTGCTCGGCAGCCTGGAGCCGGGCAAGTGGGCGGACTTCGTCATCCTCGACCAGGACCCGCTGGAGCCACCGCCCGGCCGGGCTCGCTGGCAGACCGGGACCCTGCAGACCTGGGTGGCGGGCCGCCGCGTCGGCGAGTACGGATCGCTGTGAGGCCGCATTCACCCGGGTGGCGGACGTAGTGACGCTCCGTTGTCGCCAGGCGCGGGTGGCGCGTGATCTCGCGAGAAAGCGGTGTTCACCCGGATGGCGGTGAATTTCTCGCGGAATCGCGGGCCCTTCGGGTGAGGATCGTACGAGTGGGGTAGCAGGCTTACCGCAGCGGACGGATCCGGATGGGGTACGGCGTCCTTACGTTGGCAGGAACTGCTGCCGAGGAAAGCGGCGACGCCATGACGCAGACCGTTACCAGGTGGGCCCGGAGCGAGACCGAGCGCCCGTTCCCGTACGTCCTGATGTACCACTCGGTGGCCACGTACTCCCGCGATCCGTACCTGGTGACGGTCGATCCGCAGCGCTTCGACCGGCAGTTGCGCTGGCTGCGCCGCAACGGGCTGCGCGGGGTGTCGATGCGCGAGCTGATGCAGGCGCGCCAGGAGGGGGACGCCGGCGGCCTGGTCGGGTTGACCTTCGACGACGGCTACGCCGACTTCGTCCACAATGTACGGCCGTCGCTGGAGAAGTACGGCTGCACCGCGACCGTCTTCGTGATCGCCGGGCGGCTCGGCGGGCACAACGCCTGGGACGCCGATGGACCGCGCAAGCGGCTGGTGACCGCGGAGGAGGTCCGCGGGATCGTGTCGGCCGGCCTGGAGGTCGGTTCGCACGGGATGCTGCACCAGCAGATGTCCGAATTGGACGATGACGAGCTGCTCGTCGAGATCGCCGAGAGCAGGGAGCGGCTGCGCGACCTCACCGGCCAGGACGTCGGTGGGTTCTGCTACCCGTACGGCGACGTCGACCTGCGGGTGCGGAACACGGTCGAGGCGGCCGGTTACGACTACGCCTGCGCCATCTGGCGTTCCCCGATCTCCGGCCGGCACGCCCTGCCGCGCACCTACGTGGGTGACCGGGACGGTGGGCTGCGATTGCTGGCCAAGCGCCTGCGCCACGCGCTGACGGCCAACCGCTGACCCCAGCCGAATTCCTCCTCTTGGCGCGACCTCCGCTGTCGAGGTGCGACCGCCTGCGCCTGGCCCCGGTCGAGCGGGCGAGGTGAACGGCCCGTTCGTCCCGTCTAGCGCAGCGATCAGGCCGTTGACTCCACCCCGCCCCGCGAACGGGTGACGCCCCCGATCGTGCAGGTTTCGTTGGGGCGAAAGGGGTTTCGCCGGAAAAGATCGCGCGGGCTCGTCCGGATTCGGTAAGCGCGCTCCCCCCGCTGTAGGAGAACCCGTCGGTAATCGGATGCGAGGGTTCTTCCAGCAGCACGGCGAACTGGGGGAGGAACCGTGACTGAACATCCGCTCGCATTGGCGGTCAACGGCCGCGAGCGCCTGTTGGCGAACCGGCTGATCGCGTTCGAACCGCGGCGGCCCGAACGAGCCGAGTCGGTGGTCGTCGTCGGGCTGGGCTACGTCGGCCTGCCCACCGCGTGCGCCCTGCAATCACCGACCGCGCAGGTCACCGGCTTCGACATCAGCGAGGACCGGCTGCGGGCCATCAAGACCGGCGAGGTGGACCTGCCCGAGCCGGAGCGGCGCGCGCTGTCGGCGTCGCTGGCCGCGGGCATGCTGGAGCTGTCCTGCGATCCGTCGGTGCTCGCCGACGCGGACGCCGTGATCGTGTGCGTGCCGACGCCGGTGGACGCCGCGCACAAGCCGGACCTGGCCGCCTTGCGGGCGGCGTGCGAGACCGTGGTGTCGTTCGCGCGCCGCGGCCAGGTGATCATCCTGACCTCGACGACGTTCGCCGGCACCACCCGGCAGCTGCTGGTCGAGCCGCTGGCGCAGCGGGGCCTGCGGGTGGGCACCGACGTGCACGTGGCGTTCAGCCCGGAGCGCATCGACCCCGGCAACTTCGACCACGTGCAGCGGGAAACGCCGCGCGTCGTCGGCGGTGCCACGGCGGAGTGCGCCGAGCGGGCCGCCGAGGTCGTCCGGCGGATGACCGATTCGGTGTACCTGGTGAGTTCGCCGGAGGCCGCCGAGCTGACCAAGCTCTACGAGAACATCTTCCGCGCCGTGAACCTGGCGCTGGCCAACGAGATGGCCGACGCGTGCGCGGTGCTGGGCCTGGACCCGATCGAGGTGACCATCGCCGCCGGCACCAAGCCGTACGGGTTCCTGGGCAGCTTCCCGGGGCCGGGCGTCGGCGGGCACTGCATCCCGTGCGACCCGCACTACCTGCTGTGGCAGCTGGGGCAGCAAGGGCTTTCGACGCCGGTCATCGAGCAGGCGATGCGGTCGATCGACCAGCGGCCGGGCCAGGTGGTGCAGCGGGTGGTGGAGCTGCTCGCCGAGGCGGGCCTCGACCACGCGGGCGCCCGGGTGCTGGTCGCCGGGGTCAGCTACAAGGCGGGCGTGCGGGACCTGCGCGAGTCGCCCGCGCTGCCGATCCTCGCCGGGCTGCGGCGGATCGGGATCGACGTGCACTACTTCGACCCGCTGCTGCCGGAGATCACCCTGCCGGACGGCACCCGGATGACCAGCGAGCCGGCGCCGCACGGCCGCGACTGGGACGTCGCGGTGCTGCACACCGTGCACCCCGGCGTCGACTACGGCTGGGCGCGGGAGTGCCCGCAGGTGCTCGACGCGACCTACCAGTTCGACGCCGTGCCGCACCGGCGCGTGCTGTGAGGGGGTCGGCGCCGGTGTTCGACACGTCCATGCCCGCGGTCGTCTTCAAGCTCGACCCGAACGTCCTGCACCACGGCGGGCTCGGGGTGATCCGCAGCCTCGGCCGGGTCGGGGTCCCGGTGTACGCGGTGCAGGAGGATTCCCTCGCCCCGGCGGCGCATTCCCGCTACCTGCGCGGGCGCTGGCTGTGGAGCCCGGACCCGGCGGACACCGACGAGCTGCTCACCGGGCTGGTGGAGCTCGCCGACCGGATCGGCCGGCCGTCGGTGCTGATCCCCACCGACGACGCGGGCGCGATCTTCCTGGCCGAGCACGGCGATCCGCTGCGGCCGTACTTCCGGTTCGCCCAGCCGCCGCGGGATCTGCCGCGCCGGCTGGCCGGGAAGTACTCGATGTACGAGCTGTGCAGGCAGCTGGACGTGCCGTGCGCGGCCGCGTGCCTGGTCGGCAGCTGGGACGAGGCGCAGGATTTCGCCGCCCGGGTGGGATATCCGCTGGTGGCGAAGCTCGCCGAGCCGTGGGTCACGACGAAGGGCAAGGTGCGCAGCACCACGATCGTGGGCGACGCCGACGAGCTGGCCGCGCTCTACGAGCGCTGCGGGGAGGCCGCGGTCGGCGGGCTGATGCTGCAGGAGTTCATCCCGGGCGGGCCCGGCGATGACTGGTTCTTCCACGGCTACTGCGACGCCGCCGCGGTGTGCCTGCCGGCCTTCACCGGCGTCAAGGAGCGCTCCTACCCGGCGCACGCCGGGCTGACCAGCCTCGGCGCCTGCGCCGAGAACGAGGAGCTGCAGGGGGAGGCCACGAAGCTGCTGGAGCGGTTGGCGTTCAACGGCATCGTGGACCTGGACTTCCGTTGGGACGCCCGCGACCGGCGCTACAAGCTGCTGGACTTCAACCCGCGGCTGGGCGCCCAGTTCCGGCTCTTCCGCGACAGCGCGGGGATGGACGTCGCGCTCGCGTCCTACCTGGACCTCTCCGGGCAGCGGATCCCGGCAGGCCGGCAGCCGGTCGGCCGCCGCTTCCTGGTGGAGAACTACGACCCGATCGCCGCGGTGCGGTACTGGCGGCGCGGCGAGCTCGGGTTGCGGTCGTGGGCGTCATCGGTGCGCGGGGTGGACGAGACCGCCTGGTTCGCACGCGACGACCTGCTGCCGTTCTTGCTGATGTGGCTCTGGATGGCCTGCCGGGTGGTGGCCCGGCCGTGGCGCCGCCGGACCCGCCATCCGGAGCTGCACCGGCCCGAGTACGTCCCCGGGCGCAACTGCGCACCGGGCAAATCGACAAGACGCCGCCAGAAGCGGCTGTTCGAGGAGTACAGATGAGCGATCTCGTCGATGTGGCCATCGTCGGCGCCGGGCCGTACGGCCTGTCGCTGGCCGCACACCTGCGTCGGACCGGCCTGTCCTTCCGGCAGTTCGGGTTGCCGATGAACCTGTGGCGCGCGCACATGCCGCGCGGCATGTACCTGAAGTCGCAGGGCTTCGCGTCGAACCTGTCCGACCCGGACGGCACCCACACGCTGCGCAACTTCTGCCTGGAGTCCGGGCGCCGCTACGCGGACTACGGCATCCCGGTGTCGCTGGAGAACTTCGTCGAGTACGGCGAGTGGTTCCAGCAGGGCCGCGGCCTGGACGTGGAGGAGCAGCTGGTCGCCGGCATCGAGCAGCGGCCGGGGCGCTTCGAGCTGACGCTGGCCGACGGGGAGCGCGTCGAGGCGAGCCAGGTGGTCGTCGCGGTCGGCGTGGAGTACTTCGCGCGGGTTCCGGGCGTGCTCGCGGACCTGCCCGCCGAGATTTCCACGCACAGCTCGGTGCACGACGACCTGAGCGGCTTCGACGGCCAGGACGTGATCGTCCTGGGCGCCGGGCAGTCGGCGCTGGAGACCGCGGCGCTGCTGCACGAAAGCGGTGCCAACGCGCGGCTGGTGGCGCGCGCGCCGGGCATCGCGTGGAACGGCAAGCCGCTGCTGCCCGATCGTCCACTGTTGAACCGGATGCGCGAGCCGGAGGCCGGGCTGGGCTCGGGCCTGTCGACCTGGTTCTACTCCGAGCACCCGAAGCTGTTCCGGCACCTGCCGCGCTCGACCCGGATCTACCGGGCGCGCACCGCGCTCGGGCCGGCCGGCGGCTGGTGGCTGCGGGAGCGGGTCGAAGGCCGCTTCCCGGTGCACGTCGGGCACCGGCTGGACTGGGCCAAGGCCACCGGGGACCAGGTCCGGATCGGGGTGCGGGTCGGCGGCGGGGTGCGCGAGTTCACCGCGGACCACGTCATCAGCGCCACCGGTTATCCGCCGGACCTCAGCAGGCTGCCGATGCTCTCGCCCGGGCTGCGCGCGGCGATCCGCACCATCGACGCCACGCCGCGCGTCGGCCGCGACTTCGAGTCGTCGGTGCCGGGCCTGTACTTCGCCGGGCCGCTGGTGGCGCCGAGCCACGGTCCGGTCATGCGGTTCGTCTACGGCGCCGACTACGCGGTGCGGATGATCACCGACCGGCTCGTCGCGACCACGGCTCGCCCGATCGCCGTCGGAGGTGCCGGATGAGCATGACCGACCCCGCCGTCGCGCAGCCGTGGCCGCTCGCGGCCGGCAATCCCGGGCTGCGGGTGCGGCGGCAGGTCGGGGGCTGGGTGCTGCCCGCGGTCGACCTCGTCGCGCTGGTGCTGCTGATCCCGGTCGCCGGGGCGAACTGGCTGCTCGACGCGGGATACGCGCTGGCGGCGTTCGCCGGGCTGGCCGCGCAGGGCCAGCACCGGCTGCGGATCTGCCTGCGGGTGTCGGACCAGCTGCCGCAGCTCGCGGTCGCGGCGGCGGCGCCATTGGTGGTGCTGCTGCCGTGGCTGCCCGGTGGCGCTGTGTTCCTGACCGGCGCCTCGGCGTTCGCGGGCCTGGCCGTGGCGCGCGGCGGCCTGTACGCGCTGCTGCGCGGCGGGTACCAGCGCGGAATCCTGGGCGAGCCGACGCTGATCGTCGGATCGGACCCGGTGGCCGGGGAGATCGCCGAGATGGCCGCGGAGCACCCGGAGTTCGGGCTGCGGACGCGACTGCTGGAACGGCCCGGTGAGCTGGCGGAAGCCGTTGCCGCGCAACGCATCACGCGGGTGCTGGTGTGCGGCGACGGCCCGGATCTGGTCACCGCGATCCGGGCCGCCCGCCCGCTGCCCGCGGACGTGTGCGTCGTGCCGCGCCTGCACGAGCTGGGCATGGCGCTGCCGCGCGCCGGGCTGGACGAGATCTGGGGCGTGCCGCTGATCCCGTTGCGCCGCTTCGGCCACGGCCGGGCGGGCGAGCTGGTCAAGCGCGGCACCGACTTCGTCCTCAGTGGACTGATGCTGCTGGTGTTCGGGCCGCTGCTGCTGGTGCTGACCGCGCTGGTCGCGCTCGGCGGCCGGGACCGGGCGTTCTTCCGCCAGCTCCGGGTGACGCGGGCCGGCCGGATCAGCGAAGTCATCAAGCTCCGCACCGTCGACGGCGATCTCGGGGAGACCTGGGCGGTGACCGCCGACCAGTGCACCGCGCTCGGCCGTTGGCTGCGCGGCACGCACCTCGACGAGCTGCCGCAGCTGATCAACGTCCTGCGCGGCGACATGTCGCTGGTCGGGCCGCGCCCGGAGCGGCCGTACTACGCGGTGCGCTTCGGCCGCGAGATCCCGCGCTACGCGGACCGGCACCGGGCGCGTGGCGGCATGACCGGCTGGGCGCAGGTGCAGGGCCTGCACGGGGACACCTCCATCCCGGACCGGGCGCGGTTCGACAACCAGTACATCGAGTACTGGTCGCCGTGGTGGGACGCGGTGATCGTGGCCCGGACGGCCGGGATCGTCCTGCGGGCCGGCCTCCGGCGCGCGCACCGGTGCGGGAAATGACCTGGAAATCCGAAGAGGGGAACGTGATGAAGGTATTGCACGTGATCACCGGGCTCGGCGTCGGCGGAGCCGAGCTGCAGCTGCGGTCGATCCTGCAGCACACCAGGCACGACGCCGACGTGGTCTCGCTGTACAACCCGGGCGACGTGGCCGGGATGATCACCGGCGACGGGGTGCGGGTGCGCGATCTCGGCATGACCCGCAACACGCAGATCGGCGCCGTCCTGCGGCTGCGCGAGGTGATCCGCGACGGCGGCTACGACGTGGTGCACACCCACCTGTACCGGGCGTGCGTGTACGGGCGGCTCGCGGCCCGGCTGGCCGGCACCAAGGTGGTGGTCTCCACCGAGCACTCCATCGGCGAGACCCACCTGGAACGCCGCCGCATGACGCTCGGGGTGCGGGCGCTCTACCTGGGCACCGACCTGTGCTCGGACGCCACGATCGCGGTGTCCGACACCGTCGCCGAGCGGCTGCGCAACTGGGGCATGCCGGCGCGCAAGATCACCGTCATCCCCAACGGCGTCGACTTCGGCCGGGTCGAGTTCGACGGGGCCGCGCGCGCCCGGGTGCGCCTCGAGCACGGGATCGGCGACGGCGCCTACGTGGTCGGCGTGCTCGGCCGCCTGGACCCGAACAAGCGCTTCAACCTGGTGATCGACGCGATGGCCCCGATGCTGGGCCAGGAGACCAAGCTGCTGATCGTCGGCGACGGGCCGGACCGGCCGCGGCTGGAGGCGCTGGCCCGCGAGCACGGCGTCGACGAGCACGTGATCTTCGCCGGGCAGCGGCACGACGTCGCCGCGATGCTGTCCGCGCTGGACCTGTTCATCGCCTCCTCCGAGCAGGAGACCTTCGGCCTGTCGGTGCTGGAGGCGATGGCCAACGGCATCCCGGTGCTCTACACCACCTGCCCGGCCCTGGAAGGCATCGAGACGGACCGGGCCCGCCAGGTGCCCGGCAACGCGGAGCGGATGCGCGCGGAGATCGCCTCCGAGATCCTGGCGGCCCGGCCACGCGCCGACGAGCCCGCGATCCGCCGGGCCTACGGCATCGAGGCCGTCACCGACCGCATCGACGACCTGTACAGCAGGCTGTGGCAGCGGCGCGGCCACGCGGTGCCCGCGGGGAGGCCGTGATGCGCGCACTGGTCACCGGCGCCGCCGGTTTCATCGGCTCGCACCTGGTCGAACGGCTGCTCGCGGACGGCCACGAGGTGGTCGGGCTCGACGACCTCAGCACCGGCCGGACCACGAACCTGCCGGTCGGCGACCCGAACCTGCGGATGATCCCGGGCACCATCCTGGACGCCTCCCTGGTGGACGAGGCGATGGCCGGCGCCGACGTGGTGTTTCACCTGGCCGCCGCGGTCGGCGCGTTCGTCATCCAGGAACGCACCCTGCAGGGGCTGCTGACCAACGTCCACGGCACCGAGAACGTGCTGGACGCCGCCCTGCGGCACGGCGCGCGGGTGCTGGTCGCCTCCACCAGCGAGATCTACGGCAAGAACGGCAAGATCGGGCTGTCCGAGGGCGACGACCGGATCATCGGCTCGCCGCTGAAGGCCCGCTGGACCTACTCCGAGGCCAAGGCCATCGACGAGAGCATCACCTTCAACTACGTGCGGGAGCTCGGGTTGCGGGCGGTGATCGTGCGGCTGTTCAACACCGTCGGGCCGCGGCAGAGCGGCCGCTACGGCATGGTCATCCCGCGGCTGGTCGCGCAGGCGTTGCAGGGGCGGCCGGTGACGATCTTCGGCACCGGCAAGCAGATCCGCTGCTTCTGCCACGTGGCCGACGTGGTGCCCGCGCTGGTGCGGCTGGTGCAGCTGGACGGCGCGGAGGGCATGGCGATCAACCTCGGCAGCACCGAGCAGGTGACCATCGAGGAGCTCGCGGACCGGATCATCGCGATGACCGGCTCGTCCAGCGGCACCGTCCACGTGCCCTACGAGGTGGCGTACGGGCCGGACCACGAGGACATGCAGCGACGGGTGCCGGACTGCACCCGCGCGCTGGAGCTGATCGGCTTCCAGCCGCAGCGCACGCTGGACGACATCGTCCGAGATGTGATCGACGAACAGATGCGGGCCGGACAGGCCGTGACTGCTTGAGGCGAGAACGTGATGAAGCAGAGCACTGAGAAGAAGCACTGGCTCGTCGAGTGGGTCCGGCCCGCGGGGAACGCGCGGCAGCGCGGCGACGAGCGCAGGAAGTCCACTTCGGACCCTCCGGCCGCGGGTCGCCGCACCCGGACCTTCAGGAACCTCGGCGGCTCCCTGTGGTTCCTGGCGCTGATCGCGGTGGCGGTGCTGGTGGTCGTGGTGACGGTGACGCCGCGCGGCGCGCCGCCGACGGCCGGCTCGCTGGTCGTCGCGTCGCTGCCGTTCTGGAACTTCGACAACGGCACGTCGATGGTGGTGCAGAACCAGAAGGCGGTCAACGAGGTCTCGCCCTGGATGTACGGGGTGGGGCAGGACGGCGGGCTGACCAACCAGTACCCGCCGGAGCAGACCGCCGAGGTCGCCAGGCGGATCGAGCAGCTGCGCGAGGCCGACGTCCCGATCGTGCCGTCGATCGCCAACATCACCGACGGCATCTGGGCATACGAGCCGGTCGCCCGGATGCTGCACGACCCGGCGAAGCGGCGCGACCACATCGCCCAGATCGTCGAGCTCGTCAAGCGCGAGGACTACGCGGGCATCGACATCGACTACGAGAACCTGCGCGCCGGCGACCGGCAGGTGTTCAGCGACTTCGTCACCGAGCTGGGCAAGGCGATGGACGACGAGGACAAGACGTTGTCGGTCGCGGTCTTCGCGAAGGCCACCGACGCCGGCTACGACGAGCGCAACGTGGCGCAGGACTACGCCGCGATCGGCCGGGCCGCCGACGAGGTCCGGCTGATGGGCTACGACTTCCACTGGGCGACCTCGGATCCGGGGCCGGTGGCGCCGATCGCCTGGGTGCGGGAAACGCTGGGCTACGCCAAGAGCCAGATCCCGCCGGAGCGCGTCGTGCTCGGCGTGCCGCTGTACGGCTACGACTGGGTGGACGGCCACGGCACGGCGGTGACCTGGCTGAAGGCGTTCCAGCTGGCCACCGAGCACCGGGCGAAGGTCGGCTACGACGCGCCGACCCAGTCGCCGTGGTTCCGCTACACCGACGACCAGGGCCGGGAGCACGAGGTGTGGTTCGAGAACGCCGCCAGCTCCAAGGCGAAGTTCGAGGCGGCGCGCGGCTCCGGCATCCGCGGGGTCTACCTGTGGATGTTCGGCTACGAGGACACCGAGACCTGGCGGGAGCTGCAGCACAGCCTCCCGCTGGACAGTTGAGCGGCCGGTCCGCTGTGGAGGATTCGGATGATTCCCTGGTGGGTGCTGGCCATCGCGGTGTTCGGGACCAACTTCACGCTGTGGGGCCTGATCGGGCTGATGCGCCTGCTCGAGACCTCGACGCGGCGCTGGTGGCGGCAGCGGGGCGGGGTGGCCTCGCCGGAGCAGGACTTCCTGGTGGGGCGCCACCGCGTCCAGCGCCGGCGCGCCCGCCCGGTGCGGCTGGGCGTGGCCGACGTGGCCGTGCTGATGGCCGCGCACAACGAGGAACGCGTCATCGTCGACAGCATCCGGGCGATCACCGCCCTGGTGCCGCCGGAGAACGTGCACGTGGTCTCCGACGGTTCGACCGACCGCACGGTGGAACTCGCGGAGGCGGCCGGGGTGAACGTGATCAGCACGACCCGCAACGTCGGCAAGGCCGGCGCGCTGCAGGAGGCGATCCGCCGGTTCGGGCTGGTCGACCGCTTCGGGGTCGTGATGCTGCTGGACGCCGATACGCATGTGGAGCCCGGGTACTTCCGGGCGGCGCTGCCGCTGTTCGACGATCCCGGGGTGGTGGCGGTGGCGGGCTGCGTCCGGACCTCGTGGCGGGACCGCGCGCTCGGGCCGGTCGGCAAGCTGGTGGCCTTCCACCGGCAGCGGATCTACACCATGACGCAGTACCTGCTGAAGTTCGGCCAGACCTGGCGGCGGGTCAACGCGACCCACATCGTGCCCGGCTTCGCCAGCATGTACCGCACCGAGGTGCTGCCGCGCATCGAGGTCAACCCGCCGGGGCTGGTCATCGAGGACTTCAACATGACCTTCGAGGTGTACCAGAAGCGGCTCGGCAAGGTCGGATTCACGCCGTCGGCGGTGGCGACCACGCAGGACCCGAGCAGCTTCGGGGACTACGTGAAGCAGTGCAAGCGCTGGGCGCTGGGCCTGTGGCAGACGGTCCGGCGGCATCCGCCGCGGACCAACCTGTTCACCGCGATGCTGGCGTTGCTGCTGCTGGAGATGCTGGCCAGCAGCCTCATGCTGGTGCTGCTGCCGTTGGTGGCGCTGGTGCTCGTCGTGCCCGCCGTGTTCGACGGCGTTCTCGCGATACCGGTGGTGAACGAGGCGCACGACTTCGTCGCCGGGTTCGCGTCGCTGGAGACGCTGCTTTTCGGCGTGGTGATCCCGGATCTGCTGCTCACCTGCATCGTCGCCGTGCTGCAGCGGCAGCCCAGGTTCCTGCTGTTCGCCTTCTTCTTCCTGGCACTGCGGGTCCTGGACGCGGGCATCGCGCTGTACGCGATCCCCGCGGCCTGGCTGTCCAGTTCGTCCGGCCGGTGGCGCAGCCCGGATCGCCGCGCCGTCGGCCCGGCCGCGCCGAGCACGGCACCGACGCGATGAGACGTGAAGGGCCTTTTTCCCCGTTGTGCGGGGAAAAGGTGGACATCACCCATCAGACCGCCATGCGGGTGCGGGAGGGTGCTTTCGTGCGATTGGAGGAGGCCCGGTCGGTCCGGGGCGGTCAGGCTGGGGGGCGTGGACGTGGTGCGGCTGCTCATGGTGGATGACCACCTCATGCTGGCCGAGGCGCTCAGCGCCCGGCTGGCCGAGGTGCCCGACCTGTGGGTCGTGGGGCACTGCCCGACCGGCGACCCGCGGCTGCCCGATCTGGTGCGGCAGTCCCGGCCGGACGTGATCACGCTCGACTTGGAGCCGGCCGGTGCCGGGCGCCTGGTGCGGCGCCTGCAGGAGGTCCGGCCGGCCGCGGAAGTGGTCGTGCTGACCGGGATTCGCGACGTCCGGAAGGCCGTCGAAGCCGCCCGGGACGGCGCGGCCGCGTGGGTGCCGAAGGAACGGGGGATCGAACGCCTGACCGAGGTGTTGCGCGGCGTGCGGCGCGGGCAGAGCTGGTACCCGCCGGACCTGCTCGGCCCGGTGCTGCGCGAACTGCGCGAGGACGTCGTGCGGGCGGGGCAGCGCAACGGCCCGCTGGACGCGCTCAGCGACCGCGAGCGGGACGTGCTCGCCGGCATGGTCGCCGGCAAGCGGGGCGCGCAGATCGCCGGGGAACTGCTGATCTCCACCGAAACGGTCCGCACGCACACGCGCAGCATCCTGGCCAAGCTCCGGGTGCACAGCCAGCTGGAGGCGGTCAGCGTCGCCCGCGCCGCGGGACTGCGCGGTGAACCGGACGGCGAACCGTGACCGCCGGGCCGCTGCGGGTGGCCACGGTGATCACCCGCTTGGCGGGCGGTGCCGGGGTGCTGGCGCTGCGCGGGGCGAAGGCGCTGGACCCGGCCACCCACCAGGTCGCGGTGATCACCGGGTCCGGCGGCCTGCTGCCCGACGCGGAGGCCGCCGGGCTGGAGATGATCGTCGAACCGGCGCTGCGCGCGCCGATCTCGCCGGGCCACGACCTGCTCGCCCTGCACCGCCTGACGACGCTGCTGAGGCGGCGCCGCTTCGACGTCGTGCACACCCACTGCTCCAAGGCCGGTGCGCTGGGCCGCATCGCTGCGCACCGCGCCGGTGTCGGGCGGATCGTGCACACCTACCACGGGTTCGGCTTCCACGAGTTCCAGAGCGGAGTGCGGCGGCGTGCCTACGTCGAGATCGAACGCGGCCTCGGCCGGATCACCGACCTCGCGCTGTGCGTGGGCAGCGGCGTGGCGGTCGAGGCGCTGCGGCGCGGGCTGCTCGCCCCGGACCGCATCCGCACCACCGGGGTGGCCGTCGACCACGACGTGCCGACGCGCACCGCGCGGGCCAGGCGGCGCGCCCGGCAGCGGCTGGGGCTGGCGCCGAGCGACGTCGTGGTCGGCGCGGTGGGGCGGCTGACGTACCAGAAGGCGCCGGAGGACTTCGTCGTGGCGCTGCGTGCGCTGAACCGGCCCGGCGTGGTGGGGGTGTGGATCGGCGACGGCGAGCTGGCCGAGCCGATGCGCGCGTGCGTCGCCGCGAGCGGCGCCCGCGTGGTGCTGGCGGGCGAGCGCGACGACGTCGCGGAGCTGCTGCCCGCGTTCGACGTGTTCGCGCTGCCCAGCCGGTACGAGGGGCTGCCGCTGGCGATCGTCGAGGCGATGGTGTGCGGCGTGCCGGTGGTGGCCACCGCCGTCAACGCGGTCGGCGACGTGGTGGCGCCCGGCGAGACCGGGCTGCTGGTGCCGCCCGGGCGGCCCGAACTGCTGGCCGCGGCGATCGCGCACCTGCTGGACTCGCCCGGCGTCGCCGACCGGCTCGCCACGGCGGCGCGTGCCAGAGTGGACGGCTGTCACCGCATCGAGGCGCTGGCCGGAGCGCTCGTCGAAGCGTACGGAGCCCGGTAACCGACGGTAGCCGGGTTACCGCGGGAACAGTACTTCCGCGTGCCTGGACCTCGGGCATCTGCTGCACGTGGAGTAGTCACCCTCCTCTTTTCGCAGCAACTGCAACGCTGCGCGCGCGGCATCCGATTTGCCGGATAGCACAAGACTGCCGTTGGGGGAGAGGAGTCGAGGTGCACACGATTACCGATACGGCGATATCGCGCGGGCGCCAGCGGAGGGCGACGTCGCGAGGTGGCGCGGAGTTGCACAGCCTGCTGCACGATCTCGGGCACGGTCTTGCGACGCTGTCCTACCTCGCGGACGGCCTGCGCACCGACCCGGCGCTGCCGGGCGACGCGGCGCACCGGCTGCAGCTGATGGAACTGGAGCTGGACCGGCTGCTGGAACTGGTGGACCTGCGGGCCGCGCAGCGCAGCGAGGAGACCTTCGCGCCGCGCGAACTGCTGGCCCAGCTCGTCGCGGTGAAATCGCTGTCCGGGACGGCCGAGGTCACCCTGCGCGCCGACGAGGGCGTCCGGCTGCGCACTGACGAGACACTGCTGTGGCGGATGGTGTCGAACCTGTTGGACAACGCGGTGCGCGCCGCCGGGCACGGCGGCCGGGTCGAGGTGGCGGTGCGCCACGCCGAGCCCGGCGGGGTGCGGATCGAGATCACCGACGACGGGCCGGGGTTCGGCCGCGGGCCGCGCGGATCGTCATCGCTCGGGCTGGGCATCGTGCTGGCGCTGGCGCAGCGCTGCGGATCCGACCTGCGGATCGAGCCGGCACCGGGCGGGGGCACCCGCGCGCTGCTGGTGTTCCCGTCCGGCTGCGCGGCCTGAGCGGGGGGAACGCCGAACATGGTCGATCTGGTACTCGGCGACGATCACGCGATCTTCGTCGACGCGCTGGCGGCGACGCTGCCGCGGCACGGCTGCCGCATCGTCGGGACCGCCGACAACGTGGCCGGGGTGGTCGGGGTGGTCCGGGAGCACCGGCCGGACATCTGCCTGCTGGACCGGTACTTCGGCGACGGCGACGCGCTCGACGTCATCGGCGAGATCCTCGACGCAGGCGGGGGCACCAAGGTCCTGGTGCTCACCGCGGACGGCGACGTGCAGGGCATGCGCGACGCCCTGGCCAGGGGCGCGGCGGGATACGTGAACAAGATGTGCGGGCTGTCGGTGCTGGCCGGGGCGATCCGCGGGGTCATGGACGGCGAGGTCGTCGTCGAACTGGCGGCGGCGCGGGCACCGCGCCTGGCGGGCACCACGGACGCCCGGCGGCTCGCTTCGCACCTGACCGCGCGGGAACGGCAATGCCTGCGGATGCTCGTCGAAGGCGCGCACACGACGGCGATGTCGAAGCAGCTCGGGGTGGCGCCGACGACGGTGCGCACGCACGTGCAGTCGGTGCTGACGAAGCTGGGCGTGCACTCCCGGCTGGAGGCGGCCTCGTTCGCGATGCGCCACGGCTTGCTCGACGACGAGCGAATGCCCGTCGCGGGCTGATCACTGGGGGTCCGTGAGTCCCTTTGGATTGGGGGCCAAAGGGACTCACGGTCAGTTCCCGCGCCCGGTGCTCCGTGAGTGCTGGTGGCTGGTCTAGCGACCACCAGCACTCGCACCCGGGTCGTGAGTACTTTTGGCTGGTCTAGCGACCACAAGTGCTCACGAGCCGTGCAGGCCGCCGCGAGCGCAAGAGGCCCGATGGGATCGCCGTTTCACAGCACGGCTTCGATCAGGTGGGGGCCCGGTTCGGCGTGCGCCTTGCGGAGCGCCGTGAGCAGTTCTTCGCCAGTGGCCGCCCGGCTGCTGGGCACGCCGAAACCGCTCGCCATCGCCGTCCAGTCCATCGCGGGTTCCGCGAGGCTGGTCATGCTCGCCGCCGCCGCGCCGGGCTCGGCGACGCCCGCGCGCCGCAGCTCGGCTTCCAGGATCCCGTAGCGGGAATTCGCGCAGATCACCGTGGTGACGTCGAGGCCCTCGCGGGCTTGCGTCCACAGTGCCTGGACGGTGTAGGCGGCGCTGCCGTCCGCCTGGAAGTTGATCACCGCCCGGTCCGGGCAGGCCACCGCGGCGCCGGTGGCCGCCGGCATGCCCATGCCGATCGCGCCGCCGGTGTTGGTCAGCTCGGTGTGCGGCGGCGCGGCGGCGGCGATCGCCGGGTACGCCGCCCCGGAGGAAATGCCCTCGTTCACGACGATCGCGTGCTCGGGCTGGGTGAGCACGATCGCCGCCGCGATGCTCGCCGCCGTCAACGGCCCTTCCGGGGCCTGCACCTGCGGACGCTCGGCGCTCGGCACTTCGGCCGCCGCGCTGCCGGTCGCGTCGGCCAGCGCGCGCAGCGCCTCGACGGCGTCCTGGTCGGTGTCGGCCAGGGTGCGCACCTTGAGGTCGTTGGGCAGCGGGAAGCTCGGCATGCCCCGGTAGCCGAAGAACGCCACGGGGGTCCGCGCGCCGACCAGCACCAGGTGCGAAAACCCTTCGAGGGAACGGAGAACGTCTTCCGGGAAGTACGGCAGCGACCGCACGGCCGGGATGTCCGGGCCGCGCTCGATGCGCGCGGGCGAGCGCTCGACCAGCACTTCGCCGCCCGTGGTCGCCACGATCCGCGCGGCGGTGCGGATGCCTTCGGCGCTCAGCGCGTGCCCGCCCAGCAGCAGCGCGGTCCGGCCGCTCCCGCCGGCGAGCAGTTTCGCGATCGCGGCGATCTGCTGGTCGTCGACCGCGGGCCTCGCCGGCGCGGCCGGGACGGCGGCGGGCTCGCCGCCCTGGCTCCACATGTGGTCGGCGGCGGCGATCAGGGTGGCGGGCAGGCGCTGCCCGAGCGTCGCCCGGTAGGCCTCGGCGAATTCGGCGGCGGCCGAGGCCGGCGAGGTGGTGCGGCCGACCCAGCCCGACACCGGCCGGGCCAGCGACTCGATGTCGCTGGACAGCGGGGCGTCGGCGGGCTGGTGCCAGGAGGCGTGCTCGCCGATGATGTTGATCAGGGGCGTGCGGGCGCGGCGTGCGTTGTGCAGGTTCGCGATCCCGTTCGCGAACCCCGGTCCGAGGTGCAGCAGGGTCATCGCGGGAACGCCCGTCATGCGCGCGTAGCCGTCGGCGGCGCCGGTCACCACGCCCTCGGACAGCGCGAGCACCGCGCGCACGCCGGGAACTTGGTCGAACGCTTCGACGAGTGGGATCTCGGTGGTGCCGGGGTTGGCGAAGCAGACCTGGACGCCGGCCGCGGTCGCCGTGGCCAGCAGGCTCTCGGAACCCTTCACGTGCCACTCCTAAGGATCTCGCTGCCGTCCGCGTGGACGGATCTCGGCTGCCATGCTCTCCGTCACCCGCGGCCCGGGCAAGCGACGAACGCGGTTAGGCTGGTGAACCGGACCAACCGGACGGTGGAGGTGGCGTGGCTCGCGAACGGATCTCCCGGCGCTTGCTGATGCCGGTGCTGCTGGTCGCGGGTCTGTCCGGTTGCGCAGCGCCGCCCGTCGCGGACGCGCCGCCACCGGTGCCGGTCGTCGAGCCCGCACTGTCCGAACAGGACATGCCGGTCATCCGCACGGAGTACTTGCACTCCAAGCACCGCGGTGTCCCGGTGGAGCTCTACCTCGCCTACCCGCGCGGCCTCGAATCCACCGAGGACCTGCCGATCGTGCTCTACCTGCACGGCCGTGACGGCGTCCAGCCCACCCCGATCCCGTACGACACGCTGGCCTCGCTCGAACGGCTGCACCGCGAAGGCACGATCCCGGCGTTCGGCTTCGCCGTCCTCGACGGCGGCTACAACCCGTACTGGAACGACGGATCGGCCAACGGCGACCTCGCCGCCATGCTCCAGGAGGAGCTGCCGCGCTGGCTGAGCGAGCGCGGCCTGGGCGACGCCGACGGCCGGCCGTTCGCCGTCGCGGGCATCTCCACCGGCGGCTTCGGCGCGCTGAACTACGCGGCGGACCGCAACCTGGCGGGTCACCCGGTCGCCGCGGTCGGGGAGGTCGCGCCCGCGCTGCAGGTGAGCTGGGAGGGCATGCGGGAGAAGGAGGCCTTCGCCACCGAGCAGGAGTGGCTGGCCGCGGACCCGTTGCGCCGCCTCGACGACCTCGGCGGCGTGCCGGTCGGCGTGTGGACCGGCGACTCGGACCCGTTCCTGGACGGCATCGACCAGCTGATCGAGCGGTACCCGAACACCCCGGTGGTCACCTTCCTGCCCGGCGGCCACGAGGGCGCGGTGTTCGAGGCGGTCGGCACCGAGTTCGTCCAGTTCCTCGCCGACGCCCTGCCCGCCGCGGACTGAGCGCCCGCGGACCCGTCACGCCTGGTGGGCCACCAGGTGCTGGAGGAGCAGGCGGGTGAGGGTGTCCGGGGCCTCCTCCGGGATCCAGTGCGAGACGTCCTCCAGCATCTCGAACCGGTAGGGCCCGGTGACGTGGTCGCCCGTGGCCAGCGCCGCCGTCGAACCGATCGCGGTGTCCTCGGTGCTCCAGACGTACAGCGTCGGCACCTCGACCGGGCCGATCCGGCCGCTGTAGCGCATGGCCCGGTACCAGTTCAGCGCCGCGGTCAACGCGCCCGGCTCGGTGAGCCGCTGGACGTAGTCGTCGACGTGGTGCTGGGGCACGCCGGGGTAGTAGATCTGCCGCAGCTTCTTGGCGTTGTCGGCCAGCAGCGTCTTCTCCGCGCCCGAGGACTGGAAGACCTGCATGTAGCCCGACCGCTGGTGCTGGTCCTCGTCGGACCGGATGGCGTCGAAGAACGGGTCGGGGTGCGGCACCGACACCGCCGTCAGGGTGCGGACGCGGTCCGGGTGCTCGGCCGCCGTCGCCCACGCGACGATCGCGCCGAGGTCGTGGCCGACCAGGTCGAAGCGCTGCCAGCCGAAGTGCTCGGCGATGGCCAGCACATCGCCGACCAGATCGGCCAGCCGGTAGTCGGTCGCCTGCTCGGGCCGCGCGCCGGGGGAGTAGCCGCGCTGGTCCGGCGCCACCGCGAAGCACTCCGCGCCGCCGAGCACCGACAGCTGCTCGCTCCACTGCACCGCGGCCTCCGGGAAGCCGTGCAGCAGCAGCACCGGGCGGCCGTCCTCGGGACCGGCGGTCAGGGCGTCGAACTTCCCGGCAGGAGTCGGGATCTGGATGTACTCGGCCACCCGGTCACTCTACTGGTGCGCCGAACGGCGGATCATAGAGCAGCGGGGCCGGAAACACATCCCCTTGATCAGGGAAGGCTTGCCTAATTAAGGTTCGTGCGGTTTCGCCGGTCGCGGGGGGCGCGTCGGCGGTGTCGACGTTCAACCCCGATCGAGAGGAAACCCAGATGCGCCAACGACGAATCGTGCGCACCGCGGGCGCACTGGTCGCCGCCGGGCTGGTCGCGCTGACCGCGGCCTGCGGCGGCGCCGCGCCGAACGGAGCCGCCCCGGCCGCCGAACCGGGAGCGGGCTTCCCGCGGACCATCGCCACCGCCAAGGGCGAGGTGACCATCCCGAAGAAGCCGGAGCGCGTGGTCGTGCTCGACACCGCCGAACTGGATTCGGTGACGCTGCTGGGGATCACACCGGTCGCGGCGATCCCGCCGCACCTGTCCACCGGCGAGGCGTTCCCGGCCTACCTGCGGGACAAGCTCGGCGATACCGCCCTGGTCGGCCCGTCGGACTCGCCGAAGCTGGAGCTGATCACCTCGCTCAAGCCGGACCTGATCCTCACCAGCAGGGTCCGCCACGACGCCCTCTACGAGCAGCTGGCCCGGATCGCGCCGACGGTGCTGACCGAGACGACCGGCTTCCCCTGGAAGCAGAACCTCGCCGTGCACGCCGCGGCGCTCGGCAAGGAGGCCGAAGCGCAGGCCGCGCTGCAGGCCTACGAGGCCCGGGCGAAGCGGATCGGCGACGCCATCATCGCCAAGAACGGCGGCACCGCCCCGACGGTGTCGGTGACCCGCTTCATGGCGGGCAAGATCCGGCTCTACCAGAAGTCGAACTTCTCGGGCGTGGTCCTCGCCGACGCCGGGATGGCCCGGCCGCCATCGCAGAACGCCGACGAGTTCGACAACGAGATCAGCCCCGAGCTCATCGACATGGCCGACGCGGACACCGTTTTCGTCACCACCGCGGTGTCGCCGGAGAAGACCCAGCAGAAGGCCGTGGAATCCAGCGCGCTGTGGACCCGGATGAACGCGGTCCGCAACAACCGGGTGTTCCCGGTTCCCGACGAGACCTGGATGTCGGGCATCGGCGTGCAGGCCGCCAACCGGGTCCTCGACGACCTGGCCAAGGCCTACGGTGTGGACGCCTCGTGATCAGTCCGCGATGCGGTAACCCCAGGTGCCGCGGTGGGTCGCGCCAGGCCGCAGGGTGATCAGGCCGTCGCCGGTGACGAACGCGTTCGGCGCGCACGTCATCGGCTCCACGGTGATCCCGGCCCGCCCCGGGCGGTCGGTCGCCGGGCTGTCGTCGGTGTAGACCTGCAGGTAGCCGTGCGTGCGGTCGACCCAGAGCTCGGCGGTCACGCCGTCCGGGCGGGCGAACCGCACCACCGCGCCACCGTCGGCGCCGCGGCTCAGCCCGGTGAACGCGGTGTCCATTTCGGTCGCTCCGATCGGGCGCGACGACCGGAAGTCGTAGTCGGTGCCCTCGACCGGGGCGGTGCCGGTGGGGATCAGCCGGTCGTCGACGACGTAGTAGGTGTCGGCGGGCAGCTCGAAGACGATGTCGTCGATGCGGTCCCCGCCGGCGCCGAGGTAGGTGTGGTTGGCGGTGCCGAACGGGGCGGCGGTGTCGCCGATGTTCTTGGCGCTCAACGTGCTTCGCACCCCGGCAGCGTCCACTTCGTACTCGATCCGGAACGCCAGCCGGAACGGGTAGCCGTAGTCCGGCGGCAGCACGTACTCCAGGACGACGCCGTCGGCGCGGTGCCGCACGGGCTGCCACTCCACGAAGCTCATCAGCCCGTGCAGCGCCGTGTCCCGCTCCGGCTCGTTGATCGGGACCTGCAGCTCCTCACCGCCGAAGGTGTAGCGGCCGTGGTCGATCCGGTTGGGCCAGGGCAGGATCGTCTTGCCCTGGTAGCCCTCGCCGACGTCGTCGGCCGGGTGCGTCAGCAGCATTTCGACGCCGTCGACCTGCCACGACAGCAGCGTCGCCGACACCCCGGCGATCACGGCCCGCTGCCGCCCGGAGCGGATCTCGTACAGCCGCCCGTTCGCCGTCCACCGGCCGCCGCCCGGATCGGCCGGCTGCGCGATGGCGCTGCCGCTGAGCGCGGCGGCGGTGGTCGCACCGGCAGCGGTGGCGAGCGCGGCCCGCCGGCTGAAACGTCGCATCCTGGACCTCCTGGGGAGTGCGCGATTCCGCGAGAAATCGACGTTCACCCGGGTGGCGGCCGATTTCTCGCGGAATCGCGCCGGTCCCGGGTGATCGCCATCCACTGTGGCCGGTGGATGACCGGGTCGCCAGTCGTCAGGGCGTGCCGGCGTCGATCACCGCCTGGTTGCGGGCGCGGACCACGTCCGGGTTGGGCTTGAGGATCCGGCGGTCGTAGGTGAAGAAGCCGTTCACCTCGTTCTCCACGTCCGTGGTCTGGGTGTAGATCGCCGCGGACAGGCCGTTGGTCGAGACGATGCGGGCCAGGTCGCCGCTGACCTCGGCGTAGCGGTCGGTCAGCTCGGCGCGGCTGTTGGTCATCTCGTACGCGCCGGGCTCCCCGGGCCACAGGTGGCCCTCCTCGACCAGCCCCAGCCCGCCGTACTCGCCGTCCACCGACGCCCGCTCGCCGCGCACCTCCGGGCTGCCCGGGCCGACATAGGTGTGGTCGTCGTAGATGTCGCCCGCGCCGCTGTCCGGCAGCGAGTAGCAGCAGTTCACCCCGCTGTTGGCGTTGACCAGCCGGGTCGGGTCGGTGCGCCGGACCAGTTCGGCGATCTCGGCCGTGTCGAACTCGCCCCAGCCCTCGTTGAACGGCACCCAGGCCACGATGGACGGGACGCTGCGCAGCTGGTCGATCATGGCGGTGAGCTCGTCGCGGAAGTGCGCGCGGGCCTCCTCGCCGGGCGACGGGTTGCTGCCGGGCGGGTCGGCGAGGTCGATCGGCAGCGACGGCATGTCCTGCCACACCAGCAGGCCCAGCCGGTCCGTCCAGTAGTACCAGCGGGCCGGCTCGACCTTCACGTGCTTGCGCACCATGTTGAACCCGAGCCGCTTGGTCTCGGCGAGGTCGAACCGCAGCGCCTCGTCGGTGGGCGCGGTGTAGATCCCGTCCGGCCAGTAGCCCTGGTCCAGCGGACCGTGCTGGAACAGGATCCGGCCGTTGAGCGCCATCCGCGGCCGCCCCTGCGAGTCGTCGACCAGCTCGATGGTGCGCAACCCGGCGTAGCTGCCGACCGTGTCGACGGTGCGCCCGTCGGCGCCGACCAGCCGGACCGCGAGGTCGTAGAGGTAGGGGTCGTCGGGCGTCCACAGGTGCGGATCGGCCAGCGCCAGCCGCAGCGCCGTGTCGGCCGGGCCGTCGGCGCGCCCCACCTCGCGGCCCTCGGCGTCGAAGGCGACCGCCTCGATCCGTTGCCCGGCGCGCGCGGAAGTGCGCGCGGTCAGGTCGAAACCGCGCAGATCCGGGGTGATGTCGAGCTTGGCGATGTGCGCCTCGGGCACCGGTTCGAGCCAGACGGTCTGCCAGATCCCGGACGCGCCGGTGTAGAGGATCCCGCCCGCCTTGTTGCGCTGCTTGCCCACCGGGTACGGGTTGGCGTCGTTGCGGTCCTCGACGGCCACCGCGAGTTCCTGCTTCGCGCCGGGGCGCAGCGCGTCGGTGATGTCGGCGCTGAACCCGGTGTAGCCGCCCTCGTGCACCGCGACGGTCCGGCCGTTGACCGACACCTCGGCCTTCTGGTCCACCGCGCCGAAGTGCAGCAGCAGCCGCTGCCCCGACCAGTCCGGCGGCACCTCGAAGGTCCGCCGGTACAGCATGTGGTCGTCGTGGCGCTGGATGCCGGAGAGCCCGGATTCCGGCGGGAAGGGCACCAGGATCTGCTCGGTCGCCGCGGCCGGCGGGGTCGATCCGCCGCCGTAGGACCACAATCCGTTGAGGTTCAGCCAGCGCTCGCGGGTCAGCTGCGGGCGCGGGTACTCGGGGAGGGCGTTGTCCGGGCCGACCTCGTCGGTCCACGGCGTGGCCAGCGGCGGCGGTTTCGGGCGCCAGGGATCGGCGGCCACGGCGGCGGTCGCGGGAATCCCGGAGGCGGTGGCCAACAGCATGGTGAGCAGCAGGGCGCGCAGCAGCACGATTGCCTCCAGACCGACTTGCCGAAGAAGGCGAAAAGCAATCACCATCAACCGACAACAATGACCATGAACGCACGCACAGTCAACGCGGCCGAAAGAGCGCCCGCAAATCGGAGCAAGCGCCGTGGATCGGTAGGGCTCATGAGGTTACGTTGTTGGCCCGCTCAAGTGATCGGGTGAATCAGCCGAGTCCAGGAGGGTGTGCACGTGACCGGTTATTCCTCAGCCCAGCAAGGCATCGCGACGGAGGTGTTCCGCACCGCCCGGGACTTCTTGCTGCGGCACCGCGAGGACTACGACACCGCTCGCCGCGATTTCGAGTGGCCGAAGCCGGCCGAGTTCAACTGGGCGCTGGACTGGTTCGACACGATCGGCGAGCGCCGCGACGGCATCGCGCTGTGGATCGTCGACGCCGACGGCAGCGAGCACCAGGTGACCTTCCGCGCCATGACGCGCCGTTCGAACCAGGTCGCCAACTGGCTGCGCGGGCTCGGTGTGTCCCGCGGCGACCGGCTGGTGCTGATGCTCGGCAACCAGGTCGAGCTGTGGGAGACGATCCTGGCCGCGATGAAGCTGGGCGCGGTGATCATCCCGGCGACCCCGCTGCTCGGCCCGGCCGACCTGCGCGACCGGATCGACCGCGGCCGGGCCCGGCACGTGGTCACCACCGCGGCCGACGCGGCGAAGTTCGCCGACGTGCCCGGCGACTACACCCGCATCGCGGTCGGCGACCCGGTGCCGGGCTGGGAGTCCTATGCGGACAGTTCGGCGGCCGGCGCGGAGTTCGCCCCGGACGGGCCCACCCGCGCCGAGGACCCGATGCTGCTCTACTTCACCTCCGGCACCACGGCGAAGCCGAAGCTGGTCGAGCACACCCACGTGTCCTACCCGATCGGCCACCTCTCGACCATGTACTGGATCGGGCTGGAGCCGGGCGACGTGCACCTGAACATCTCCTCGCCGGGGTGGGCGAAGCACGCGTGGAGCAACGTCTTCGCGCCGTGGAACGCCGAGGCGACGGTGTTCATCTACAACTACACCCGGTTCGACGCGGCCGGGCTGATGGCGCAGATGCAGCGCTGCGGCATCACCAGCTTCTGCGCGCCGCCGACGGTCTGGCGGATGCTCATCCAGGCCGACCTCGGCACCCTGACCACGCCACCGTCCAAAGTGGTCGGTGCGGGCGAGCCGTTGAACCCGGAGATCATCGAGCAGGTGCGGCGCGCCTGGTCGGTGACCATCCGGGACGGCTTCGGCCAGACCGAGACCAGCGTGCAGGTCGCCAACACGCCCGGGCAGCCGGTCCGGCCGGGCTCGATGGGCCGCCCGCTGCCCGGCTTCGAGGTGGCGCTGCTCGACCCGGTCACCGGGGAACCGGCCGAGGAGGGCGAGATCTGCCTGGCGCTGCAGCCGCGCCCGGTCGGGCTGATGACCGGCTACGCCGACGACACCGAGCGCACCGCCGAGGTGACCCGCGGCGGGCACTACCACACCGGTGACGTCGGATCGCGGGACGCCGACGGCTACATCACCTACGTCGGGCGCACCGACGACGTGTTCAAGGCCTCCGACTACCGGATCTCGCCGTTCGAGCTGGAGAGCGTCCTGCTGGAGCACGAGGCGGTGGCCGAGGCGGCGGTGGTGCCGTCGCCGGACCCGATCCGGCTCGCGGTGCCGAAGGCGTACGTGGTACTGGCCGGGCAGCACGAGCCGACGCCGGAGACGGCGCTGTCGATCCTGCGCTTCGCGCGCGAGCACCTGGCCCCCTACAAGCGGGTGCGGCGGCTGGAGTTCTACGAGCTGCCGAAGACGATCTCCGGCAAGATCCGTCGGGTCGAACTGCGCGGCCGGGAGGATGAACTGCACCGGTCCGGCGGTGGATCCGGTGACGGACCCGGCGGTGAAAACCGCGAATTCCGCGAAGAGGACTTCCCCGAACTGAAGGGCTGAGCCGGGCGTTGCTGCGGTGGCACGCGCCGGGGGCGCGTGCCACACTTCCCCAGGGTCGATGCGGCGAGGAACCTTTTCGCCGATCGTCCCGGCGGGGGAGCGTGAAGCAGGCCTGATGGGGGAGGGCGGTGGCCGGCGGCCGGTGGGCCGGATCCGGCGCGGAAAAATGGCTCGCATGCGTGAGGCGGGCACCGTAACATCTGTGCTCCGCGCCGCGATGAACTCAATGAAAAGAGAAAAAGTCAACCGCCACGCTGCCCAGTCTTCATAATTTTGACGGGAATCGCGGTTGTGTAATTTGCAGTTGTTGTGGTAAGGCAAAGCGGGCGCCAGTATACACAGATCGCTGACATTCTGCACTCGCGTGATCGCTGCGCCTCTCGAAAATGCGCCGAATCGGCGCAGGTGGCAGCGCATTTATTCACCCAGGGTGACAGTGGAAATCACGCATTCATCGTATTCCGGTGATTAGCGTCACACGTTCGTACGCTTGCTTTGCGATCTCCTTCGCCTAGGTTAGTTAACCGACGCAGGAATACCGCGTCAGGGCCGGTCGGCAAGGGTGCCGACCGGAAGTGATCGGCGTAGGTGTTGCGGCCTTGAGCGT
Organism: Saccharopolyspora sp. NPDC050642; assembly: GCF_040654735.1. Lineage (NCBI taxonomy): Bacteria > Bacillati > Actinomycetota > Actinomycetes > Pseudonocardiales > Pseudonocardiaceae > Saccharopolyspora > Saccharopolyspora sp. NPDC050642. The sequence goes on along the minus strand of NZ_JBFAIN010000003.1, from coordinate 211,575 downwards.
TTCTCGGCTGCCCACGCCGGTACGGGCGTTGCCTTTTTTCGCAGTGGCGACCCGACACGGCCACGAGACGAGCTCGGGGCACGGATTTGCGCGGCCCCGAGTTCTGCGGTGGCGCATGACCAACGTGAGTGGTGGGAGTGAAGAATGGCGAAGAGCGTGGACGATCTTGCTTCGAGTGAGCAGCCCGGATCTCAGGACACCGCTGATCTGGTGGCGCGCGAGGAGCAGGTGTTCGGCGAGAACCCGTTGGAAGTGCGCGAATCTGACCACTACACGTACGAGTACGTCGGCGGTTTCGTCGAGAAGTGGGACGAGCTGATCGACTGGAAGAAGCGCTACCAGAGCGAGGGCTCGTTCTTCATCGACCAGCTCAAGGCCCGTGGCGTCCGCTCGGTGCTCGACGTCGCCACCGGCACCGGTTTCCACTCCGTGCGGCTGCTGGAGGAGGGCTTCGACGCCGTCAGCGCGGACGGCAGCCCGCAGATGCTCGCCAAGGCGTTCAGCAACGGACTGACCTACGGCGGCCACATCCTCCGCGTGGTGCACGCGGACTGGCGCTGGCTGAATCGTGACGTCCACGGCGAGTACGACGCGATCATCTGCCTCGGCAACTCCTTCACGCACCTGTTCTCCGAACGGGATCGGCGCAAAGCCCTCGCCGAGTTCTACGCGATGCTCAAGCACGACGGCGTGCTGATCATCGATCAACGGAATTACGACTCGATTCTGGACAACGGATTCTCGTCGAAGCACACCTACTACTACGCCGGCGAGGACGTCTCCGCGGAGCCCGATTACATCGACGAGGGCCTGGCGCGCTTCAAGTACACGTTCCCGGACAAATCTGAATTCTTCTTGAACATGTACCCGCTGCGGAAGAACTACACGCGACGGCTCATGCGCGAAGTCGGCTTCCAGCGGATCGACACCTACGGCGATTTCCAGGAGACCTACCACGACGCCGAACCCGACTTCTTCATCCACGTGGCGGAGAAGAAGTACCGCCCGGACGAAGAGCTCTCCGACGTGTACTCGACCGCGGTGCACACCGCGCGGGATTACTACAATTCCGAGGACGCGGACAACTTCTACTACCACGTCTGGGGCGGAAACGACATTCACATCGGCCTCTACCAGACCCCGGACGAGGACATCGACAGCGCCTCGCGGCGCACCGTGGAGCGGATGGCCGCCAAGGTCGAGATCACCCCGGACACCCGCGTCCTGGACATCGGCTCCGGCTACGGCGGCGCGGCCCGCCACCTCGCCGCGACCTACGGCTGCAAGGTGTCCTGCCTGAACCTCAGCGAGGTCGAGAACGCCCGGAACCTCGAGTTCACCCGGGCCGCGGGGCTGGACGAGCTGATCGAGGTCAAGGACGGTTCCTTCGAGGACATCCCGTTCCAGGACAACGCCTTCGACATCGTCTGGTCGCAGGACGCGATCCTGCACAGCGGCGACCGGGAGCGGGTCCTGGAGGAGGTGTCCCGCGTGCTCAAGGGCGGCGGCTCCTTCATCTTCACCGACCCGATGGCCGCCGACGGCGCCAAGTCGAAGGACCTCGGGCCGATCCTGGACCGGCTGAACCTGGAGACGATGGGCTCGCCCGGCTTCTACCGCCGCGAGCTGGCCCGCCTCGGCCTGCAGAACTTCGACTTCGAAGACCTGACCGAGTTCCTAGCCGTTCACTATGGGCGCGTTCTAGAAGTACTCGAGAGCCGGGAAGCGGAGCTGGCGGACCGGATCAGCGACGAATACCGCACCAAGATGAAGACGGGTCTGAAGAACTGGGTCGCAGGTGGCAAGGCGGGCAACCTCTCCTGGGGCATCATCCACGCCCGCGCCTGAGAACGATGTCGGAGATGGTCATACGCAAGTCGGGGATCCCGGAGCCCAGGTGGCGTCTGAGGTTCCGCTACCGGTATCGCCACGCAAGACGAGTCTGGAAACAGTCAGCTGAGACCCCCTGCCTGTTTTCGTCACTACCGTACGCAAGGATCAGTGCTGCATCAGCTGTGAGGTGAGGAGCAGTCGTGAGTGAGATCAACCGCAGGTTGTTCACCAGTGAATCGGTGACCGAGGGGCACCCGGACAAGATCTGCGATGCGATCAGCGACGCCGTGCTGGACGCGTTGTTGGCCCAGGACCCGCGGTCGCGGGTCGCGGTGGAGACGCTGGTGACCACCGGCCAGGTGCACGTGGCCGGTGAGGTGACCACCGACGCTTACGCGGACATCCCGACGATCGTGCGGGAGAAGATCCTGGAGATCGGCTACGACTCCTCCGCCAAGGGCTTCGACGGTGCCTCCTGCGGTGTGAACGTCGCCATCGGCTCCCAGTCACCGGACATCGCGCAGGGCGTCGACGACGCGCACGAGTCCCGCGTCGAGGGCGTCATCGACGAGATCGCCAAGCAGGGCGCCGGCGACCAGGGCCTGATGTTCGGCTACGCCTGCACCGACACCGACGAGCTGATGCCGCTGCCGATCGCGCTGGCGCACCGGCTGTCGCGGCGGCTGACCCGGGTCCGCAAGGACGGGGTGCTGCCGTACCTGCGGCCGGACGGCAAGACGCAGGTGACCATCGAGTACGCCGGTGACCAGCCGGTTCGCCTGGACACCGTGGTGCTGTCCACGCAGCACGCCGCCGACATCGACCTCGAGGGCATGCTGGCGGGCGACATCAAGGCGAAGGTCATCGACCCGGAGATCGAGCGGGTCGGCCTGGACTCCACCGACACCCGGCTGCTGGTGAACCCGACCGGCCGGTTCGTGGTGGGTGGCCCGATGGGCGACGCGGGCCTGACCGGCCGGAAGATCATCGTCGACACCTACGGCGGCATGGCCCGCCACGGCGGCGGCGCCTTCTCCGGCAAGGACCCGTCGAAGGTGGACCGCTCCGCGGCGTACGCGATGCGCTGGGTGGCCAAGAACGCGGTGGCGGCCGGGCTGGCCAGCCGCATCGAGGTGCAGGTCGCCTACGCGATCGGCAAGGCCGCGCCGGTGGGCCTGTTCGTCGAGACCTTCGGCACCGAGAACGTCGACCCGGTGAAGATCCAGGCCGCGGTCAACGAGGTCTTCGACCTGCGGCCCGCCGCCATCGTGCGTGACCTGGACCTCTTGCGGCCGATCTACGCGCAGACGGCAGCGTACGGTCACTTCGGGCGCAGTGACGTCGACCTGCCCTGGGAGCGCACCGACCGGGCTGAGGCGCTGAAGAGCGCCGCCGGTATCTGACGTCGACCTTCGGGAGCCGTGGCGGCAGGCTGCGGGGCGCGCCGATCGCGCCCCGCGGTCCGGCGTGAGCGGCGACGGGGTCCAATGGAGCTTCAAAGGTCGGCGCCGCAGCGGCGGCCGGCCCTGGTGAAGGAGTAGAGCAGTGCGGATTGCGGTGACCGGTTCGATCGCCACCGACCACCTGATGTCCTATCCCGGTAGGTTCACCGATCAGCTCGTCGCGGATCGGCTCCACCAGGTGTCGCTGTCGTTCCTGGTCGACGACCTGGAGGTGCGGCGCGGCGGCATCGCGGCCAACATCACCTTCGGTCTCGGCCAGCTGGGCGTTGGCTCGGCCCTCGTCGGCGCCGTCGGCCAGGACTTCGACGAGTACCGCGGGTGGCTGGAGCGGCACGGGGTGGACACCGCGTCGGTGTACGTCTCCGATACCAAGCACACCGCGCGGTTCATCTGCACCACCGACCTCGACGACAACCAGTTCGCCTCGTTCTACGCCGGGGCGATGGCCGAGGCCCGCGAGATCGAGCTCAAGCCGGTCGCCGACCGGCTGGGCGGCCTCGACGTGGTGGTGATCTCGCCCAACGACCCGGCGGCGATGGTGCGGCACACCGAGGAGTGCCGGGACCGCGGCTACCGGTTCGTCGCCGACCCCGGCCAGCAGCTGGCCCGGATGGAGGGCGAGGAGATCCGCCGGCTCGTCGAGGGCGCGGAATACCTCTTCACCAACGAGTACGAGCACGGCCTGCTGCTGCAGAGCACCGGCTGGACGCACGCCGACGTGCTGGAACGCGTCGGCCTGTGGGTGACCTCGCTGGGCCCGAAGGGCGTGCAGGTGGAGTCCAAGTCGGAGCCGACCGTCGAGGTCGCGCCGCCGAAGGAGAAGCAGAAGGGCGACCCGACCGGCGTCGGCGACGCGCTGCGCAGCGGGTTCCTCGCGGGGCTGTACCACGACCTCGACCTGGAGCGTTCGCTGCAGCTGGGCTGCACGCTGGCGACCGTCTCGCTGGAGACCGACGGTCCGCAGGAGTACCAGGTGGAGCGCGACTCGTTCGTCGCGCGCATCGCCGAGGCGTACGGTGACGCCGCCGCGGCCGAGGTCCAGTCGAAGCTCGGCTGAGAACGGGGAGTAGCAGGGGATGGCAGACCGGCAGAACGATCCGAGCGGGTTCCTGACCGCCATCGGCGAGCGGGTCCTCGTCGCCGATGGCGGCATGGGTACCGCGCTGCAGGCGTTCGACCTGACGTTGGACGACTTCGCCAACCTGGAGGGCTGCAACGAGATCCTGAACGTCACGCGGCCCGACGTGGTGTCCTCGATCTACCGGGGCTACCTGGAGGCGGGCTCGGACGCGATCGAGACCAACACCTTCGGCGCGAACCTGGCGAACCTCGGCGAGTACGACATCCCGGAGCGGATCCGGGAGCTGGCGGAGAGGGGTTCGGCGCTGGCCCGCGAGGCCGCCGACGAGTACTCGACGCCGGAGCGGCCGCGGTTCGTGCTCGGTTCGGTCGGCCCGGGCACGAAGCTGCCGACGCTGGGCCACGCGCCTTACCCCGTGCTGCGCGACGCCTACGTCGAGCAGGTGCTGGGCATGCTCGACGGCGGCATCGACGTGGTGCTGGTGGAGACCTCCCAGGACCTGTTGCAGACCAAGGCCGCGATCGTGGCGGCGAAGCGGGCGATGGCCCAGACCGGCCGGTGGCTGCCGATCATCGCGCAGGTCACGGTGGAGACCACCGGCACGATGCTGGTCGGCTCGGAGATCGGCGCGGCGCTGACCGCGCTGGAGCCGCTGGGCATCGACCTGATCGGGATGAACTGCGCGACCGGCCCGGCGGAGATGAGCGAGCACCTGCGGGTGCTGGCGCAGAACTCCCGGATCCCGATCTCGGTGATGCCCAACGCGGGCCTGCCCCAGCTCGGCCCCAACGGCGCGGTGTACCCGCTGCAGCCCGACGAGCTGGCCGAGGCGCTGGTCGGGTTCGTCAACGACTTCGGCGCCCGGCTGGTCGGTGGCTGCTGCGGCACCACCACCGACCACGTGCGCGCCGTGGCCGAGGCGGTCGGCTCGCTGGCGCCGAAGGTGCGCGAGCCGGAGCACGTCCCGTCGATCTCGTCGATGTACCAGGCGGTGCCGTTCGAACAGGACGCGTCGATCCTCAACATCGGCGAGCGGACGAACACCAACGGTTCCAAGGCGTTCCGCGAGGCGATGCTGGAAGGCCGTTACGACGACTGCGTGGAGATCGCCAAGTCCCAGACGCGCGAAGGCGCCCACATGCTGGACCTGTGCGTGGACTACGTCGGCCGCGATGGCACGGTCGACATGCGGGAGCTGGCGTCGCGCCTGGCCACCTCCTCGACCCTGCCGATCATGGTGGACTCCACGGAGCCGGACGTGATCGAGGCAGGTCTGGATCACCTGGGCGGCCGGTGCGCGGTCAACTCGGTGAACTACGAGGACGGTCACGAGCCGGGCTCGCGGTACGAGCGCGTGATGAAGCTCGTCGTCGAGCACGGTGCCACCGTGGTGGTGACCTGCATCGACGAGGAAGGCCAGGCGCGCACCGCCGAGTGGAAGCTGCGGGTCGCCGAACGGCTGATCGAGGACATGACCACCAACTGGGGTCTGGAGAAGTCCGCGATCATCATCGACTGCCTGGTCTTCCCGATCACCACCGGTCAGGAAGAGGTCCGCAAGGACGCCATCGAGACGATCAACGCGATCCGGGAGCTCAAGAAGCGCCATCCGGACGTCCAGACCACGCTCGGCCTGTCCAACGTCTCGTTCGGGCTCAACCCGGCGGCACGTCAGGTGCTGAACTCGGTGTTCCTCAACGAATGCCGGGAAGCCGGCCTGGACACCGCGATCCTGAACGCTTCGAAGATCCTGCCGATGAACAAGATCCAGGACGAGCAGCGGGAGGTCGCGCTCGACCTGGTCTACGACCGGCGCCGCGAGGGCTACGACCCGCTGCAGAAGCTGATGGAGCTCTTCGAAGGCAAGACCGCGAAGTCCAGCAGCGCCTCGCGGGCCGAGGAACTGGCCAAGCTGCCGCTGTTCGAGCGGCTGGAGCGGCGGATCGTCGATGGCGAGCGCAACGGCCTGGAGGCGGACCTCGACGAGGCGATGAAGGAGAAGAAGCCGCTCGACATCGTCAACGAGAACCTGCTGGCCGGCATGAAGGTCGTCGGTGAGCTGTTCGGCTCCGGGCAGATGCAGCTGCCGTTCGTGCTGCAGTCCGCCGAGGTCATGAAGGCCGCCGTCGCGTGCCTCGAACCGCACATGGAGAAGGACGACTCCGGCGGCAAGGGCAAGCTGCTGCTGGCCACGGTCAAGGGCGACGTGCACGACATCGGCAAGAACCTCGTCGACATCATCGTGTCCAACAACGGCTACGACGTGGTCAACATCGGCATCAAGCAGCCGATCAACGCGATCCTGGACGCCGCCGAGGAGCACGAGGTCGACGCCATCGGCATGTCCGGGCTGCTGGTGAAGTCGACCGTGATCATGAAGGAGAACCTGGAGGAGCTCAACTCCAGGGGAATGTCCGAGAAGTACCCGGTGATGCTGGGTGGGGCGGCGCTCACCAGGTCCTATGTGGAGAACGACCTGGACGAGGTCTACCAGGGCGATGTGCGTTATGCGAAGGACGCCTTCGAAGGCCTGCACCTGATGGACCGCATCATGTCGGTCAAGCGCGGTGACGCGCCTGCCGAAGACGCGGCCGAGCGGGAGAAGAAGGCCGAGCGCAAGGCCCGCCGCGAGCGGTCTATGCGCATCGCCGAGAAGCGCAAGGCGGAGCAGGGACCCGAGCCGGAGTACACCGACACCACGCGGTCCGATGTGGACGCCGAAGCGCCGGTGCCGACGCCGCCGTTCTGGGGCTCGAAGGTGGTCAAGGGCGTCGCGGTCGCCGACTACCTGGCGCTGCTGGACGAGCGGGCCACGTTCTTCGGCCAGTGGGGCCTGCGCGGCGCGAAGAAGGGCGAAGGGCCGTCCTACGAGGAACTCGTCGAATCGGAGGGCCGGCCGCGGCTGCGCCACTGGATCGACGAGCTGTCCACCGCGGGCATCCTGCAGCACGCCGCCGTCGTCTACGGCTACTTCCCTTGTGTGACCGAGGGAAACCACCTCGTGGTGCTGGACAAGGACGAGCCGGACGCCCAGGAGCGGCACCGGTTCTTCTTCCCGCGGCAGAAGCGCGACCGGCGGCTGTGCCTGGCGGACTTCTTCCGGACGCGCGAGCAGGCCGAGCGAACCGGCCAGGTGGACGTGCTGCCGGTGCAGCTGGTCACCATGGGGCAGCCGATCGCCGACTACGCCAACGAGCTGTTCGCCAAGAACGCCTACCGGGACTACCTGGAGGTGCACGGCATGGGCGTGCAGCTCACCGAGGCGCTGGCCGAGTACTGGCACCGCCGTGTCCGGCGGGAACTCCTGTGGGCCGCCGGCGGTTCGGTGGCCGAGGAGGACCCGGCCGACGTGCAGGAGTTCTTCAAGCTCGGCTACCGCGGCGCGCGGTACTCCTTCGGCTACGGCGCCTGCCCGGACATCGAGGACCGGGCCAAGATCGTCGACCTGCTGGAGGCCGAGCGCATCGGCGTGGTGCTCTCGGAGGAGTTCCAGCTGCACCCCGAGCAGTCCACCGACGCGATCATCGCCCACCACCCCGAGGCGAAGTACTTCAACACCTGATCCACCGCAAGACACCGCAACCGCATGGGAAATCGAGAAGGGAAACCATGAGCGTCAAGTTGCAGAAGGTCAATGGCCTTGAGTTCGCTGTCCGGGATTTGTCGTTGGCCGAGGCCGGGCGGCATCAGATCCGGTTGGCCGAGCACGAGATGCCGGGCCTGATGGCGACTCGCGAGGAGTACGCGGATTCGCAGCCGTTGAAGGGTGCGCGGGTGGCGGGTTCGTTGCACATGACGGTGCAGACGGCTGTGTTGATCGAGACCTTGGTCGCGTTGGGCGCGGAGGTCCGGTGGGTGTCGTGCAACATCTTCTCGACGCAGGACGAGGCTGCGGCCGCGATCGTCGTCGGCCCGAACGGCACTCCAGAGAAGCCCGAGGGTGTGCCAGTGTTCGCGTGGAAGGGCGAGTCGCTGGAGGAGTACTGGTGGTGCACCGACCAGTTGTTCCAGTTCGGTGACGGTCAGGGCCCGAACATGATCCTCGACGACGGTGGCGACGCCACGTTGCTGGTGCACAAGGGCGTCGAGTTCGAGGCGGCCGGTGTGGTGCCGAACGCGGGCGAGGACGACCCGGAGGAGTACAAGGTCATCCTGGAGACCCTGCGCGCCAGCATCGCCCAGAATGGCCAGCGGTTCACCAAGATCGCCGGCGAGATCAAGGGCGTCACCGAGGAGACCACCACCGGCGTGCACCGCCTGTACGAGCTGGCCAAGACCGGGGACCTGCTGTTCCCCGCGATCAACGTCAACGACTCGGTCACCAAGTCGAAGTTCGACAACAAGTACGGCTGCCGCCACTCCCTGGTCGACGGCATCAACCGCGCCACCGACGTGCTCATCGGCGGCAAGGTCGCGGTCGTCTGCGGCTACGGCGACGTCGGCAAGGGCTCGGCGGAATCGCTGCGCGGCCAGGGCGCCCGGGTGATCGTCACCGAGGTCGACCCGATCTGCGCCCTGCAGGCGGCGATGGACGGCTACCAGGTCGCCACCCTCGAAGACGTCGTGGAGACCGCGGACATCTTCGTCACCACCACCGGCAACTTCAACATCATCACCGCCGAGCACATGACGCGGATGAAGCACCAGGCGATCGTGGGCAACATCGGTCACTTCGACAACGAGATCGACATGGCGGGCCTGGAGAAGGTGCCGGGCATCCGCAAGCAGGAGATCAAGCCCCAGGTCCACGAGTACGTCTTCGAGGACGGGCACTCGATCATCGTGCTGTCCGAGGGCCGCCTGCTGAACCTGGGCAACGCCACCGGTCACCCCAGCTTCGTGATGTCGAACTCCTTCACCAACCAGACGATCGCGCAGATCGAGCTGTTCACCAAGCCGGGCGAGTACGACAAGCAGGTCTACGTCCTGCCGAAGCACCTGGACGAGAAGGTCGCGCGCCTGCACCTGGATGCGCTGGGTGTGAAGCTGACCAAGCTCACCAAGGAGCAGGCCGCCTACATCGGCGTCGACGTCAACGGCCCGTACAAGCCCGACCACTACCGCTACTGATCGATTTCTCGGCTGAGAAGGAGACCAGGCCATGACTCGGGTCATAGACCGGCTGCGCCCCGGCAAGACGGTGTTCTCGGTGGAGTTCTTCCCCGCGAAGACCGACGAGGAGGAACGCCAGCTGTGGCGGGCCATCCGGGAACTGGAGCCGCTGGACCCCGCGTACGTGTCGGTGACCTACGGTGCCGGCGGGTCCAGCCGGGACCGCACCGTGCGCACCACCGGCCGGATCGCCAGCGACACCACCCTGGTGCCGGTGGCGCACCTGACCGGCGTGAACCACTCGATCGCCGAACTGCGGCACGTCATCGGCTCGTACGCGGCCGAGGGCATCACCAACGTGCTGGCGATCCGCGGCGACCCGCCGGGCGACCCGATGGGCGGGTGGGTCCCGCACCCGGAGGGCATCACCTACGCCGACGAGCTCGTGCGGCTGGTGCGCGAGTGCGGTGACTTCAGCGTGGGCGTCGCGGCGTTCCCGCACCTGCACCCGCGCTCGGTGGACCTGGAGTCCGACACCCGGCACATGGTCAACAAGCTGCGGGCCGGGGCGGACTTCTCGGTGGCGCAGATGTTCCTGGAGCCGGAGTACTTCCTGCGGCTGCGGGACCGGCTGGCGCAGCACGGCTGCGACCAGCCGCTGCTGCCGGGGATCATGCCGATCACCACGCCGCGGGTGCTGGGCATGACCACGCAGCTGAGCAACATGACGATCCCGGACGAGGTGTCGGCGGCGCTGGACCCGTTGCGCGACGACGCGGCCGGCTTCCGGGCGGCCGGGCTGGAGATCACCACCCGGCTGTGCGAGAAGCTGATCGCCGAAGGCGTGCCGGCGCTGCACTTCTACAGCCTCAACCGGGCCAAGGCCACCCGCGAGGTGGTGGCCAACCTCGGACTGGCCGACGGCGTGCTGAAAGCCGCCTGACGCCCGAGCCGTCGAAACCCGCCGTCCCTCCGGGGCGGCGGGTTTCTGCTCGTCGGGGCGGGATTCCGGGTGAGGTCGGTCACGACCCAGGGGCGCGCATCCGGGCCGCCCCGGTGCGCGGTGTCATCGAAGCCCGTCGGACGGCCGTCGCGCGCGGTCTTCGTGCCCGCATTCGGGTGACCGACTGCGGGCACTCGACACGCAGCGGAGCGATCAACGGCGGTGCCGGGGCACCGGACCCGGCGGCTTCCTTTTTGATCCGGTCCCGCGCTTCGCTAGAGTTGACGTATTCGCGGTCCGCGCGGCCGAATTCGGCCGCGACCGGAAATCGATCAGTCCAATTCGGGCAGAAGTGCAATGGTGCGCTGGAAGCGGTGTCCCGGGGCGGGGGTCGCAAACGCCGGGATCGGGGTTCGTCGAGTGCTGTCTGCGGGACGGGGAGGAGCAGGTCAGTGCCGTTGTCGCCGGTGTGTTCGCGCCGCGGTCCCGAACCGTTCGAGGGCGAATCTTCTCCACGAATTCCGAAAGATCAATTGTCGCGGATCGGCTCATCTCGTGGATTCGCCGCCCGCTGTTTCGGGAACGGAAACGGTTCGGTAACCCGGCCGGTCGATCTGCCGAGTTCGAATGGTTCGCGGAAACGACTTCTCGAATTGCGCGGTGAGGTGCGGCGATGATGACGACGAGCGAGGTCAGCGCGCTGGACTGGGCGTTCCTCTGCCTGGAGCAGGAAACCGCGCCGATGCACCTCGGCGCGGTCGCGGTGTTCCGGCCGCCGGAGCCGGCGGACCGGTTGCGCTTGCTGGCGCTGCTCGCGGAGCGGGCGCAGCGGATCGCGCGGCTGCGGCTGCGGATCGGCCAGTCCTGGCTGCCCGGCCAGGCCCACTGGGCGGAAGCCCCGGAATTCGACGCGTCCGGACACGTGCACAGCCACCAGCTGCCCACCCCCGGCGGGCGGGCGGAGCTGGCCGGGCTGGTCGCGGAGCTCCTCGCGGATCCGCTGGACCGGCGCCGTCCGCTGTGGGAACTGCACCTGATCACCGGCCTGGACGGGGACCGGTTCGCGGTGCTGGTGAAGTTCCACCACGCCCTGGCCGATGGCCGCGAGGCCGTCGAAACGGGCCTGGCGCTGCTGGACGGCTTCGCGCCCGCCGAGCAGGAACCGGCCTGCCCCGTCGGCGGTCCGCTGCAGCTCCTCCGGCGCCCGCGGAAGCTGATCGGGGCGGTGCGCGGAACCCTGTCGAAATCCGGCGAGACGCTGGGCATCGCCTCGTCGGTGGTGCGCAACATGCGGGTGCCGGTCCCGGATTCGCCGTTGCGCGCCTCGTCCTCGACGGCGCGGCGGGTTGCGCTGGTCCCGATCGACCTCGCCGACCTGCGGCGCATCCGCGCGAAGCACGGCGGCACCACCAACGACGTGGTGCTCGCGGTGCTCGCCGGGGCGTTCCGCCGGTGGCTGGCCACGCGCGGGCATCCGGTCGGCGAGCTGCCGGTGCGGGCGCTGATCCCGGTCTGCCGCCGGCGCGGCGACGACGTGAGCGGGAACAACCGGCTCTCCGGCTACCTGTGCGATCTGCCGGTGGACGAGCCGGATCCGGTGGCGAGGCTGCAGGCGATCCGGGCCGCGATGAGGCGCAACAAGAGCGCGGGTCCGCTGCGCGGGCCGGGCGCGTTCCCGGTGCTGGCCGGGCGAGTGCCGCAGATCGTGCACCAGGTGGCCGCCCCGCTGGCCGGGCAGAGCGCTGCGCTGCTGTTCGACACCGTGATCACCAACGTGCCGCTGCCGGACTTCCCGGCGACCCTGGGCGGGGCGGCGTTGGCGGAGCTGTACCCGGTGGCACCGCTGGCGGCAGGGCAGGCGCTGGCCATCGCGGTTTCGCAGTACCGCGGCACCGTGCACGTCGGCGTGCACGCCAACCGCGCCGCGCTGCCGGACCTGGAGAAGTTCAGCGGCGCGCTGCCGCTCGCGGTTGCCGAACTCGGCGACCTGTCATGACCGGTTCGCCCGCGCCGCCGCGGTTTTCCTGGTTATATGGTGGTATGGATCTTGTGGTGCGGACCGAGCACGGAGCGGTGCGCGGCACCGTCAATGGTGAGATCAGTGCGTTCAAGGGAATCCCGTACGCGGCGCCGCTGGACGGCCCGCGCCGGTTCCAGGCTCCGGTCGCGCCCGAGCGCTGGGACGGCGTGCGCGACGCCTCGGCGTTCAGCGCATCGGTGCCGCAGCCCGCGATCATGCCGGGCGTGCCGCCGCTGTGGAATCCCGGTGACGGCACCGATTCCCTCAGCCTGAACGTCTGGACCCCGGACCTCGGCGGCGGGTTGCCGGTGATGGTCTGGATCCACGGCGGCGCGTTCCTGGGCGGCGCGACCGACAGCCCGGCGTACGACGCGGCGCGGCTGGCGAGCGACGGCGTGGTCGTGGTGACGGTGAACTACCGGGTGGGCTACGAGGGCTTCGGCTGGGTCGCTGATGCTCCGGCGAACCGCGGCATCCTGGACCAGCTCGCGGCGTTGCGCTGGGTGCGGGAGAACATCGCGGCGTTCGGCGGCGATCCGGGCAACGTGACGATCTTCGGCGAGTCGGCCGGGGCGACCTCGGTGGCGGCGCTGATCGCCGGTTCGGCCGGGCAGGGCCTCTTTCACCGCGCCATCGCGCAGAGCCTGGGCAACCTCTACTCCGACGAGGACGAGGCCCGCAAGATCGGCGAGCTGATCGCCGGCCGGCTGGACGTGCCGGCCACCGCCGAGGCGCTGGGCTCGGTGCCGTCCGAGGCGATCCACGCGGCCCAGTCCCCGGTGATGCAGGAGATGAACGCCGACCGCGCGGCCTGGACGAACTCCACGGCGTACGCGGTGGTCCTGGACGGGGAGGTGCTGTCGGAGCTGCCGTGGGAGGCGCTGCGCTCCGGTGCGGCCCGCGGCGTGGACCTGATCAGCGGCTACAACACCGACGAGACCAAGATGTTCACGGTCGGGCTCCCCGCGGAGGCCAAGGACCCGGCCGCGATGGCGCAGGGCTTGCGGCTGGCGCCGTCGGTGGTCGACGAGTACCGCGCCGGGTACCCGGGCGTCGACGACGCGGAACTGTACACCGTGATGCTCAGCGACCAGCTGTTCCGCATGCCGTCGACGTGGCTCGCCGAGGGCCACGCCGCTGGCGGAGGGCGGAGCTACCTGTACGAGTTCTCCTGGCCCGTCCCGGGGCTCGGCGGTGCGCTCGGCGCCTGCCACGGGCTGGACGTGCCGTTCACCTTCGGCGTCTCGGAAAGCGAGCTCACCGCGGCGTGGTTCGAGGGCACGGTTCCGCCGGACTTCGAGGGCCTCTCCGGCGAGCTGCGCGGGGCGTGGGTCTCCTTCGCCACCACCGGCGACCCGGGCTGGCCCGCCTACACCGCCGCCGACCGCTCGGCCCGGATCTGGAACGTGCCGCCGACGGTGGTGGCCGACCCGATCAAGCCGTCCCGCGAGATCTGGCGGCACCGCTTCCCGGCGTGATCGTCGTCGGCCGGGATGGCGATTTCCCGCCATTCCGGCCGTTGCCGCGGCAGGCACGGGATTCTCTTGCGCATGCCCGGAAGATCGGCTCGTGCGGCAGCGGTCCTCACGATGGCGCTGGCCGTCGCGGTCCTACCGGGGACCGCGGCCGCGGCGCCGTACTGCCAGAGCATCACGGAGACCTCGAACCCGGACTGGATGGCGGGCCTACCGGACGACGCCAGCCTCGCGGAGCTGTCGATCCCGGGCACCCACCAAACCCTGTCGCTGCACGGCGGTTCCTTGACGCAGACGCAGGAAAACCACGGCGACAGCGCGGAAACGCTGGGCGTGCAGCTGCAGTCGGGCATCCGGGCCATCGACATCCGGGTGCGGCGCTACGACGACCTGTTCACCTTGCACCACGGGCCGTTCTACCAGAACGCCAACTTCTCCGACGTGCTGCGCGAGGCGGGCGAGTTCCTGGCCGCGCACCCCGGCGAAGCGGTGCTCATGCGGCTGAAGGCCGAGTGCACCGGCGAGATGACCTCGTGCACCGACGAGAACAGCCAGCTCGACACCGCGCAGATCCTCGACTGGTACCGGGACAACGATCCCAACGGCGGGTACCTGCTCGACCCGGCGGGCGGTGACATGCCGACGCTGGGGCAGGCGCGCGGCAAGATCGTGCTGGCCACCCTGCAGGGCGCGGGTGGCGGGCTCTACGAGGGGCGCGGGCTCGGCCAGTTCAACAACGACACCTGGGGCGAGTACGTCCAGGACGCCTACGAAGTGCCGACGCTGTTCGACATCGACGACAAGTGGTTCAAGGTCCGCGACCACCTGGACAAGACGGCGGCCGCCGACACCGGCCGGATGTTCCTGAACTTCTCCAGCGGTTCCAGCCCGGCGGCGTTCCCGGACGCGGTCGCCTGCGGCGCGTCCGGCTTCCGCGGCGTCAACGACTACGCACTGGAGCACCTCAACGGCAACGACCTGCCGAGGACCGGGGTGATCATGATGGACTTCCCGGGAGCGGACCTGGTGAACGCCATCATCGCGGCCAACCGCTGACCGGACGGGGCCGTCCGGATTCCAGGCGAAATCGGGAGCCACCGGCGAACCACGTCCCGGCGCTGAGGCCCCTCGGTGAGGTGCGGTTCCGGGGTTTCCGATTTCAGGCGAAATCGGGGCACGCCCGGGTTCATCGGCCCGGCCTTGGGGAGCACCGGTCGGCCTGCGGGGGAGAATCGCGGCGGATGGTCTGCTCGGGGCAGCGGAGGCGCTTCCGGCCCTGTTCGTCGTGGGAACTGTGGTGAGTACGAGGTGAGTGGGAAGTTGGGACGCTGGATCGACGTCGCCGATGGCGTGCTGGTTCGTCGGTACGAGGAGCTGGACCTCTCGGTCGGCCTCGTCGTGGGCGGCGAGCGCTGCCTCGTCATCGACACCGGCGGCGATGCCGGGCAGGGTGCCGAGCTCGCCGCGGCGGTCCGCGAGGTCACGCCGCTGCCCTGGTCGGTGGTCCTGACCCACGCGCACTTCGACCACAGCTTCGGCACCGAGGCGTTCCTGCCGTGCCAGGTCTGGGCGCACGACCGGTGCCGCGCCCAGCTCGTGGCCACGGGGGCGGATCAGCGCGAGAAGTGGGCTCGGAACTACCGCGAGCGGGGCGAGCACGAGGTCGCCGATCGCATCGAGGCGGTGCGGATCGCGTTGCCCGACAACCTGGTCGGCGACCGGCAGGTGCTCGACCTCGGCGGGCGCGACGTGGCGCTGCTCCACTTCAGACCGGCGCACTCCGACCACGACCTGGTCGTGCACGTGCCGGATGCGGGTGTCGTGTTCACGGGCGATCTGGTCGAGCAGGGCGCTCCGCCGCAGTTCGGTGACGCGTACCCGCAGGGGTGGCCCGCCGCGCTGGACGGCATCCTCGCGCTGGACGCGCCGGTGGTGCTGCCCGGGCACGGCGAGCCGGTGGACCGGGAGTTCGTGCTGCACCAGCGCGCCGAGCTGGCGACCGTGGCCGAGCTGTGCCGGGCGGTGGCCGAGGGGGAGCTCACCGCGGAGCAGGCGGTGGAGCGCTCGCCCTTCCCCGAGAAGTTCACCTTGGACGCCCTGGCGCGCTGACCTCACTGCGGGGGTGGACGCCCGCGTTGGTTAACGTGAGTAAGTATCGCGGCGGACGGAGGACGGCATGTCAGGCACGGCGGAGAAGGCGCTCGCGGCGCTGCGCGCGGAACTGCCCGAGCCGGTGCTGCTGACCGACCCCGATTCCGTCGCCCGCTTCGCCCACGACGAGGCCGAGTGGGCCCCGCACGGCGAACCGCTGGCGGTGGTGCGCGCGACCAGCACCGATGATGTCGTCGCCGCGGTGCGGATCTGCGCCGAGCTGGGCGTCCCGGTGGTGCCGCGAGGCGCCGGGACCGGTCTGTCGGGCGGCGCGAACGCCATCGACGGCTGCGTGCTGATCTCCTTCGAGGGCATGAACGAGATCCTGGAGATCAACCCGCGCGAGCAGCTCGCCGTGGTGCAGCCCGGCGTGGTCAACGACGATCTGCGCGCCGCCTGCCGCGAGCAGGGCGCCTGGTACCCGCCGGACCCGGCCAGCTCGCCGTGGTCGACCATCGGCGGCAACGTCGCCACCAACGCGGGCGGCGTGTGCTGCGTGAAGTACGGCGTGACCCGCGACTACGTGCTGGGCCTGGAAGCCGTCGTCGGCAACGGCGAGGTGGTGCGGCTGGGGCGGCGCACCGCCAAGGGCGTCGCCGGCTACGACCTGTGCGGGCTGTTCGTCGGCTCGGAAGGCACGCTCGGCGTGATCACCGAGATCACCGTCAAGCTGCTGCCCGGCCTGCGAGCTCCCGAGCGCACCGTGGTCGGGTACTTCGATTCCCTCGTGGCGGCGGGCGAAGCGGTGGCCGCGGTCGCCGCGGCCGGGATCGTGCCGTCGGCGCTGGAACTGCTCGACCAGCACTGCCTTAAGGCCGTCGACGAGTGGAAGAACATGGGCCTCAGCGCCGAGGCGAACGTGCTGCTGCTCGGTCGTTCCGACACGCCGGGCGCGGCGGGGGAGCAGGAGGTCGACGGGCTGCTGCGCTGCTTCGACGAGGCCGGCGCGACCTGGAGCGCCCGTTCCACCGACGAGCACGAGGCGGATGCGTTGTTCGCCGCGCGCCGGCTGGCGTATCCGGCGCTGGAGCGGCTCGGCCCGGTGCTGACCGAGGACGTCTGCGTGCCGCGGGCGAAGGTGCCGGAGATGCTGGGCCGCATCGAGGCGGCGGCGCAGCGGCACGACACGCAGATCGCCAACATCGCGCACGCCGGCGACGGCAACCTGCATCCGCTGATCATCACGCCGCCCGGTGACGACGCATCGCGGCTGCGCGCGCAGCGGGCCTTCGACGACATCGTCGCCGACGCCATCGCGATGGGCGGCACGGTGACCGGCGAGCACGGCGTGGGCCTGCTCAAGCGAAAGGGCCTGCACGCGGAGCTCAGCCCGGCGGTGATCGGCATGCACCACGCGGTCAAGAACGCCCTCGACCCGGCCGGGATCTTCAACCCAGGCAAGGTCTTCGGCGACCCGGACAGCTGAGAGCCCGCGCGCGAGCACATCGGGGACACACCCGCGTGAGGCCCGTTTCCCAATTGTTGCGGGAAAAGCGGCGCCCTCCGCGCTTGGAGGCTGCGCGGATCGGTGCCTCGGCACCGGGAGGCGCCGGATTCGCGCGAAACCGCCACCCAACGCCCGCCCCATCACGGACTGCTACTCCGAACGGGTTCGCGTGCGCTCGTTCCCGATGGCGGCGGCGCGAGCTGGTCATCCGGGAGGCGATTCCCCGGAACCCCACGGGAAAGGCTCTCAAGCACGTCCTCCGCGCTGACCTCGAACAGTCGTAGTCCGGGAGCCGGGCGGCGTTTTCGCGCGAAAGCGGCGTGCAGAGCAGCCTTGTCGCCGTCAATGCACCCATGGCCCGTGGGCAGCGGAGCGCCGTCAGCGCTTCGCGAGTTCCAGGGCCGCCGTCTCGATGGTGTCCTCGTCGAGCAGGACGTGGTAGGCCGCCGCGCCGAGCGGGATGAAGCTGTCCTCGCTGGTGACCCGGGCGATCGGCCCGGCGAAGCCATCGTCGACCAGCGCCGTCACCACCGGCTCGGAAACTCCGCCGCTGCGGCGGGTTTCGTCCACCACCAGCACCCGGCCGGTCGCGCGCGCCGCGGCCAGCAGGTCCTCGACCGGCAGCGGCGCCAGCCAGCGCAGGTCCAGCACCCGCACCCCGATGCCGCGCTCCCGCAGCCGCTTCGCGACGCGCAGGCTCATCGGCACGCCGTTGCCGAAGCTGACCAGCGTCAGGTCGTCGCCGTCGCCGTACTCGCGGGCCCGCCCGATCGGCACGTGGTGCTCACCGGGCGCGGGGTACCGCGCCAGCCACTCGCCGTCGCCGGGTTCGTGCAGGTCGCGCGTGTGGTACAGCGCGATGGGCTCCAGGAACACGCACACCCGGCCGTCCTCGTGCGCGGCGGCGACGCAGGTGCGCAGCATCGCGGCGGCGTCGTCGGGCCGCGACGGCGAGGCGACCACGACGCCCGGCAGGTCGCGCAGCGCGGCGACGCTGTCGTCGTTGTGGAAGTGGCCGCCGAAGCCCTTCTGGTAGCCGTAGCCGGCGATGCGCACGACCATCGGGTTCCTGTACTGGCCGTTGGAGAAGAAGCTCAGCGTGCTGCCCTCGCCGCGCAACTGGTCGGCCGCGTTGTGCACGTACGCGAGGTACTGGATCTCGGGGATCGGCAGCAGCCCGGCGAGCCCCGCACCGAGTGCGGTGCCCAGGATGCTCTGCTCGTCCAGCAGCGTGTCGAAGACCTTGGTGCCGCCGAACTTCTTGCGCAGCCCGCGCGTCACCCCGTACACGCCGCCCTTGCGCGCGACGTCCTCGCCGAAGACCACGACGCCCGGGTCGCGGCCCAGCTCCTCGGTCAGCGACCGGTTGATCGCCTGCGCCAGGGTCAGCGGCCCCTCGGCTTCGGGCAGTTGATCGGCGAAGACCTCCGCGCGCCGCGGCGGGACCTCGCCCGCCCGGCGCGCGATGACGTCGGGCCGGTCCTGGTAGATCGACGCCATCACCTCGGCGGCGCTGCCCAGTTTGCGGCGGCCGAGCGCATCCTCCGCGATGCGCGCGACCTCGGCCCGCTTGTCCTCGTATCGCGCGAGCACCTCGCCTGGCTCCAGGATCCCGTTGTCCACCAGCGCTTTCGCCGTGCCGAGCAACGGGTCGCGCTGGTAGTCGGTGGTGATCTCGGTGCGCGACCGGTAGCCGGATTCCACGTCGGACCCGGCGTGACCCATCAACCGCACCGTCCGCAGGTGCAGGAATGCCGGGGCGCGGTGCTCGCGAACCCAGTCGGCGGCCTCCCGAGCGACCGCCAGGCACCGCACCGGATCGGCGCCGTCGACCGCGAAGTACCGCAGGCCGGCGCGGTTGCCGTAGGTGGATTCGATCCAGCCCTGCGGGGTGCGCACGCTGATCCCGATGCCGTTGTCCTCGCACACCAGCAGCAGCGGCATCGGCAGGCCCTGGAAGGCGCAGTGCAGCGCCGAGTTGATCGCGCCGGTCGCGGTCGAGTGGTTCGCCGAGGCGTCGCCGAAGCTGCACACCACCACCGAATCCGCCGGCCACGCGGTCGGGACGCCCAGCTTCGCCGCCCGTCCCAAGGAGAACGCCAGGCCGACCGCGCGTGGCAGGTGCGAGGCGATGGTCGAGGTCTGCGGGATGACGGACAGCTCGGCGTTGCCGAACACCTTGTGCCGCCCGGCGGAGATCGGTTCGTCGGCCGAGGCGACGATGCCCAGCAGCACGTCGCGCAGCGGGTGCTGCCCCGGCACCTGCCCGCCGCGGTGGACGTAGAAGCCACCGGAGCGGTAGTGCAGCAGCGCCGGATCGGTCGGCCGCAGAGCGGCGGCGACCGCGGCGTTGGACTCGTGCCCGGACGAGCCGATGCTGTAGAAGCCCTTGCCCTGGGAGCCCAGTTGCCGTGCCTGGAAGTCCAGGTGCCGGCTGCCGGCCTGCGAGTCGAACAGCTCGAGCAACTCGTCGCCCGGCCCCGACCCGGTGGACGGTCGTGCGGACCAACCGGCCACGGCGGCCCGGAAGAACTCGTCAACGGGCTCGGTCTTGTCGCTCATCGATCCTCCGTGTTGCAAGTGAGCGGGTCGGGCGTTGGGTCGCGGTCACGGCTCGCGCGGTTCCGCGTGCCAGCCGTTGGCCACCTGGGCGCAGGACTTGGCCAGGCACTCCAGCGCGATCGGCAGCAGCGGGTTGGTGTTCTGCTTCCGGTACAGGGCCTTCACCCTGCGGTGCGGCTGCCAGCCGGAGATCCGGGAGATGCGCACGTGGTCGTCGGGGATCGCCAGCCCGGGCAGCACCGCGACCCCGAGGTCGCGGGCCACCAGGTCCCGGATCACCGAGTAGTCGTTGCTGCGGAAGGTGATCCGCGGCACGAACCCGGCCGCGGCGGCCAGCCGCACCAGCGCCCGCGCGCCCGCGGTGTCCTGCCGGGTGCAGATCCAGGCGTCGTCGGCGAGCTCGCGCAGGTCCACCTCCGGGGCGCCGGCCAGCCGGTGCGTCTCGGGCAGCGCCAGCCGCAGCGGTTCGGCCATCAGCTCCTCCACGCACAGCTCGATCGGCCACTGCCGGGGATCGAGGTCGTACTCGAAGACCACCGCCGCGTCCAGGACGCCTTCGAGCACGTCGCCGAGCACTTCGTCCGGTTCGCCCTCGTCGAGCTGCACCTCGGCGCTGGGCCGCTCGGCGACCACGGCGGCCAGCACGTCGGGCAGCACGCGCGCGTTGGCGGTGGCGAAGCTGGCCAGCCGCAGACTGCCTTCCTCGCCGGCGACCATCGCCCGCACCTCGCGTTCCAGCGAGTCGAGCGCGCCGAGCGCGTCGCGGCTGCGGTCGGCGAGCCGGACCGCCAACGCGGTGCTGCGGGCGGAGCGGGCGGAGCGTTCGAACAGCGGCGCGCCGACCGCGCGTTCCAGCAGCACCATCTGCTGCGACACCGCCGATGCGGTGTAGCCGAGCACCCTGCCGGCCTCGGCGAACGAGCCGGTGCGGACGCATTCCTGCAGGGTTCTCAGGTGGATCGGGTTGAGCACGCCTGCCCCCTCAACTCTCGTCTTCCAGACCGCGCACCCGGTGCCGGCTCGCCCCGGGCGTCGACCGCAATTTCCATTGAAATCGAAGGTTCGATTTCAATGGAAATTGCGGAGCCACGCGATGTGGGTTCAGGTTCAAAGCGGCCCTCACGCGGTCGCGGTGCTGGGCAACCGGCCGCGCAGCTGCATCGCCGTCCGCACCCGCTGCTTCGCCAGGTCCAGCGCCGCCTGGTGCGGCAGCACGCCGTCGGACTGCGCGGTGTCCAGCACCAGCACGGTGTTGCTGCGGGTCCGCTCCGCGACCGCCCGCAGGATCGCGGTCGGCTCCGGCCGGAACGCGGAATACCGCGCATCCATCGCGAAACCGGCCGCGATGGCGCCGCCGGCGTTGGCGATGAAGTCCGGCACCACGGTGATCTCGCGGGTGGCCAGCAGCCGGCGGGCCTCCGGCGTGGTCGGCAGGTTCGCGCCCTCCACGACCAGCCCGGCCCGGATGCCGGCGGCGACGGCTTCGTCGATGACGTCCTGCCCGGCGGCCGGGATCAGCACGTCGCAGTCCACCAGCAGCTCCTCGCCGCGCGGAATCCGCTGCTGCGCCGAGGCCTTGGCCACGCACGCGTCGCCGAACTCGGCGCGGGCGTCCAGCCACCGCGGCACGTCGAGCCCGTCCGGGTCGTGCACCGACCCGTCGATCGTGGACAGCGCCACCAGTTGCGCGCCGAGCTCGTGCAGCCGCTTCGCCGCTGCCGCCCCGACGGCGCCGAAGCCCTGCACCGCCACCCGCGCGCCGGCCACGCTGCGGCCCTGCCGGGCCAGCGCCGCGTCCACGGCCTCGGCGACGCCGTGGCCGGTCACGCCCAGCTGGTCGTAGGGCACGCCGCCCAGCGATTCGGGCACCCCGACGGCCGCGCCGCGATCGCCGAGCTCGTCCTGGATGATCGCCGCGTCGTGCTCGGTCATCCCCATGTCCAGCCCGGCGACGTAGCTGGCCGGGATCTGGTCAGCCAGCCGCCGCGCGAAGGCCCGCACGATCCGCTCCTTGTCCGGCGAGTCCGGGTCGGCGAAGATGCCGGCCTTCGCGCCGCCGTGGAACAGGTCGACCGCGGCCCACTTCCAGGTCATCACGCGGGCCAGCCGGGCGACCTCGCCGACGGTGACGGTCGGGCTCATCCGGGTGCCGCCCTTGCCGGTGCCGCGGGCGGTGTTGTCGATGACCAGCACGCCCCGCATGCCGGTGCGCGCGTCGGAGACGCACACGACCTTCTCCGGGCCCCACTCGTCGATCTCCTGCAACAGATCACGCACGGTTCGCGCTCCTTCGTCGGCTGCGCCGCACGCAGCCCGGATCGGGGGATTCAGTTCTCGTTTTTGAAGCGGCGAAGCCGCTTAGCCCACCCTCACAACCGGCACCGCCGCGGGTTCTCAGGCGTCGTCTCGGGAGGACAGCCCCAGCGCTGTGTATTGGACATACATGAGTCGGGGATCCCGGACCGAGACGGCGCCTGAGGTTCCGCTACCTGCACCGCTACGCAGAAAGAGTCCAAAACAGCCTTTCAGACGCAGTTGTGCTCGGGGCGGACCTCGGCCCCGGCGAAGCGGCGGGCGTCGAGGCCGGAGACGTCGACGACCGGCCGGCGGCCGAGCACGAGGTCGCGCATCACCTCGCCGATCGCCGGCCCCTGCAGGAAGCCGTGGCCGGAGAAGCCGGTGGCGTACAGGAACCGGCTCGCTCCCGCCGCCTCACCGATCAGCGCGTTGTGGTCGGGCGTCATCTCGTAGAGTCCGGCCCAGCCGTGCGCCACGCCGATGTCGGCCAGCCGCGGCGCGCGCCGCGCCACCGCGTCGGCGAGCCGTCCGAGCCAGCGGTCGTCGGTGTTGAGCCGGAAGCCGTACTCCTCGTCGGGGTCGGACATGCCGATGAGCAGGCCCGGACCCTCGTCGTGGAAGTAGAAGCTGGTGCCGAAGTCGATGGTGAACGGCAGCCGCGGCGGCAGGCCCGGCACCGGCTCGGTGACCAGGATCTGCCGGCGCAGCGGGCGAACGGGCAGCTCGACGCCGGCGAACTCGCCGACGGCCGCCGACCAGGCGCCCGCCGCGCAGACCACTGTGGACGTTTCGACGGAGCCGAAGTCGGTGTGCACCGCGGTTATCTCGCCGCGGCTGACCTCGATGCCGGTGACCGGGCAGTTCCGCCGCAGCAGCGCGCCGTGGTGCCGGGCGCCCTGCGCGTACCCCTGCACCACCGCCTCGGGCGTGCAGTGCCCGTCGGTGGGGGAGAAGGCCGCCGCGCGCAGCCCGTCCGGCACGACGTACGGGGAGAGCTCGCAGGCCTCCCGGACGGTCAGCATCCGGCTGGGCACGCCGAACTCGTTCTGCAGCCGCACGCCGCGCTCGAAGGCCGCGACGTCCGCGTGATCGGACAGCAGGAACAGGTAGCCGTGCTGCTTGAGGTCGATCTCGCCGCCGGGCCGCCGCGCGAAGTCCTCGAACGCCCGCAGGCTGCGCTGCCCGAGCTCGATGTTGACCGGGTCGGAGAACTGCGCCCGCACGCCGCCGGCGGCCTTGCTGGTGCTACCCGCGCCGAGCTCGTCCCGCTCCAGCAGCAGCACGTCCACGCCGGCCTCGGCGAGGTGGAAGGCGGTGCTGACGCCCACCACCCCGCCGCCGATCACGACGACCTCGGCCCGGTGCGGCAGCATCACCGCGCACCGCCGAGTTCCGGTGGCAGCCGGAAGTCCAGCTCCGGCTCGACGGTGTCGACGTCCATCTGCGCCTTCTGCAGCTTGCCGGAGAAGTCCCAGTTCAGAGACTGCCAGCGGGTGAACTGGTCGAGCACCCAGACGCCGGACTGGCGGCTGCCGTTGCCGGACTTGCCGTTGCCGCCGAAGGGCAGGTGCGCCTCCGCGCCGGAGGTCGAGTTGTTCACGCTGACCATGCCCGCGCCGATGCCCTCCCGGAACCGGAACGCGGTGGCCGGGTCGGTGGTGTAGATCGCCGCGGACAGCCCGTAGCCCGGGGCGTTGCCCAGCTCGATGGCCTCGTCCAGCGTGTCGTAGGTGGTGACGCCGACGATCGGGCCGAAGGTCTCGTTGCGGAACACGTGGTCGTCCGGCCGCAGCCCGTCCAGCAGCACCGGGTGGTAGTACAGCCCGGTCGACGGATCGCCCCGGAATCCCTTGCGCGGCGCCGAGTCGGTGATCCGGCCGACCGACTCCGAACCGAGCACGGTGTGGTGCTCGGCGATGTTGTCCAGGATGGACTCGAAGTTGTCGGCGAACTTCTGGTCCAGCAGCGGGCCGTAGAGCACGTCGCCCGCCGGGTCGCCGATGGTGGCCGCGCGCAGCGCCGCGTCCAGCCGCCCGACGAACTCGTCGTGCACGTCGCGGTGCACGATCAGGTTGCCCAGCGAGGTGCAGCGCTGCCCGGCGGTGCCCCACCCGGAGAACAGCGCACCCTCCACAGCCAGGTCGAGCTCCGCGTCCGGGGTCACGATCATCGGGTTCTTGCCGCCCAGCTCCAGGCACGGGCTCTGCAGGTAGCGGCCGCACAGCTCGCCGACCCGCGCGCCGACCGCGCTGGAACCGGTGAAGCCGACCTTGTTGACGGTGCCCGCATCCAGCGCGGACTCCAGGCCCTTGAAGGTCGCCTCGCCGTCGGTGTAGACGAGGTTGAGCACGCCCTTGGGCACCCCGGCGCGCCAGGCCAGCTCGGCCAGTGCCCGCGCGGCGCCCGCGGCGTACTCGGCGGGCTTCCACACCACGGCGTTGCCGCACAGCAGCGCGGGAACCATGTACCAGGACGGCACCGCGACCGGGAAGTTGCCCGCGGTGATCACCACCGCTACGCCCACCGGCACGCGGAAGGTGAACAGCTGCTTGTCCGGCATCTCCGAGGGCACGGTCTGCCCGTAGAGCCTGCGGCCCTCGCCGAGGAAGAAGTCGCAGGTGTCGATGATCTCCTGCACCTCGCCGAGCGCCTCGGCGTAGGGCTTGCCGATCTCCCGGGTCACCAGCCGCGCCAGCGACTCCTTGTTCGCCTCGACCAGCCGGCCCAGCCCGGCCACCACCCGGCCGCGCACCGGCGCGGGCACCTGCGCCCACTCGCGCTGCGCCCGCTGCGCCTGCTCGGTCGCGGCCAGCAGCGTCTCGGGTCCGCCGAGGGAGACCTCGGCGACGACGTCCTCCAGGTTCGCCGGGTTGCGGGAGAGGTACTCGCCTCCGCCGTCGACCCGGGCGGGGGCGTCCGGACCGATCACGGAGCTCAACGTCGACTGCACCGACATGCACCTCTTCCAGCTCGTTGGGGTACTCGCGCGGAGGTGTGCCGCGGGACACCTCCGCCGTCGGGATCACCGTAAATCCCCGGAGGCGTCTTCGCGGAGAATCAGAAGAGTGATTTCTTCTCCCCCTGAGCGATAGCACGGCTTCTGCTCGCGATGATCTCCACGCGCCGAGATGTCGATCTCTACCGCTGCGGCCGGAGGTGTGGCAGCGTGCCGCGCATGGACGTGTGGAGCGACGCCGACGTGGCCGCGGCGCTGGACCTGGACACCGCCATCGCCTCGCAGCGGCTGGCGTTCGAATCGCTCGGTCGCGGCGAGGCGCAGCTCGCTGAGAAGGTCGCCATCCGAACGGGCGACGACACGACGCTGTGCTACCTCAGCCGCCTGTCGCCGAGGCACGGAGCCGTCAGCAAGCTGGTCGCGGTCCACCCCGGCAACGCCGACCGGGGCCTGCCCGCGATCTCGGCGACGGTGCTGGTCCTGGACGCGACCACCGGCCGACCGGTGGCGACCATGCAGGCCACCGCGCTCACCGAGATCCGCACGGCCGCGGGCAGCGCCGTCGCCGCCGACGCGCTCGCGGTGCCCGACGCCGACGAACTCGCGATTCTCGGCTCCGGAGTGCAGGCGAGGGCGCACGCCCGCGCGATCGCGCGCGTGCGCGAGCTGCGCGAACTCCGGATCTACAGCCGCGACGCGGCGCGCCGCGAGGCCGCGGCCGAGGAACTGGCGGCCGAGCTGGGTATCGCGGTGCGAGCCGTGGCGAGCGCCGGGGAAGCGGTCCGCGAAGCGCCGCTGGTCGTGGCCTGCACGCTCAGCGCGGAACCCGTCGTCCCGACCGCCGCGGTCGCGGCGGGAGCGACGGTGATCAGCGTCGGCAGCTTCGAGCACCACCGGTGCGAGGTGGACGCGGAGCTGATCCGGCGCGCCGGAGCGGTCGTGGTCGACGAAGTCGGCACGGCCGCGACGCACGCGGGACCGATCGTGCGCGCCTTGGAGCGCGGCGACATCGAGCGCGCGCAGCTGCGAGCGCTCGGCGCGGTGCTGCTGGGCGAAGCCCCGGGGCGCGTCAGCGCGGGGGAGGTGGTGTTCTACAACAGCGTCGGCCTGGGCGTGCAGGACGCCGCCGCGGCCCACGCCGTGCTCGGCTCCCTCTGAAGGGAATCCCGGCTCGTCGCGGGAAAGACGAAGGGTGGCGGTGGACTGTTCGGTGGAATGCGTCAATGTGTGGGGGGATGTGATGGTTTGGTAGATCGTGGGGTTTGTCGGTGCCCGCCGGTACTGTTCCCAGTGATGAGCACGGTGTTGCAGGCGTACCGGTTCGCGCTGGACCCGAACCCTGACCAGGAGTCGGCGTTGCGGTCGCATTGTGGTGCGCAGCGGTTCGCGTTCAACTGGGGGCTGGGCCGTATCAAGGCCAACCGCGATCAGCGGAAAGCCGAGGCATCGTACGGCCTGGACGGGGATGAGTTGACGCCGTCTGTGAGCTGGTCGGCCTACAACTTGCGCAAGGACTGGAACCTGGCCAAGGACACGGTTGCGCCGTGGTGGCAGGAAAATTCGAAGGAGGCGTACTCGTCTGGCTTGGCCAATCTGGCGGCCGCGCTGAAGAGCTGGGACGACTCGAACAAGGGTCGACGCAAGGGCCGCAAGGTCGGGTTCCCGAGGTTCAAGGGCAAACGAGCTGGGTTGTCGTGCCGGTTCACCACTGGCAGCTTCGGTCTCGACCGCGACCGGCGCCATGTGAAGCTGCCTCGCATCGGGGTGGTGCGTACGCACGAGTCCACTCGCAAGCTCGCTCGTCATATGGAGCATGGGAGGGCGCGGATCCGGTCGGCGACGGTGTCGTTTCGGGCGGGGCGCTGGTTTGTGTCGTTCTCGGTGGAGATCACCCGCGACGATCCCGCCTCTGCCCAGCCCGATGTAGCGGTGGGGGTAGATCTCGGGATCAAGTCCCTCGCCGTGCTGTCGACCGGCGAGGTGATCGCCAATCCGAAGCACCTCGAAGTGGCACAACGCGAGTTGCGACGGTTGCAGCGTCAGGCTTCGCGACGTCAAGGCCCGGACCGGCGTACCGGGCAGAAGCCGTCGAATCGTTGGCGGAAGACTCAAGCCCGCATCGTCAGGCTTCACACCATGGTGGCCAACGCGCGCCGTGACGGACTGCACAAGCTCACCACCCGGCTTGTGCGGACTTTCGGAGCGATCGTGTTGGAAGATCTCAACGTGGCGGGCATGACGAAAAACCGCCGCTTGGTGCGGCACATAATGGATGCTGGCATGGCCGAACTCCGACGGCAGGTCGAGTACAAAGCCTCCTGGGCCGGGGTGCGTGTGCACGTCGCGGACCGGTGGTATCCCAGCTCTAAGACGTGTTCGGATTGTGGCGTGGTGAAAGCCAAGCTGCGCCTGTCCGACCGTGTTTTCACCTGCTCTTCCTGCGGGATGAGCATGGATCGTGACCTCAACGCGGCCCACAACCTCGCCAAGCTCGCTGAGGCCACGACGTCCTCCCCGAGTTGCGGGGCGACGATAAACGAGCCCGATGGAAACCCACACAAGACCCGCAGTACGCGGGCAGCGGGTATCGCCACGGGAAGACTCGCGCCGAAGGGCACGGGCCAACGCCGGCACCGCAAGGCGTCGGCTCACGACACGCTTTCACACGCTTCGTGAACGGAGGTACTCGGTGCGAGAGACAGTTGTCTTCCTCGGCCTCCTGGTCTGCAGCCACCGCGAAACCAGGCGCGTGATGCCGGTCGACCTGAGCGCGCTGGACGAGGAGAAGCAGTGACCACCGCAGCGGTCTCGACCTGGAAACCACGCGCCGCCGCAGGCGTTTTCGGCGCCGCGATCGCCACCGGCGCGGCGATCCTCGCCACCGGCGGCGCGGGCACCCTGTGGGGCCTGACGCCGATCGTGGTGTACGCGATCCTCGTCCTGCTCGACGTGGACGTCGTGCTCGCCACCCTCGCCGCGCTGGCCGTCGCGGCGCTGGAGACCGGCACGGCGCCGCTGGAGCTGGGCACGCTGATGGGCGAGTCCCTGGGCTCGTTCATCGCCGTGGTCGGCATGATCATCCTGCTCGGCGGAGGCCTCGGCCGGGTCGTCACCGAGACGGGCGCGGCCGCGACGATGGTGCGGATGGTGTTGCACGGCATCGGGATCAGCACCCGGCTGCGGTTCCGGATCGGCGTGATGCTGTCGGCGACGCTGCTGGGCGCGGCGCTGGGCACGCTGTCGGGCGCGAGCGCCCTGCTGGTGCCGATCGTGCTGCCGATCGCTGCCGCGATGCGGCTGACCCCGCCGTCGATGGCCGCGATGTTCCACGCGGGCACCGCCGCGGGCCTGGTCACCGGGCCGTTCACGCCGCCGGTGGTCACGATCATGGGCACCGCGCAGATCGGCTACGGCGAGTACCTGCTCAACGCCGGGATCCCGATGGCCGCCACCGTCTGGCTCACCGGGCTGGGCATGTCGCACTGGATCCAGCGGCGCACCGAGGGCATCGACTCCTATCCGGACGACGTCGCCGAGGAGGCCGAGCACGACCCGGCGACCGCCAGGCGGGCGACCATCGGCTTCCTCGGCAGCATGGTGGTCCTGGTGGCGCTGGGCATCGCGTTCCAGGCGAGCTACACGTACGTGCTGATCGTGATGCCCGTCAGCGCCGCGGTCACCGCCCTGTGCGGCCGCATGTCGCCGACGGCGGCGCTGCACGCGATGTACCGGGGCGCGCAGCCGCTGCTGTGGTTGTTCCTGCTGTTCTGGCTGCTCAACCCGATGCTGGAGCTGCTGGAGCGCTCGGGCGCCTACGACGCGATGCAGCGGCTGGTGGCGCCGACGCTGGGCGATGTCGGGCCGTGGCTGTTCTGCATGATCGTGCTGGTCGTCGGCTGGCTCGGGGTCTCCGGCGCGGCGGTCGCGCAGGTGGTGCTGCTGCAGAAGCTGTTCGGCCCGGCGCTGGCCGGGCTGGGCATTCCGCCCGGCGCGTGGGCCGCGGTGCTGCTGGGCTCCTCGCAGATCGACTGGTTCGGGCCGTTCCCGGGGCCGGACATGATCGGGCAGATGGGCCTCGCGCGCTCCCGGAACCTGCGGATGATGATGTTCAACGGCTGGGCCATCATGGTCGCCAACCTGGCCCTGTTCGCGGTCCTGTTCCTCGTCCTGATCTGACCCGCGCAGGCCCGCCGGAGGAACCAGTTGGGGAGGCGCGTGGTGGGGTTTGCGGAGCGGTTGCGGGCCGAGGCGGCGTTCGGGGGTCTGCCCGGGCGGATCGGGTTCGCCGCCTGGGATCTCGACGAGCGGGAACCGGTGCTGGTCGACGCCGAGCGGGTCGTGCACGCCGCCAGCACGATCAAGGTCCTGATCATGATCACCGCGCTGCGCGCCGTGCACGAGGGGTGCCTCGGGCTGGACGACGAGGTCGAGTTGCCCGCGGAGCGGGCCGGCGGGTTCGGGGTGCTGCGGGAGCTTCCCAGCGTGACGGCGATCTCGCTGCGCGACCTGATCACGCTGATGATCGTGATCAGCGACAACGCCGCCACGAACGCGGTGATCGACGCGGTCGGGTTCGAGGCGATCCGGGCCTGCGCCGCCGACCTGGGCTGCACGGCGACCCGGGTCCAGCGGCGGCTGATGGACGTCAACGCCCCGGGCCGCAACGAGACCACGGCGCTGGACCAGGCGCGCGTGCTCGCCGCGCTGGCCGGGGGATCGGCGCTGCCGCCGGAACTGACCGAGCACGCGCTCGACGTCCTGTCGCGGCAGCAGGTCCGGGACCGGCTGCCCGCGCTGCTGCCGGACGGCGCGCAGTGCTGGAACAAGACCGGCGAGCTGCTCGGCCTGCGCCACGACGTGGGGCTGATCGGCGACGACCGGCCGCGCGCGGTGGTGGCGGTGCTGGTCGACGAGCTCACCGACGAGCGCTCCGCCGCGGGCTACCGCGGCGGACCGGCCTGCGATGCGATCGCGAGCCTCGGGCGGGCCGTGCACCGCGCTCTCGGCTGAGCGCGGCCGACCCGGAGCGGCGGAACGGCTGATCCTGCGATGAGATCTTCGCAGGTGACGCTCGTCAGCGACTCCAGCCGGCCGGGTCGGTGACCGGGCGGGCGTCGGTTGGCGGGGGCTCGACCGGTCGCCCCTCGTACTGGGTGGACAGCACGACGTACGAGTGCATCTCGCCGTGCTCGCCGAGCCGCTCGAACAGGCCCTCCAAGTGCCGCATCGACGTCACCCGGACCTTGAGCATGCTGCACGAGCTGCCGCTGAGCTTGTGCACCTCGACCACTTCGGGAAGGTCGGCCGCGGTGGTGGTCTTCAACAGGCAGCGGCCGAGTTGGCAGCGCATCTGCACGAACGCAGTCAACGGCAGGCCCGCCTTCGCCGGGTCCACCCGTGCCTGGTAGCCGGTGATCACCCCGGCTTCCTCCAGCCTGCGCACCCGTTCGGCCACTGCGGGCGATGACAGGTTGACCCGGCGGCCCAGCTGGTTGTACGACAGCCGACCGTTCTCCTGGAGTTCGGCGAGGATGCGCCAGTCGGTCTGATCGAGCGGCTTCTCCATTCGGAAAGTATCAGGGCATCGTCGCTTTGCGATCAACAACCGATCGGCGTCGATCACCGCTGTTCGAACATTCAAGTCGTCGAACCGGTTTTCTACTGTGATGACCATGCTCCGAGCTGGGACGATCGATCGGCGGCGACGCGCGACCCGAGCCTTGTGCGCGGGCACCGTGGTGATGAACGCGGCGATGGGCATTGCGAGCGCGGTGAGCACGATCATCGCCGGAGCTCAGCTGGGCACGGCGTGGGCCGCGGTGCCCAACACCGCCGGTGTCATCGGCACCGGCCTGGGCGCGTTGCTGCTCAGCCGCGGGATGAACCGGTGGGGCCGGCGGGCCGGGCTGCTGCTCGGCTACGGCTTTGCCACCGCGGGTGGTTCGGCCGCCACCCTGGCCGCGATCCATCAGGATGCGGTCGGACTGTGCGTGGGATTGCTGCTGCTCGGTATTGGCAACGCCGGCGCGCAGTTGTCCCGGTACGCGGCCGCGGAGATGTACCCGTCGCACCGGCGAGGGCAGGCGATCGGCGTGGTCGTCTGGGCGGCCACCCTCGGCGCCGTGGGCGGGCCGCTGCTGATCGCGCCCACTGCGGCGCTTGGCGGGCTGCTCGGCTGGCCCGGGCCGGCCTGCGCCTTCCTCGCCGCTGCGACCTGTTGTGCTGTCGGTGTGGTCGCTGGGTTCGGCGCGCCTGCCGGAGCGGGCGCGCGGGGCGGGGTGCCGGGAGTGCGGCCCGGGCGCCTGCTGCGGGTGCCCGCAGCCCGCAGTGCGCTGCTGGTGATGGCGAGCGCGCAGGTGGTGATGGTCGGGATCATGACGGCGGCGCCGCTTGACATGCACCACCACGGTGCGGGGTTGGGCGTGGTCGGTGCGGTGTTGTCAGCGCACACGCTCGGCATGTTCGCGCTCTCCCCGGTCACCGGGCGATTGGTGGACCGGTTCGGCACCCGGCCGGTGATGGCGTCCGGCCTGGCCACGCTCGTCCTGTCCAGTGCGGTCGCCGCGTTCGGCGAGGGCGATCCGCTGCGCATGGCGGCGCTGTTCCTGCTGGGCTACGGGTGGAACCTGTGCTTCGTCGGTGGCAGCGGACAGGTCACCCGGCAGTTGCCGGCAGCGGACCGGATGCAGATCGAGGGCGCCGTGGACGCGGCGGTGTGGGGCGCGGCCGCGGCCGCAAGCCTCGCCTCCACGGCGATCCTCGCGGCAGGTGGATTCGCGGCGCTGGGGGTGGTGGGCGGAGTGCTGGCCCTGCTGCCGTTAGTGCTGCTGGTGCGGCGGAGATGATCGGTGAAGCCGCCGCATCCCGAGCACCGACGAGCCAACCGGTCGGGCGTCGCGAACCCTTCGAAAGATGGCGAACAAGTGTTCTAAAAGACGGTATGACGTGCTAGAATCTTCTTGTCGGGCAGGGGGATTGGGCGCATTTGGACCACTGTGGATCGTCGCCTTCGGGGGCGGATCGCAGTGGCGCTGGATGCTGCCCTCGACCGCGGGAAGGGGTACTCGTGGACGGTGTGCAGATCAGTCTCGGTTCGTTCCTCGACTACATGCGCAGCACGCCGCGCGGTTGCGCGGGCATCGTGCGGGACCAGCGGGAGATCTACCTCGATGAGACGAGCATGGCCTGGGCGTTCTACGGGCCGTTCCGGCTGGCGCTGCGGCGGGCGGTGACCTCGCCGGACGCGGTGGAGATCGTCGCGGCGGCGGTGCGGCAGGCGCGTCCGGTGCAGCAGCCCCACTTCCAGGAGCTGCACGCGGGATTCCAGCGCTGGTGGGGCAGGGCGAAGGCGGTCGGCGTGCCGATGACCTCCGCGCGGTGGAACATCGGCGGCCTCGCGGTCACCATCTCGGACCGGAGTTCGCTGGCGCTGCGGCGCCAGGACGGCCGCACCGAGGTCGTGCTGCCTTACCTGAAGGAGCCCGAGCTCGGCACGGACTCCGCGAGCCTGGCGCTGCGGCTCCTGGAGCACGCGATGCCGGCCCTGCGGCCGGGTGCGACGCCGATGGTGCTCGACGTGCGTCGCGGAAAACCGTTGCGGCTGCGCAAGAACGCCAACCGGGTGGAGCTGGACGCGTTGCTGGCGGCCGAGGCGGCCAAGTACCTCGCGCACTGGACCGCGGTGGTGGGAGCGCCGGCGCCGTCGGCCGCGTCGGGCGACGTGGGGTTCCGGCCGAGGCTGGTGCCGGAGATCCCGCTCCCGCGGGTGGGCGGTATCTAGCGTCTACCGCTCGTCGGGGCACGACCCGGATTTCCTGGGTTGTGCCCCGGCTTCGCGCCGGTTTGCCGTTTCGGCGCGGTGAATCGGCAGGAACTGCGCGGTCCCCGGCTTCAGCCGCGCCGGGGCTGGCGGTGCATCAGTCCGAAGCGGGACCACTGGGCCTCGGCCGCTTCGATGGACTTGCGGGTTCGCTCGGGGTCCACTGTGGATAGCTGGGCGACGATGGCCTGCGCGACCGCCAGGCCCGGCGCGAGGGACGGGAAGAACGCCACGCCTTCGGCGGGGATCAGCAGCACCTCCTCCGCCGCCGCGACCAGGTCCGGGCTGGCCGCATCGGAGAGCACGAAGACCCGGGCGCCGCGGCTGTGCGCTTCCTCGGCCGCGGTCACGGTGTGCTGGTACAGCCGCCAGAAGCTGATCGCCACCAGCACGTCGCCCGGTTCGATCCGGGACACCGCGTTGGCCAGGTCGGCGTCGTACGTCAGGGTCGCGTCGTACCCGGCCAGCCGCACGTTGTGGCTCAGCGCCGCGCCGATCGAGGCGTAACTGCCGTGGGCGACGATCAGAACTCGCCGCGCTTGCGCGATCGCCTCGGCGATGGTGCGGATCTGCTGCTCGTCGAACCGCCGGTCGAGCATGGCCAGCGACTCCAGGTCCCGGCGCAGCGACGCGGCGCCGAGCTCGCCCTCGGTGTGCTGCGCCGCGGCGACCTCAGGGGCGCTCAGCGAGGACAGGAACCGTGCGCGCAACTCCTGCTGCAGGTCCGACCAGCCGCTGAAGCCGAGCGCCTGCGCGGTGCGGCTGACCGTCGCGACGTTGACGCCGGCCAGCTCGGCGGCCTCGGCGGCGGAGCTGTAGGACGCCCGCCGGGGCTGCGTGAGCAGCACCTCCAGCACCGACGCGCCCTTGCTGCGCAGCCCGCGCTCGGGCACGCGCCCGCGCAACCACTCTTCGAACCCGTCGGGTTCCCCGACTGCGCTGTCGGTGGTCATCGCGTTCCCTTCGTCGGCCGTTCGGCGTCGGCGCCCGCCGACGCACACTGTAACGAGCTCAAAACGCAACAGGTATTGCAAATCAGGATATCTGCACTATATGTTGCCAGTCACTTCGTCCGGTGCTGTGAACATCCTGGAGGCACCCTTGTCCCTGTTAGCCCGGTTGGACCGGCTCCCGCTGAGCCGACCGCACTACCTGTTGCTGTTGATCGGCGGGCTCGGCTACACCTTCGACGGGATGGACGCGGCCGTCGTGGCCTTCCTGATGCCGAGCGTCCAGGAAGTTTGGGGCCTGACCAACGCGCAGCTCGGCCTGGTCGGCTCGGCCGCCCCGTTCGGCTTCCTGTTCGGCGCCACCTGCGCCGGGTTGCTCGGCGACCGCATCGGCCGCCGCAAGGTCATGATGTGGGCGCTGGCGGTCTACGCGGTGTTCTCCGTCGTCGCCGCGGTCGCCCCGAACTACGAGATCTTCCTCGGCGCACGGGTGCTGGCCGGATTCGGGACGGGAGCGGAGAGCGCGATCATCGCGCCGTTCCTGTCCGAGTTCGTCCCAGCCGCACGGCGCGGCTGGTTCGTCGGCGCGCTCGCCGGCTTCTTCTCCTTCGGCTTCGTCGGCGCCGCGCTGCTGGGCCGGTTCGTGGTGCAGCCGATTCCCGAGGGCTGGCGCTGGGCGCAGGTGATCACCGCGCTGCCGATCCTGATGCTGCTGTGGTGGCGGCGTTCGCTGCCGGAATCGCCGCGCTACCTGCTGGCCAACGGCAGAACGGCAGAAGCCGAGGCGGTCGTGGTCGACCTGGAGCGCAAGGTGCGGGCGTCGACCGGGACCGAACTCCCGCCGGTGCCGGAGGTCGCGGTGGACAAGCCCGCCGAGACCCGCAAGGTCGGCCTGTTCTCGGCGCTGAAGTACCTGTGGACCGGCCGGATGGCGCGGCGCACCGCGATCACCTGGCTGATCTGGTTCGTGATCACCTTCTCCTACTACGGCTTCTTCACCTGGATCCCGACGCTGCTGGTGAAGCAGGGCATCACGGTCACCAAGAGCTTCGAGTTCTCGATCATCATCTACCTCGCGCAGGTGCCGGGTTACTTCTCGGCGGCGTGGCTGGGCGAGTTCCTGGACCGCAAGAACACCATCGCGCTCTACTTGGCGGGGTCGGCGGCCAGCGCGTTCTGGATGTCGCAGATGACCGATCCGGTGATGATCACGGTCTCGGCGGCGGTGCTGTCGTTCTTCCTCAACGGCACCTACGCCGCGGTGTACTCCTACACCCCGGAGGTGTTCCCCACCTGGATCCGGGCCTCGGGCACCGGCCTGGCCAGCGCGTTCGGTCGCATCGGGAGCATCATCGCGCCGTCGGTGATCGGCGTGTTCGCCGCCTCGCTGGGCTTCGGCGGCGTGTTCGGCATGACCACCGCGGTCCTGGCGGTCGGCGTGGTGTGCACCCTGCTGTTCGGGCTGTCCACCGCGGGCCGGTCGCTGGAGGACGTGGCCGAAGCCGACGTCGAGAAGGTGGCCACCCGATGAACCTGTCCACAGTGGAAGACCGGATCCGGCGGGAGATCGGCGTCCGGCTGTTCACCGTGCTGGCGTGGCTGCCCGGCCGCCGCGTGCTGCACCGGGCGCACACCAGCCACCCCGAGCAGTACCCGGTGGGCGGCGAGAAGTCCGTCGAGGTCGCCGCCGACTGGCTGGACCGCTGCATCCGGCAGCAGAAGCCGTTCTTCGGGCCTGACGCGGAGTCGGTCCGCCAGGTCTTCGCCGACCACGCGCTGATCGCGGAGCTCGGCTGCGGCTCGGTGATCAACGTGCCGGTCATCGGCACCGACGGCACCACCCTGGGCACCCTCGCCCTGCTCGACGCCGAGCACGCCTACGGCCAGGCCCAGGTGGACCGGGCCGCCGAGCTCGCGGCGCTGGCCGTTCCGGCGCTGGCCGAACTCGTCCAGCGCCTCGACAACACCACGGAGGAGTCGAACTCGTGACCGCCCTGCTGCTGCGTTCCGGCAAGCTGCTCGACGTCGAGACCGGCGAGTACGCCGAAGGCGACCTGCTGTGCGTCGACGGCCGGATCGCCGAGACCGGCCCCCGCCTGACCGCGCCGGACGGCGCGCAGATCGTGGACCTGGCCGGCGCCACCGTCCTGCCCGGGCTGATCGACGCGCACGTGCACGTCACCGCCGCCACCGCCGATCTCGGTGCGCTGCCCGCGTGGTCGCCGTCCTACGCCACCGCGCACGCCGCGCAGATCATGGGGAAGATGCTCGACCGCGGCTTCACCACGGTCCGCGACGCCTCCGGCGCAGACTTCGGGCTGGCCGACGCGCAGGCCGAGGGCCTCATCCGCGGGCCGCGGCTGGCGTTCTGCGGCAAGGCGCTCAGCCAGACCGGCGGGCACGGGGACAGCCGTCCGCGCGGCACCCGGGTGCACGACGGGCACCAGTGCTGCGCCGGCCTCGGCCGGATCGCCGACGGCGTGGACGCGGTGCGCGCCGCGGCGCGCGACGAACTCCGCAAGGGCGCGCACCACATCAAGGTGATGGCCGGTGGCGGCGTGGCCTCGCCGACCGACCGCATCGACTCCACCCAGTACTCGATGGAGGAGCTGCGGGCCATCGTCGAGGAGGCGGACGCCGCCAACCGCTACGTCGCCGCGCACGCCTACACGGCTCGCTCGGTCAGCCGGGCG
Source organism: Saccharopolyspora sp. NPDC050642 (assembly GCF_040654735.1). NCBI lineage: Bacteria > Bacillati > Actinomycetota > Actinomycetes > Pseudonocardiales > Pseudonocardiaceae > Saccharopolyspora > Saccharopolyspora sp. NPDC050642. Next base: position 174,832 of record NZ_JBFAIN010000003.1, on the reverse strand, counting down.
CTGAAGGCGGGCATCCGGTCGATCGAGCACGGCAACCTCATCGACGAGTCCAACGTGGCCGAATTCCTCGAACACGACGCGTTCCTGGTGCCGACGCTGGTGACGTACTGGGCGCTGAAGACCGAGGGCCGCGAGTTCGGGCTGCCGGAGGACAGCTGGCGGAAGGTCGACGACGTGCTTGGCGCCGGGCTGGCGGCGCTGGAGATGGCGCACCGCGGCGGCGTCAAGATCGTCTACGGCAGCGACCTGCTCGGCGGCATGCACCGCCACCAGAACGAGGAGTTCCGGATCCGCGGCGAGGTCCTCCCGCCGCTGGAGGTCATCCGCTCGGCGACGACCACTGCGGCGGACCTGCTCGGCATGACCGGCGAGATCGGCACGCTGCGGGTGGGTGCCCTGGCGGACCTGGTGGTCCTCGACGGTGACCCGCTGGAGGACATCGCGAATCTCGCGAACCCCGAGCACATCCGCCACGTCGTCCAGCACGGCGCCGTGGTCTGAGGCGAACGGAGCGCTCGCCGCATCTACCGGAGCGAACGGACCGTTCACCTCACCTCACCTCGGTGGTGCGGGCGGGTGCGGTGAACGGACCGTTTGCCTCGTCTACCGGGGTGAACGGTCCGTTCGCTCCGGCTCAGCCGAGCACCGGGTCCCAGCCGGAGGACAGCCGGGCCAGGGACGTGCCGAGGCCGGTGGGGCCGGGGAGCACGCTCCTGGTCAGGCCGACCGGGATGTTGTGGCGCAGCTCCGAGTCGAAGTAACGGCGGCATTCCCGGTGCCAGTTCAGGATTCCGGCCACCCAGTCCTGCAACTCCGAGGCGTACCGGGTGAGCGTCGCCCGCGCCTCGGCGTCCAGTTCCCGCTCCTCGAACAGCGCCGGCAGCTCGACCTCCACGGTGTGCTCGAACTGCTTCATCCGCGCGGTCATCAGGTCGTGCACGATGTCGAAGGCGCGGTCCTGCCCGCAGTCCAGGAAGTTCTGCACGACCAGCACCGCGTTGTGCACCTCGCCCTCGTACTCGATCTCCTTGCGGTACGAGAAGACGTCGTTGACCATCGTCGCGTAGTCGATCGCCGAGTTCTCCATGTTGCGGATCGTGCGCGTCCTATAGATCTCCGGCGGCACCGACTGCCCGTGCGAGAAGCGGGACAGGCTCATGGTGAGGTCCGAACCGAACGTCCGGCGCCGCATCTCGACGTAGTCGATCGGGTCCGGGATGTGGTTCTGGTGCTGGTTGTCCAGTTCCCAGAGCCAGCTGTCGAGCATGACCTCCACGGACTTCCGGAAGGCCCGGCGGGCTTCGGGCGACATCGGGCCGGTCGTGCGCTCCCACAGGTCGGCCAGACCGCGTTCCAGCATGTTCACCGGGACGACCGGACTCGCGCCTTCGAGGGGGAGCAGCTCCTTCAGGCGGGCGTTCTGCGCCTTCGCGCCCGCCATGTTCCGCCCGTGGCCGAAGACCGACGGGTAGTAGTCGTCGCCGTAGGTGCCCCACGTCAGCCACGCGGCCGACAGGTCCAGCTCCTCGACGGTCGCATCGGGGTCGAGCCCGGCGGAGCAGTGCGGAAGGTCGTTGTCCCGCAGCATCTGCTCGGTCCACACCTGCGGCACGTCGTCGAACATGCCCATGGCGCGGGCCCATTCGACGTTGTGCTCCCGCGAGACGTCGAGGTGCGGGGACATCGACACCTCGTAGGGCATGTAGATCTCCCGGCGCGAAATCTCGCCGACGGGCTGGAAGGGGACCCGGGTGAAGCTGCGCATCCGTTGCGGTGCGGTCGAAAGCAGCGACGAGACGATGTGAGCCGCCGCGGTCCCGAACCCGTTCGGCCCGGCCAGCACGGTCGGCGTGCTCGACCCGTCCGGGTAGCGCCCGGACTGCATGTGCCACTCATGGCCGCCGGACTGCCAGTCCTGCAGGCCCTTCACGTAGCCGAGGACGGCCAACCGGCCGACCGGGTCGATGCCGTGCTCGTCGAGCAGGCGCGGCACCTCCGTCAGCGCGGTGTGCTCGAACTGGTGCAGCCGGGAGGTGAGCAGGTCGTTGACCGCGTTCGCGGCCTCCTGCGTCGTGCAGCCGAGGAACTTCTCGAAGACCAGCACGCCGTTGCTCAGCTCGCCCTCGTCCTGCACCTCGCGCTCGTAGGAGAACAGGTCGTTGCGCAGGTGCACGGCGTCGGAGAACGTGTCGCGCAGCACCTCCATCGGGCGGGTCGCCGCGATCTCGGCCGGCACCTCCGCGCCGACGGCGTGCTCCACCAGGTTCGCCGACCACGGCGCGCCGCCCACCTTGCGGCGCATCTCCACGTACTCGATGGGATTGGACAGCCGGTTCTCGGAGATGTTGGCCAGTTCCCACAGCGATTCGTCCAGCAGGTGCTTGGTGTTCTCGGCGAACCGCCGCCGCCAGTCCGCGCTCATGGCAGGCACCGTGCGGGTCCACAGGTCGGCCAGGCCGCGTTCCACCGGGTTCGCCGGCTCCGCCGTGATCGGGCCCTCCACCGGCATGAACGCGGCCAGCCCGTCGAGGTACTCGCGGGCCCCGGCGAGGTCCGGATTCCGCTTGTACAGCTCGACGAAGTGGTCGTCGAAGTAGAACACCCACACGTACCAGTCGGTGATCAGGTCCAGCTCCGGTCCGTCCGCGTCCGGGTGCGTGTAGGCGCACAGCAGCGCGTAGTCGTGCCGGTCGAGGTCCGCCTCGTCCCAGATCGGCACGCCGTCCTGCGGCACGTCGATCATGTCCATCCGGTAAGCCCACGCCTTGCTGTGCTCTCGTGCCCGCTCCAGGTTCGGGTTCAGCCGAGCCGGGTAGGACAGGTAGAAGTCCGGCAGTCGGAAGGGCTGCATGGTTTCGCGCACCTGACCTCTCTGCGATGGTCGTCGACCCTGCGCACGAAACCAGCGTTGGCGGTGGCCGCCAATGCCTGCGGTGGGGTTACACACGATCGAGAATCGACGTCGCCCGACCAGCCCAGCGCGACGCTGCGTTGGGTCACGCCTTCCGCTCGTGCACGACCACGCCGTCGACCATCGTGAGGTCCACCCGGCACTGCCCGATCTCCCCTGGTGGCAAGGAGAACGGGTCGCGGTCGAGCACGACGAGGTCCGCGGCCTTGCCGACCTCGACGGTGCCGGTTTCGCCGTCCACGTGGTTCACCCAGGCGCTGCCCGCGGTGTAGGCGGCGAGCGCATCCACGAGATCGAGCGCTTGTTCCGGCAGGAACGGCGCGTCGTCGGTGTCCGGTTCGCGCCGGTTGACCGCCACGTGCACCGCCTGCACCGGATCGGCGTCGGACACCGGCCAGTCGCTGCCCGCGGCCAGCACCGCGCCCGCGGCGCGCAGCGACCGGAACGGGTACTGCCAGCCGGCGCGCCGATGTCCCAGGTGCGGCACGGTCAACTCGGTCATCGCGGCGTCGTTGACCGCCCACCGGGGCTGGATCGTCGCGACGACCCCGAGTTCGTGGAACCGCGGGATGTCGCTCGGGTGCACCACCTGCACGTGGGCGATCTGGTGCCGCAGGCGCCGCTCGGTGGTGGCGGCGAGCGCGTCCAGCACGTCGCGCACCGCGCGGTCGCCGATCGCGTGGAAGTGCAGTTGGAACCCGTCGGCGGCTAGCTCGGGAACCACTTCGGCGAGGACGTCGCGATCCACGAAGGACATTCCGCGGCCGTGGCCGCCCAGGTACGGGAGTTGCAGCGCGGCGGTGAAGTTCTCGCACACGCCGTCCTGCATGATCTTCACCGCGTCGGCGCGGAACCGCCGCCCCCGCGCCCGCTCGCGCCGCTGCCGCAGCTCCTCGATCTGCTCCCGCCCGCGCCCGCGGTCCCACCACAGCGCGCCGCGGGCCTTGCCGGTCAGCAGGCCCTGCCGGTCGGCAGCCAGGTAGGTCTCCAGCGTGTCGTCGTAGCCGAGGTACGGGCCGATGATCGCGTCGTGCCAGGACGTCACGCCGCACGAGTGCAGGTGGCGCTGGCCCTCCAGCAAACCTGCGAGGTACTCCTGCGCGTTGGTCGGCGGCAGCACCCGCTCGACCAGGCGGGTGGCGCCCTCGTGCAAGGTCCCGGCCGGTTCGCCGTCGGCGTCGCGCTCGATCCGGCCGTCCGGCGGATCCGGGGTGTCGCGGTCGACGCCCGCCAGCCGCAGCGCCGCCGAGTTCACCCACGCCCCGTGGTGATCGCGGTTGAGCAGGTACGCCGGCCGGCTGCCGGTCACCGAGTCCAGGGCGGCGCGGTCGGGCGTGCCGCCCGGGAACTGGCCCATGTCCCAGCCGCCGCCGAGCACCCAGCCCGCGTCCGGCCGGAACTCGGCGATGCGCCGCAGGCAGTCGGCCGAGTCGAGGCAGTCGGAGAGGTCGCAGCGAAGCCGCTCGATGCCGCCGTACACCGGGTGCACGTGCGCGTCGTGGAAGCCGGGCAGCAGCAACCGGCCGTCGAGGTCGATCACCTCGGTCGCCGGGGTCAGCCGGGCTCGCACGGCGGCGTCGCCGACGGCCGCGATCCGGCCGTCGCGCACGGCGACGGCATCGGTGAACGAGCGGGCGGCGTCCATTGTGGCCACCGGCCCGCCGGCGAAGACGACTTCGCGCATGCCCGGATTGTCGCAGGACCGCGCCCCGGCGCGGCCGAGGCGAGCGGCGGAGGTCGTGAGTGGTTCTGGCCGTCATGACGACCATTGCCACTCACGAGCCGGAGGGCGACGGTCGTGACGGGCCTGTGGCCTTTCTAGCGACCGTCGCCCCTCACGACCCGTCGTCAGATGCGCTGTTCGCCGGTGATGACCGCGACCGCCTGCTCGCGGGCGGGCTCGCCGACGTCCGGGACCTGGAAGCCGCGGCTGCGGATGTGCGCCACCAGCTCCGACTCGGGGGCGACGCCGTGCTGGCGGAGGTAGTAGCCGACCGCGCCGGGCCAGATCCAGCTGCCGTCGGTGTGGAAGGTCATCGGCACCGCCGGGCTGCGGTGCGGGTCCAGCCGGTCGGTGTCGTAGCTGCGCGCGGCCAGCACGATCGGCGCCCCCTCCAGGTATTCGGCCACCTGGTCGCGCTCCGCCGGGTCCAGCCCCGGCCGCTCGGTGATCGGCCGCCCGTCGTCGTCGAAGACCTCGGCGGTGCGCAGGCCGGCCGGCCCGGCGCTCGGCGGGGCCAGCCAGTCCGGCGTGGCGGCGGCGGGCCGCGGGTAGCGGCGCAGTTCCTCGGCGAAGGCCGCCGGCGGGGGAGCGGTGCGCCAGCTGGGCTGGTAGTCGCCGTTGAAGTCGACGGTGTAGCTGCCGGGACGCTGCAGCCGGTAGAGCGCGCTGACCCAGGTGCCGCGGTCGGGCTGGTACATGCCGCTGCGCAGCCGCAGGAACAGCTCGGTGACGTCGACGGGGACGGCGAGCGGGACGGCCGTGCCGTTGGGGGCGAGCAGCTGCGCGACGAGTTCGCGGTGGTCGCCGAGTTCGCGGTATTCGACGGTGGCTTCCTGCCAGCCCGGAGGCAGGGCGCGCACGACAACCCGGCCGATCTCCTGGATCAGCTGCTGTTGCGCGACCTCGTCCAGCGATCCCGGTCGGTCATGGGGTCCCGGTTGGCTCATTCCTGCATCCTCCCAGTCGCGCGGGAACCGTGGGAGTCGTTTCGGCCAAGATCGCACACCGGTTCGCGCGACGCAGTCGTACGTCGTGCCCGGAAGCTTAGAACCCCACCGGGTGGGCGGTCGCGGCCGAGTTGATCACGTTTCCGCACCTCCTGGAGCCATCCCGAACCCGCAGGTAACCGGGGGACACGCACCCGTTCCGGCGACGTAACCGCAGATTGTTGACAATCCGACGACGTGGCGTTTAATTTCTGGGCCATGGTCTGATTCATAAGCGGTGCCAGCGCCCTGCGCTGAGCAAGCCGCTATCGAAGAACAGTCCTGGAGCCATTCCGGCCGGATGTGGGAGGTGGGCCATGCGAACCGAGTCCTACCGCAACCCCCGCCCGGCCCGATGGCTGTCTTCTTCCTCGCTCTGGCTGCGACATCACTGACCGACTCCTTCGGCAGTGGCCGGTGACCGTCGCGGGTGCCCCGCGGGTCGCCTGAACATCGTTTCCCGATGAAATCCGGGCGTGCGCGCCCGCGTCAGGTATGCGCTCTGAGAGGAGGTTCGGCCCGTGGTATTCGTCGACCGCGACCCGCTGATGAGGGTGATCTGGACGGACTCGGTAACCGGCTGCAACGGTTATCTGGTCGTGCACAGCCTCGTGTCCGGTCTCGCCACCGGAGGGACTCGGATGCGTGCCGGTTGCACGCTGTCCGAGGTGGAGGCGTTGGCCCGTGGCATGGCGCGCAAGACGGCCGTGTTCGACCTGCCGGTCGGCGGCGCCAAGGGCGGGATCGACTGCGATCCGAAGGATCCCGCCGCCCGCGGCGTGCTGAGCCGCTTCCTGCAGGCGATGCGGCCGTGGGTGGACGCGCACTGGGTGACGGCCGAGGACCTCGGGGTGCCGCAGCACCTGATCGACGATGTGTTCGCCGAGCTCGGGCTGCACCAGTCGTACCACGCGGCGATCCGCCGGGCGCCCGACGCGGAGCGCACGCTGCGCCGCGTCCGCGCCGGGCTCAACGCGCCGGTGCCGGGCGGCCTTCTGCTCGGCGACGTGGTCGGCGGCTACGGCGTCGCGCAGAGCTGCCTGGGTGTCGTGCACGCCCGCGGCTGGGCGGAGGCGGAGACCACTGTGGCCGTGCAGGGCGTCGGCACGATGGGCGGCGGCGCGGCCTACTACCTGCACGAGGCGGGGCTGAAGGTCGTCGCGCTGGCCGACGCGGCGGGCACGCTGCGGCATCCCGACGGGCTCGATGTCCCGGCATTGCTGGAAACCCGCGACCGGTTCGGCGAGATCGACCGCGCCCAGGTGCCCCCGGACGTCGAGCAGCTGCCCCGCGAAGCCGTCCTCTCCGCCGAGGTCGACGTGCTGATCCCGGCGGCGGTCTCGTTCACCATCAAGGCGCCGCAGGTGCCGGAGGTCAACGCGAAGGTGATCATCGAGGCGGCGAACACCCCGGTCACCGAGGACGCCGAGGAAATGCTCGCTACGCGCGGGATTCCGGTGATCCCGGACTTCGTGGCCAACGCCGGCGCCGTGGCCTGGGCGTGGTGGCTGCTGCTCGGCCGGGTCGACGCCGACCCGGTGCTGTCCTTCCAGGTGTTGCGGGAGGAGATGCTGGCCAAGATCCCGCCGCTGCTGGCGGCTTGGGAGACCGAAGGCCTCACGCCGCGCGCCGCGGCGCTGCGGCTCGCGGAGCTCCGCAGCGAGCAGAACCGTGTCGCCGAGGAGAGCGGGCAGGGGCTGCTCAGCATCCCCTGACACCTGCGGTTTTCGACCCGCAGCGGCTGCGGGTTGCACACGTCGTTCACGCACTGCGATCGATGTGTGACAACCCGCAGTCCGAGTGCTAGCGTTTGCGGTGGTTGCAGTTTTGGTCCTAGCAGTACTGGAAAAGTGCCTGCCAGAACGCAGGCGCTTTTTTTGTGCCGTGGTGTTCCGGCCGCGCCGGGCACCGGGTGATCAGCTCGGCGACCGGGGGTCTGCGAAGTGTGGACCCTGGCCAGCAGAATCAGGAGAAACAGGGAATGGCTACCGGTACGGTGAAGTGGTTCAACGCGGAGAAGGGCTACGGGTTCATCACCCCCGACGGCGGTGGCGCTGACGTCTTCGCCCACTACTCCGCGATCCAGTCCACCGGTTTCCGCACGCTGGAGGAACAGCAGCGGGTGGAGTTCGAGATCGCTCAGGGGCCGAAGGGGCCGCAGGCCGCGGACATCCGCGCGGTCTGAACCGGATCGTGCCCTACGGGCATGACGAAGCATCGGAGATAGCTCTGATGCCGCCTCCGATGGGGCGGCAGTACCGGGCCGCCTGCGGTGCCGGTCTGCCGCCGAGGAGGACGGCCTTTTTCACCCGTTGAGGGGTACGTCGCCGGGGTAGGCTTCCAGCCCGCTGACGTTTAACCCGGTGCGAGGTCGATGTGCCCCTGCGTGTGGTTGTCGCCGGTGCGACCGGCGTTGTCGGGAGAACCCTGCTGCCGTTGTTGCGGGATCGCGGTCATCATGTGACCGCGCTCGTCCGGCACGCGGACCGACTTGATGGTGCGGTTTCGGTCGACGACGTCGCCGTCGCCGATGTGCTGGATCCGCCGCAGTTGCGCCGGGAACTGGCCCGCGTGGAGCCGGAAGTGGTCATCGACCAGACGTCCGGTTTCGGTGGTGCGGACCCGGACGAGGGCCTGCGCCGGACCGCGCTGCTGCGCGAGAACGGGGCCAGGAACCTGGTCGACGCCGCCGTGGCGGTCGGCGCGCGGCGAATCATCGGGCAGAGCATGACTGCCGCCTACCGTCCGCACGGGCACGACGTGCTGGACGAAGAATCTCCACTGTGGACGGAAGCGCCGGGCTGCTGGGGTGACGCGGTGCGCGCCCTGGCGGCGATGGAAGAAGCGGTGCTGACCCGTCCGGGAATCGAGGGCATCGCGCTGCGCTACGGCGCTCTCTACGGCCCGGACACCCAGTACGCGCCGGGCGGCGCGATCCACGCGCGGGTGTGCGGCAGCGAACTGCCGCTGGTGGACGACGGCGTGGGCCTGACGTCGTTCACCCACGTCGACGACGCGGCCGGGGCGGTGCTCGAACTGCTCACCAACGGCGAGCCCGGCACCTACAACGTGGTGGACAACGAGCCGGCCGAATCGGCGGAATGGCTCCCGGCCTACGCGCGGATGGCGGGTGGCCCGGCGCCGGTGTCGCTGACCATGGACCAGGCCCGGACCCAGCTGGACTGGCTGACCGTGCACCAGCTGACCGAGCAGCGCGGCGCCACCAACTTCCGATTGCGCGAGACGCTGGGCTGGCGGCCGGCGTGGCCGAGCTGGCGGGAGGGCTTCGCCTCGTTGTTCGGCCTCTGGGCGGCCTGAGACTGGGATCCCCGACTCATGTGCGTCGCGGGGCTGGGAGATCCGGGGTGGCACGGGTTAGGTTCAGAGGTAAGACCATGCCCCTCGAGGTCGGAGACGAGCAACCGATGACCGCCACTGACGTGCACCCGCTGCGAGAACTGCTGCCCGACGGCAGCGTTTTCGACGACGCCGACGTGCTGGAGGCCCACTGCAGGGACCGGGCCACCTTCTGCCCGGCCGGGACGCCGTCGGTGCTGGTCCGCGCCCGGTCCACTGAGGACGTTGCGACGACCTTGAGGTGGGCGCACGAGAACCGGGTCCCGGTGGTGCCACAAGGCGCCCGCTCCGGGCTCTCCGGCGCGGCCAACGCCATCGACGGCTGCATCCTGCTGTCGCTGGAGAAGATGGACGCCATCCTCGAGATCGACACCGAGGAGCAGATCGCGGTCGTGCAGCCCGGCGTGGTCAACGGCGTGTTCGCGGCGAAGGCGGCCGAGCACGGGCTGTTCTACCCGCCTGACCCCGGCTCCCGCAGCATCTCGACCATCGGCGGCAACGTGGCCACCAACGCCGGCGGCATGTGCTGCGTGAAGTACGGCGTGACCGGCGACTTCGTGCGAGGCCTGGAGGTGGTGCTCGCCGACGGCCGGGTGATGCGCACCGGCCGCCGCACCGCCAAGGGCGTCGCCGGCTACGACCTGACGCGGCTGATCGTCGGCTCCGAGGGAACCCTCGGCGTGGTCACCGAGATCACGGTCGCGCTGCGGCCCGCCACCGCGCAACCGCTGACCGCGGTCGCGTTCTTCCCGACCATCGCCGACGCGGCCCGCACCGTGGCCGGGTACCTCGGGGAGGGCTACCGGCCGTCGGTGCTGGAGTTCATGGACGCCCCGACGGTGCACGCGGTGCAGCGCATCGCCGACCTCGGCTTCCCCGACGGCGTGGCGGGCATGCTGCTCGTGCAGTCCGATCGCGGCGACGCCGCGCCGGGCGACCTGGCGGCGTTCGAGCGGGTGGCCCGGTCCTTCGCCGCCACCGAGGTGGTCGTCGCCGACGATCCGGCCGAGGGCGAGCTGCTGATGCAGGCCCGGCGGCTGGTCGGGGACGCGCACGAGAAGCTCGGCCTGGCGACGCTGGTCGACGACGTGTGCGTGCCCCGGCGGCGCCTGGTGGACCTGGTCGATGGGCTGACCCCGATCGCCGAGCGGTACCGGGTGCAGGTGTTGTGCGCCGGGCACGCCGGCGACGGCAACATGCACCCGGTGGTGGCCTTCGACTCCAGCGACCCGGAGGAGTCGGCCCGCGCCCAGCAGGCGTTCGACGCGATCATGGCCCTGGGCCTGGAGCTCGGCGGCACCATCACCGGCGAGCACGGCGTCGGCCACCTGAAGCGGCGCTGGCTGGGCGAGGAACTCGACGAGGCGGGCCTGTGGACCCAGCAGGCGATCAAGAACGCCCTGGACCCCCGGAACATCCTCAACCCCGGCCGGGTCCTCCCCGACGCGGGCTGAACACCGGTTTCGCGCGAAATCGCCACTCTGCAGGCGTGGCTGCGACGATTTCGCGCGAAAACGGCACATCTCCGGCCCGACGCGAAGCACGCGCCTCCTGCTGGGAGGCGTCGCTCGCGTCTCGGCCGGACGGAGGTCAGTCGTGGTCGTAGGCGTCGTCGACCGGGACCGGGCGGTGCTGGTCGGCGAGGTCGGCCGGGTCGGCGTCGAGCGGAACCTCCAACTCCTCCGGCTCCTCCTCTTCGGGGATTTCCTCGGCCTGCCGGGCCTGCTCGGCGGCGTCGGCTTCCGGGGTTTCCGCGTTCATCGAGTCCTCCCGTCGATAGCTGGTCGGATCAACCGCCACGGTAACGAGCCCGGCCGCGCGGCGCGCGGCTCACGCCGACAGCCGGGCCAGCCGGTCGCCCAGGTCGTGCAGCCGGGGGAGCCCCTCGATCCGGCGCAGCCACGACTGCGGCCAACCGGCGGCGCCGCGCAGCGCCCCGGCGAGCGCCGCCGCCATGCTGGCGATGGTGTCGGTGTCGCCGCCCGCCCGGATGCACTGCCGCACGACGTCGACCGGGGCCTCGGCATGGGCTAGGAACGCCCACAGCGCCAGCGGCACCGAGTGCGTTGCCCGCACGTCGTTGCCGAGTTCCTCGGCGGCGCGGTGCGGGTCCCGGTGCCCGAGTTGCGCGGCGACGGAGTGCAGCCGTCGCACCCATTCCGGTTCGTGGATCACGTGGGCCAGCTTCTCCAGGAACGATTCCGGGTCGAGCGGCCCGTGGTGGTGCAGGGCCAGGTACGCGCTGCACGCCTGCACCGCCGCTCCTTCCTGACCGTCCGGGTGCGCGTGGGTCACCGACGCCGCGCGCCGGCCCAGTTCCGCGGCGTGGTGAGCGCTTTGCGCGGCGAGCGCCACCGGCGCGCTGCGCATCGCCGCGCCGTTGCCGAAGGAACCCTGCCCGTGGAACACCGACACCGCCGCGTCCCGCCACGGCATGCCGGAGTCGAGCCGCTCGAACATCGCCGCCGCCGAGTCGGCGAACCCGCGCCACGGCTCGCGGGTCCAGGCGCAGGCCAGGGCGGCGGCCAGCTCGCCCTCGTCGAGCAGGTGCCCGCCGCGGCGGGCACGTTCCAGCAGGTGTTCGGCCACGGCGATGGTCAGCGCGGTGTCGTCGGTGTAGCGCAGCTGGTGGTGGGCGCGTTCGAACTCCAGCAGCGCCAGCTCGGTGACCGACGGTTGGCCTTCGAACGCGGCACCCATCGCGTCGCCGAGCCCGACTCCCGTGAACAGCCCGCGGGCGCGGTCGTGCGCCGGCGGGGGACCGGTCGAGTTCACCCCGGGGCCTCCCGAGAACACAGGCGGTTGGTGTCAACGGTACGCCCGGCATGGGCCGGCGAACGTGGTCAACTTCGCCCGCCGACCGGCGGTCGCCGGATAGTCTCTGCCGCGAAAGCGCTTTTCAACCCGGGAGTTCATGGTGGCGGTCGTCCTCGGCGCCTTGATCGTCTTGTCCGCGGTGGTCGCCCTGGTCGGCTGGCGGTGGCCGCGGCGGCAACGCGGCTCGCAGCCAACCCTGTTGCGGCACCCCGGTTTCTGGCTGCTGGTGGTCACCGGCGCGATCTACCTGAACCAGGTGTTGTGCACGATCTACCTGATGCGCGTGTGGCACGGCGACCCGGCGTTCATCGCGCGCTACCTGCCGACCGGCTGGTTCGCGCTGGCCGACGACAACCCGGTGATCGCCTGGCTGGCCGAGGTGTGGCCGCGCCCGGAACTGCTGTCGTGGAGCCTGTTGCGGGTGCCGGCGCTGCTGGAACTGCCGTTCGTGCTGCTGGCGTACCTGACGATCTGCCGGTGGTTCGGGGCCGAGGTGTTCCGGCGGGTCCTGGTGTGGCCGGTGGCGGCGTCCTACACCGCGACGTTCTGCTTGATCGAGTGGTCGCTGGCCAACCCCTACACGGCCGAGGACATCGCGCTCCGCGTCGTGTCCGGGCTGGTGGCGCCGTGGTTCCTGGCGCGGTTGACCGCGGGCCGCCGGGAGCGGGTCGGCTCAGTGGCGGAGCTGGTGGCGTTCGTGGTTTCGGCTGCGGCGCTGGGCGTCCTGGTACTGGCTGTTTACGACACCGCGTTGCTCTACAACCTCGGGCACCTCGCGGCCACGGCGCCGGTGATGGCGGCGGCGGCCGGCGTGCTCGTCGTCGCGCGGCTGGTCGCGCGCCGGTTGCCGACCGCGCAGGCCGGGCCGGGCATCACGGCGGTCAGCGCGTCGCTCGGCTGGTTCCTGGTGTTCTTCTTCGCGCCCGCGCTGCCGATCCGCTACGGGATCTCCTTCGGCACCCCGATGCTGTCGGCGACGGTCAGTTTGATCATCGTCGCCGCCGCGGTGGTCTGCGGCGTGCACGAAGCGGCCCGCAGCTCGGCGATGTCGTGGCGGGTGCGGGCCGTCGAGCTGGTCTTGGCGGCGGCGGTGGGCGCGGCGGCGGCGTGCGCCGGATTCCTCGCCACGGGCGGATATCCCGAGGCCCGGCTGCTCGCCGCCGCCGGCGCGTTCTTCGTCGTGGCCATCGCGGTGTGCGCGGCGCTGGACCGGGTCGTCTCTGCCAGGTGAGCGGGACTCCGGGGAGTCCCGCTCACGCTCAACCGATGGACCGCCCCGCGTACTCCGGAGGCTGCTCGGCCAGCGCGGCGAACCGCTCGGCGATCGCCGCCGGGAACGGCGTGGTGCCGCCCTGCGCACCGTCGACGTGCAGCGCCATGATCTCCTCGGTCGCCACCACCGTGCCGCCGACCGCCATCTCGTGGCAGATGCGCACCTTCTTCGCGCCGGTGCCCACGACGCGGCTGGTGACCACGAGCTCCGAATCCGGCCCGACCTCGCGCAGGTAGCGCACGTGCGCCTCGACCGTGTACAGCGAGCACCCGGTGCCGGCGCGGTACGCCGCGTCGAGTCCGACCTGGTCCATGACCGCGTCGGTGGCGAAGCCGAACACCAGCACGTAGTACGCCTCGCTGAGGTGACCGTTGTAGTCGATCCACTCTGGACGGACGTGCTCCCGGTGCTCCCGCAACCCGGTCACGACTTGCCGTTCCGCACGCCGTCGATCGCGCGCATCACCGCGATCACCGCGCGGTCGCGGTCGGCGACGAGCTCGGCGATGCTGCGGCCGTCGGCGGCTTCTTCGCAGCCCTGGACCATCGCGTCGCGCAGCTCGTCGGTGAGCTCCGGCGCCTCCAGCCGGGTCCACGGCGACTTCAGCGACGGGCCGAAGTGGTCGAGCATGTGCGCCATGCCGCCTTCGCCGCCGGCGAGGTGGAAGGTCAGGCACGGGCCGAGCAGCGGCCAGCGCAGGCCGGGCCCCTCGGTGATCGACGCGTCGATCTGCGCGGGCGTGGCCTCACCGTTGGCGACCATGTGCAGCGCCTCGCGCCAGATCGCCTCCTGCAACCGGTTGGCGATGAAGCCCGGCACCTCGCGGTCCATGGTGATCACGGACTTGCCTGCGACCTCGAAGAACTCCGCGGCCCACTGCACCGCCCACGCCTCGGTCCGCTCGCCGCCGACGACCTCGACCAGCGGGATGAGGTACGGCGGGTTGAACGGGTGCCCGACCACGAGCCGCTGCGGCGTCGGGCAGTCAGCCTGCATCTCGGTCATGCCGTAGCCGGAGGTGGACGACGAGATCACGACGCCGGCCGGGGTCGCGGCGTCGATGCGGGCCAGCAGATCCCGTTTGAGGGCAAGGTCTTCCGGCGCGCTCTCCTGCACGAACTCGGCCTCGGCGACGGCCTCTTCCAGCGTCGGGGCGATGACGAGGTTGTCGCGGGAGGCGCGGTCGGCGAGCCCGAGCTCCATGAGGGCGGGCCACGCGGCGTCGACCAGGCGGCGCAGCTTGGCCTCGAAGCCGGGCGCGGGGTCCCACGCGGTCACCTGGTAGCCGCGCGCCAGGAAGTGCGCGACCCAACCGCCGCCGATGACACCGGCACCGATGCACGCGACCCGCCGCACCGCCGCGGGGGAGGGGGTGTTCTCGTTCAACTGGGGATTCCTTTTCAAGCAAGGCTTTTGGCTTTGGAAGCGGCGGGAGCCGCTTGCGGTGCGGGACTCAACGCGCACCGCCGCGGGTTCTCAGACGTCTCCTAGGGAGGACAGCCCCAGCGCTGTTGGACATACATGAGTCGGGGATCCCGGACCGAGGGGCGTCTGAGGTTCCGCTACCTGCACCGCTACGCAAACCGAGTTCTGAGTTGTTCCGCTCAACGCTTCTGGAGGCCGAGCTGCTCTCGGGCCTGGTCGGGGGTGGCGACCTTCACGCCCATGCCCTCGACGATCGTCACCGCGCGCTCGACCAGCTGTCCGTTGGTGGCCTTGACTCCCCGGCTCAGGTAGAGGTTGTCCTCCAGGCCGACGCGGACGTTGCCGCCCAGCGCGGCGGTCAGGCCGACCCAGCGCAGCTGGTCGCGGCCGATGGCGAAGCTCGCCCAGTTCGCGCCGGCGGGCAGCATGTTCACCATCGCCTGCAGCAGGCCCGGGTCCGGCGGGGCGCCCCACGGGATGCCCGCGCACAGCTGGAACAGCGGCGGGGCGTCGATCAGCCCCTCCTCGATCAGCTTGGTGGCGAACCACAGGTTGCCGGTGTCGAAGATCTCCAGCTCCGGCTTGACGCCCAACTCCTGGATCCGCTTGGCGCCGGCGCGCAGCATGTCCGGGGTGGAGATGTAGAGCTGGCTGCCCTCGCCGAAGTTCAGCGAACCGCAGTCCAGCGTGCAGATGTCCGGCAGCAGCTCCTCGACGTGCGGCAGCCGGTCCAGGCCGTTGACCAGGTCGGTGCCGTCCACCGGCTTGAGCGGGTCGTCGGCGTCGATGACCAGGTCGCCGCCCATCCCGGCGGTCAGGTTGATGACCACGTCGATGCCGGTTTCCCTGATCCGCTCCACCACCTCGCGGTAGAGGGCGACGTCGCGGGAGCCCTGCCCGGTCTCGATGTTGCGGACGTGGATGTGCACCACGGCCGCGCCGGCCTCGGCGGCCTCGACCGCGGACTTCGCGATCTGCTCCGGGGTGACCGGGACGAACTCGCTCTTGCCGGTGGTGTCACCGGCGCCGGTGAGCGCTGCGGTGATGATCACTTCGTTGCCCATGGGGCTCTCCCTTCAGTGGGTGCGGCTGATCGCCCGGGCGCGCCGTGATCCGCGCCCGGGTGGGTTCTTCGGGTGTCAGTGGCGGACGATCTCGCGTTCGACGAACTCGCGCAGCACGCGGCGCATCCGCTCCACCGACCGGCCGGGCCGCCCGGCGAGGACCTGGATGCCCAGGCCGTCGATGAGCGCGGTGAGCGTCACGGTGAGCTCTTCGGCATCGGTGTCGGTGAACACGCCCTGCTGCTGGCCCTGCCGGATGGTGCGGGCGATCGTGTCGTGCCAGCGGGTGTAGGAATCGTTGTGCAGCACCTGGAGATCCGGGTTCAGGGCGCTCTCGGTCCACACCTGGAGCCAGATCGACCACTCCGCGCGCAGCAGGCCCGGGGTGGGCAGCTGGAGCTCGACCAGCCGCAGCAGGCGCTCGTGCGCGTCCTCGATGCTGTGCAGCTCGGCGACCTGCCGGTCGAAGGCCAGCCGCACCGAGTACCGCAGGGTCTCGGTGAGCAGGTCGTTGCGGCCGGGGAAGTAGTAGTGGATCGTCGCGGCGCTGGTGCCGCAGGCCTTGGCGACATCCGCGATCCGCACCGAGTGGTAGCCGCGCTCGGCGACCAGCGTCCAGGCGGCGTCGAGGATCTGCTGGTACCGGCCCGCCTCGCGGAGGTCGCCGGGTTCGCGCTCGGGCCGCGCGGTGCGCTGCGGCGCGGCGGCCACCGTCTCGACGTCCTCGCCGCCGTAGATCAGCCAGTTCACCGTGACGCCGGTGAGCTCGGCGATGCGGGTGAGCTCGATCGGCGTGAACCGGCGGGTGCCGGTCAGCGACTTGGACAGCTTGGTCGGGTCGAGCCCGATCTGCTCGGCGAAGGCACGCTGGCTCCCCGGGTACTCGCGCAACGCGTCGCGCACTCGCTGGCGCAACGCCGCCGTCGTGTCCTGCACGGGACGGAACGCTAACAGTCCATTGCGAGAATCGCAATTAGTCGGTGGTGTTGCGATCCGGTCGGGTTGCCGCCGATCGGGCCAACATGCCTAGCCAATCGCCTGAATCGGGATCCCGGCGACGATCGGCGAGGAGTCGGACTGTGATTGATACGTCAGTCGGTCGCAATGTCGGCCCGGACCGGATGGTGCGAGGGTAGTACGAACGTGCTGAGCTGGACCCGTGAACCACATCGAGCCGGCGGCGAAGACGACGGAGCGGCGGGAGAGCGCGCGGCGCTGGCGGGTGCTGGCCATCTGCCTGGTCGCCGGGTTCATGACCCTGCTCGACGTCAGCATCGTCAACGTCGCCTTGCCGTCGATCCAGCAGGGCCTGGACGCGCCGGCGGCGGCGCTGTCGTGGGTGGTCTCCGGCTACGCCCTGACCTTCGGGCTGGTCCTGGTGCCCGCCGGGAGGCTCGGCGACGACCGGGGCCGCAGCCGGATGTTCTTGGTGGCGCTGGGGGCGTTCACGGTGGCCAGCGCGCTGGCCGGGTTCGCCATGACGCCGCTGTGGCTGGTCATCGCCCGGTTGCTGCAGGGCGTCGCGGGCGGACTGCTCAACCCGCAGGTGCTCGGCCTGATGCAGCAGCTGTTCCACGGCCGCGAGCGCGGCAAGGCGTTCGGCCTGTTCGGCGCGGTGGTGGGCATTTCGACGGCGATCGGCCCGCTGCTGGGCGGCCTGATCATCCAGCTCGCCGGGCAGGAGCACGGCTGGCGCTGGGTGTTCTTCGTGAACCTGCCGATCGGTGTCGCGGCGGTGCTGTACGGGCTGAAGGTGCTGCCTCGCGACGGTGCGCGCGAGCAGTCCCGCAGCCTCGACCTCGTCGGAGTGCTGCTGCTCGGCGGTGGCCTGCTGTGCCTGCTGCTGCCGCTGGTCGAGCAGGGGGGCGGCGCGCCGTGGTTCCTGCTGATCGTCGCCGTCGTGCTGCTGGTTCTGTTCGTGGCGTGGGAGCACTGGTACCGGGTGCGGGGTCACTCGCCGCTGGTGAACCTGCGGCTGCTGAAGATCCGCAGCTACTCGTTCGGCGCGACGCTGGGACTGCTGTACTTCGCGGGCTTCACCAGCATCTTCTTCGTGCTGGCGGTGTACTTCCAGCGCGGGCTGGGCTACTCGGCGCTGCAAGCCGGGCTCGCGCTGACGCCGTTCGCAGTGGGGTCGGCGGTGGCATCGGCGCTCGGCGGCCGGATCGTGTACCGGATGGGCCGCCGCCTGGTGATCATCGGCCTGGCGGCGGCACTGCTCGGCCTGCTGGCGACGGATCTGCTGCTGGCCATGCACCCGGGTGAGGCGGCGGGGCTGGTGACGGCGCTGCCGCTGCTGGTCGCCGGGACCGGGAGTGGCCTGGTGATCTCGCCGAACCAGACGGTGACGCTCAGCGAAATCGACGCGGCCCACGGCGGAACGGCGGCAGGCGTCCAGCAGACGGGCCAGCGCATCGGCTCGGCGGTGGGCACGGCGGCGGCCTCGGGCCTGTTCTTCGGAACGCTGACGACCAGCGGCTTCGACGCGGCGATCTCGGACGGCCTGATCGTCTCGGTCGGCTTCGTCGGAGCAGCCCTGCTGGTGGCCCTGGCCGAGGTCTTCCTGTCAAAGCGCACCGCTTCCGCAGCGGAAACGTCAAGCCTTTAACGAGGACAGGAACGAGCTCCAGGCGACGGAGCTGAAAGTCAGCACGCCGTCGTGGGGAGCCTTGGAGTCCCGGATCTGCACGGTGTTGTCGAGAAGGCGGGCTTCGACGCAGTTGTCGCTTGCTGCGGCACTCCTTGAACTCTTGAACCAGCCGGTGTCCCGCGCAAGCCCTGGCATGATCAGCCATCCTTCATGATTCTGCGGATCAGTTGTCGCGACTCCTGCGGACTCAGCGCGAGCTCGCGGAGCCGCTGGAAGACACGAAACATCGTCGCAGTATCGGCCTCGTCGTGGAAGTAGGTCGAGGGCCCGTAAACGACGTTCGCGAACGCCACTGGAGAGCCTCGCCCTGCGAACTCGAACAGCGTAAAACCGCCTCCACGCGCTGGATTCAGGTAGCTCTCGGGAGACAAGACTTGGATGGTCAGGTCGCCGCGCTCGTCTATGAGAGCGAGTAGGTGTGCCAGCTGCTCGCGCATGAGCTTCAGGTTTCCTACCCGTGCCCGAAGTGACTCTTCGGTGAGGATGAAAGTCATCTTCTTGCCCAGCGGGGCCTTCAGCGTTCGTTCCTGGCGATCGAGGCGGAACGCCACGCGCTGCTCCAGCTCGGCTTCCGATGAATCCCACCAGATCCCGTCGCCTTCGTTGATCAGGGCTCGGACGTATGCAGGTGTTTGCAGCAGCCCAGGCACCATTCCGCACTCGTAGCTGCTGATCTCGGTGGCGCTGGCTTCGAGGTCGGCGAAGCGTTGGAAGGCTCCGGGGAGCAGGTCCGTGTAGGTGCGGCCGCGCTGGCGCTTCCGTGCCTGCGCGCCGAGGGCGAGAACCGTTTCCCTTTCATCTCCGGAGATGCCGTAGAAGTCCAGAAGACCGACAAGATCTTCTCGGCTCAGCGTGCCTTTCCCGTCTTCCAGCTCGACGATGCGCGAGCGAACCCGGCCGATCGCTTCGGCCGCCGCCTGCTGGGTCTTGCCGGAGTCTTCGCGGATTCGACGCAGAGCCAGGCCGAGTTGCCGTCGCTCCAAGGTTTGGCGGGCTCGCGCCATCGACGACCTCCACGATCTCGAAACACCCGATCAGGGACCTGCCCTGAACGCGACTGTCGCCCTAATCTTAAACGCGACGGTCGCGCTTAGCGATGGTCTGGTTGCAAACAGTCACCCTAGTCGTCCACTGAGGAAGGTCGGGAACATGGCCCTGCTGCACTACTCCGGGATATCCATCGACTCGTTCGTGGAGATGGAGGACGAGGTGCCGATGCGGTACGAGATCGATCGGCACAACGATCTCGTGATCCTCTACTGTGGACGGAACGGCGAGTACGTCCTCAGCATCGGCCGGGAAAACCTCGCCGCGCTGATCTCGCTCGGCGCGAAGGCGATCGAAGAGCTCACCGCGGCCTGAAGCACGCCGTTCGAAGTGGTGAAGGGCATCTTGATCGGCTGTACCGGTCGAAGGCGCCCTTCACTTCGAACGGGACGGGTCGGCGAGGCGGGCGTGGCGGTGGCCGTAGCCGAAGTAGATCGCCAGGCCCAGGACCAGCCAGGCCCCGAAGCGGATCCAGGTGATGACGTCCAGGTTGGACATCAGGTACAGGCAGGCCAGGGCCGAGATGATCGGCAGCACCGGCGACAGCGGCATCTTGAACGGGCGGTGCAGGTCCGGCTTGCGGCTGCGCAGCACCGGCACCGCGATCGAGACGATGACGAAGCCCGACAGCGCGCCGATGCTGACCATGTCGGCCAGCTCCGAGATTGGGATGAACCCCGCCAGCAGCATGATCACCACCGCGCCGCCGATGGTCATCCGGTGCGGCGTGCCCCACTTCGGGTGCACCTGCGAGAGCTTCGGCGGCAGCAGGCCGTCGCGGCTCATCGCGAAGCCGATGCGGCCGATGGTGACCAGCTCGACCATCATCACCGACGTCAGCCCGGTCACCGCGCCCAGCGCGATCAGCGCCGCCACCCACGGCTGGCCGACGGACTGGAACGCCGCCGCCAGCGGGGCGGCCTCGTCGATCTGCCGGTAGTCGACCATCGCGGTGAGCACGATCGCGACCGCCACGTACAGCACGGTGCACACGATCAGGCTGCCCAGCAGCCCGACGGGCAGGTCGCGCTTGGGGCGCTTGGTCTCCTCGCCGAGGTTGGCCAGCGCCTCGAAGCCGGTGTAGGCGAAGAACACGATCGCCGCCGCGGTGAACATGCCGCCGATGCCGTACATCGACTGCTCCATGCCCAGCGCAGCCTGCAGCAGCGGCTGTTCCAGCCCGCTCGCGGTTTCCGGCGCAGGCTGGGCGGGCGGGATGAACGGGGTGAGGTTGGCGCCGTTGAAGAAGAACAGCCCCGCGACGATCACCAGCACGCACACCGCGACCTTGACCACGACCAGCGCGTTGGTCACCCACGACGATTCGCGGATGCCGACCACCGCGATGACGGTGAGGATCGCGATGATCAGGATCGCGCCGACGTTGATCGTGGCGTCCTCGCCGAACCACTGCGGCGGCAGGCCGAGCAGGTTCGAGACGTACCCCGACCAGCTGCGCGAGACCACCGCCGCGCCGAGCGCGAACTCCAGCAGCAGGTCCCAGCCGATGATCCAGGCGAACAGCTCGCCCAGCGTGGCGTACCCGTACGTGTAGGCGCTGCCGGCGGTCGGCACCGCCGACGCGAGCTCGGCGTACGCGAGCGCGGCGAGCGCCGCGACGATGCCGCCGACCACGAACGACAGCACCACCGAGGGGCCGGCGTGCTCCTTGGCCTCGATCCCGGCCAAGGTGAAGACGCCGGTGCCGATGATGATGCCGATGCCGAATCCGACCAGGTCGCGCCCGGTGAGCCGGCGGATCAGGCCGCTGCGCTCGCCGCGGGTCAGGACGTCCTCGACGGGCATTGTTCGAAAGACGCTCACAGGCAGGCACCGTAGATGACTCCCGCGCCAACGCCCAGTGAACAATCGCTATGAGTGTCGATGAGGGCACGAAAAGTTATCAACACCGATGTGAAACCAGTACGAACCGGGAGGAACCGGACGACGATTTCGCGCGAAATCGTCGCGGCCACGCACGCCGGGTGCCGTTTCGCGCGAAAACGGCACCCGACGCGGTGCCGATCAGGCGGGCACCGCCGAGGTGTCCCGCTCCCACGCGCGGTGCTTGCCGAGAGCCGCGGCGAACTCCGCGATGAACCCCTCCGGCAGCGCGCCCCCGGTGTGCGCGGCGGTGACCACGCCGAGCTCGGTCACCACGCCGTCGGTGCCGGTGGGCTTGCGGGCCTCCGCGACCCCGGCCCGTTGCAGCAGTTCCATGCCCTCGTCGCTGGCCGCCACCGGCTTGTTGTGCTTGTACGCCTCGGCCACGAAGTGCACGGCGAACCCGTCGCCGGAAAGCGTCCGGACGCTTTCCGCGCCGCCCGGCACGATCACGCCGTCGTAGAGCACCGAGCCCATCGTGTTCATGGCGCGGTCTACAGGGACCTCGTCGCCGTCAACGCTGCGGACGTCGCCGTCGCGCAGGCCGAGGACCTCCGCCATCGCGCCGCGCTCGGACAGCTCGCGCCGGATCTGCGAGACCTCGGTGGCGTCCACGCCGTCGGCGACCAGCACCGCGACGCGGCGGGTCGCGATGGTGTCGGCGCCCTGGTTCACCAGGCTCAGCGCGGGGGAGCTGCGGCCGTGGTTGGGCGTGCCGCCGCTCGGGGCCGCCGCCACCCCGACGCCTTCGGCCACCGCCACGGCCAGCTCGTGGTCGATCTGCTCGATCTGCTGCACCACGGTCTCGCGGACGTGCTGGTGGTCGACCTTGCCGAGCTCGAAGCGGAACGCCGCGACGATGTGCTCCTTCTCCCAGGGCGCCATGCTGTTCCAGAACAGCGTGGCCTGGCCGTAGAAGTCCTTGAAGCTCTCGCTGCGCTTGCGGATCTTGTGCCCCTCGACCTTCTCCTGGTAGTGCGTGAAGGCGCCCTCGTCGGCCAGCGCCGGGCAGCCGCCGCCGAGGCTGTTCTTGAAGTAGCTGGTCCGTCCTCTGTGGATGCGTTGCTGGCCGTAGCCGTCCCGCTGGTTGTTGGCGACCTCGGCCACCGGGCGGTTCACCGGCAGCTGCGCGAAGTTCGGGCCGCCCAGCCGGATCAGCTGGGTGTCCAGGTACGAGAAGTTGCGGGCCTGCAGCAGCGGGTCGTTGGTGAAATCGATGCCCGGCACGACGTTGGCGGTGTGGAAGGCGACCTGCTCGGTCTCGGCGAAGAAGTTGTCCGGGTTGCGGTCCAGCACCATCCGGCCCACCGGCCGCACCGGCACGATCTCCTCCGGGATGATCTTGGTGGCGTCGAGCAGGTCGAAGTCGAAGTCGAACTCCCGGGACTCCTCGACCAGCTGCACGCCCAGCTCGTACTCCGGGAACTGCCCGGCCTCGATCGACTCCCACAGATCGCGGCGGTTGTAGTCGGGGTCCTTGCCGGCGATCTTCTGGCACTCGTCCCACACCAGCGAATGGCTGCCCAGCAGCGGCTTCCAGTGGAACTTCACGAACGTCCCGCGGCCCTGCGCGTCGACCAGCCGGAAGGTGTGCACCCCGAAGCCCTGCATCATCCGGTAGCTGCGCGGCAGCGCGCGATCGGACATCAGCCACATGACCATGTGCAGGGTTTCCGGCTGCAGGCCGACGAAGTCCCAGAACGTGTCGTGCGCCGAGGCCGCCTGCGGCATCTCGTTGTCCGGCTCGGGTTTCACCGCGTGCACGAAGTCGGGGAACTTGATGCCGTCCTGGATGAAGAACACCGGCATGTTGTTGCCGACGAGGTCGTAGTTGCCCTCGTCGGTGTAGAACTTCGTGGCGAATCCGCGCACGTCCCGCACCGTGTCGGCGGAACCGCGCGAGCCCGCGACGGTGGAGAACCGCACGAAGACCGGGGTGCGCCGGCCCGGATCGGTCAGGAACTGCGCGGTGGTGAGATCGGCGAGGCCGTTGTCGTCGTAGGGCTGGAAGTGCCCGTAGGCGCCCGCGCCGCGCGCGTGCACCACGCGCTCCGGGATCCGCTCGTGGTCGAAGTGGGTGATCTTCTCGCGGGCCTGGAAGTCCTCCAGCAGCGTCGGGCCGCGTTCACCGGCGCTCAGCGCATCGTCGGTGTGGTCGATGCGCACGCCCTGCTGGGTGGTCAGTTCGGTGTCGGTCAGGTCCTGGCGGGCCTGGTCGAGCTGTCGCTGCTTGGCATCGTGCCCATCCGTGCCCATGCGGCTGGCTCCCCTCGATGTCGGCTAACCGCCCAGGGGGGTTCCCGGCCGCCCGGACCGGTATTCGCCGGCTACGAGCCCAGCGCGGCGGGCAGCCAGTGCAGCAGCTCCGGCGCGCCGGCGACGATCAGGAAGTGCGCCGACCGGCCGACGAGGCTCGCGAGAAGGAAACCCAGCAGCGGGATGCCGGCCGCGCCGGAGAGGAAGCACATCAGGCTGTAGGGCGGGATGCCGGGCACGGCGCTGAGGCACAGCACGCCCAGGCCCCACCACGGGCGCTCCTCGGTCCGCTGGTGGAACTTCTCGAACCAGCCGGCCCACCGGCCCTTCCGCTTGGCCTCGACGCGCTTGCGCAACCGCTCGCCGAGCGCGAAGCCGCCCTTGCCCGCCAGGTAGAACAGCGTTTTCCCGGCGACCTGGCCGACGGCCGCGGCCAGCCCGAACGCCCACCAGCTGACGCCGTCCACGGTGGAGACCACGCCGAGCAGGTAGAGCTCGATGTTGACCAGGGGGAACACGCTGCCGAGCGCGGCGGTGCCCGCGGTGGCCAGCAGCCACCCGATCATCCGATCACCCGGCCGACGGCAGGCCCGTGCTGCGAAACCGGGTGGTGGATCAAGTCGAATGCTCCGTAGCTGCGGAAACAGGCCTGCCCGAGCCTACCGGCCCGAACGGATCACGCCCCAACCGGGCGGTTCGGCCGGACGAGGCGCGCTTCGCCGATCTCCGGTGCCGTTGCCCGGGTGGCGGGGCGGCGTTTTCGCGCGAAAGCGGCGTTTTCCACGCCTGGCCGCGCCGTTTTCGCGCGAAAACGCCAGATCACCCGATCGGCGCGGGCTCCGCGTTCGGCCGGGGTGCCCCGTTCACGCCTCGTCGGAGCGGGTGGGGTCGGCGTCGGGGTCCCAGGAGAGGAGGCGGACCCGGCTCACCGTCTGGAGGTGGCGGCGCATCGCCGTGACCGCCGCGCGCGGGTTGCCCTCCCGGATCGCTTCGGCGATGCGTTCGTGCTGGGCCAGCGACTTGCCCGGCCGGTTGGGCTGGCGCAGCGACTCCTGGCGGCTCTCCGCGATCTCGGTCGCGATGGTGCGCATGAAGTCGGCCAGCAGCGAGCTGTGCGCGGCGGCGGTGATCGCGGCGTGGAACCGGCGGTCGCCCTCGTTGCCGAGCCCGCCTTCGGCGATCTCGCGGCGCATGTCCGTCAGCGCCGCCTCGATCTCCGCGAGGTCGGCGTCCGTGCGCCGCTGCGCGGCCAGCTCCGCGAGCTTGGTCTCCAGGGCTTCGCGCGCTTCCAGGACGTCCGGCAGGCGGCGCTTGCGCGCCACGAGCTCGGCGACGGGCTCTGCGTCCAGCGACTCGCGGCGCAGGTAGGTGCCGCCGCCGTGGCGCACCTCGACGAGGCCCTGCACCTCCAGCACCACGATCGCCTGCTTGACCGACGCGCGGCTGACGCCGAGGCGCTCCGCGAGCTCCCGCTCCGGCGGGAGCCGGTCGCCGACGCGCAGGCCGGAATCCGCCACGTGCTCCCGCAGCCGCTGCACCACCTGCTCGTACAGGCGCGGGCGGGCGAGCGGTCGCAGGGCTTCGGACACCGGGTTCCTCCAGGCCGGACGGATGGTGATCAGGCTAACACCGACCTTTTGGTCGAGTGGATGAGCCAATTTTGCCACATCCACTTGACGCGGTGTCCGAAACGGCGCAAAAGTGGTCGAGCCAGTGGACCAATGCCGGCTCGCCGGGCATCGCGGGTCCGCAGGCGGGACATTCAGGATCGTGGAGGTGGTCATGGCCGGCGCGGCGCAGGTGCTGTTCCCCAAGTTGCGGAAGCCCGACGAGAAGGAAGCGTTGCGCTTCGGCGAGAAGGCGCTGACCTACCGGGAGCTGGCGGCGGTGGCCGCCGGGATCGCGGAGCGCGTCGGGACGGCGAAGCGGATCGCGGTCTGGGCGACGGCGTCGCCGGAGACCTGCGCGGCGGTCATCGGCGGGCTGAGCGCGGGCGTCGCGGTGGTGCCGATCAACCCGAAGGTGGGCGAGCGCGAGCTCGCGCACATCCTCGGTGACAGCCGCCCGGAACTGCTGTTCGCGCCGCCCGGTTTCCAGCGGCCGGAAGGCCTCGGCGACGTGCCGGTGCACGAGGTCGACCTGGACGTGCGCGGCGGAGAACTGCCGCCGGAAGCGGACGAGGACGACCCCGCGCTGATCGTCTACACCTCGGGCACCACCGGGCCGCCGAAGGGCGTCGTGCTGCCGCGCCGCGCGATCCGCGCCAACCTCGACGCGCTGGCGGAGGCCTGGGAGTGGACCGAGCGCGACGTGCTGGTGCACGCCCTGCCGCTGTTCCACGTGCACGGGCTGATCCTCGGCACGCTCGGCCCGGTCCGGCTGGGCGGCACCGTCCACCACCTGGGCAAGTTCTCGTCCGCCGCCGTGGCGGAGGAGCTCGCCGGGCCCGCGACGATGATGTTCGGCGTGCCGACCATGTACCACCGGCTGGCCGAGGACGCCGAGCTCGACCCGCAGATCGGGCAGTCTGTCGGCAAGGCCCGGCTGCTGGTCTCCGGTTCCGCGGCGCTGCCGGCGGTGGAGCACGAGCGCATCGAGCGGCTGACCGGCCAGCGGGTCGTGGAGCGCTACGGCATGAGCGAGACGATCATGAACTGCGGCGTGCGAGCCGACGGCGACCGGCGGCCCGGCTACGTGGGGCGCCCGTTCGCCGGGGTCGAGCTGAAGCTCGTCGACGAGCAGGGCGGCGAGATCACCGCCAGCGACGACGAGACCGTCGGCGAGATCCTGGTGCGCGGCTCGAACCTGTTCAGCGGCTACCTGAACCGGCCGGACGCCACCGAGGCGGCGTTCGCCGACGGCTGGTTCCGCACCGGCGACGTGGCCACCCGCGCGCCGGACGGCTACATCCGGATCGTCGGCCGCAAGGCCACCGACATCATCAAGAGCGGCGGCTACAAGATCGGCGCGGGCGAGATCGAGAACTGCCTGCTGGAGCACCCGGCGGTCGCCGAGGTCGCGGTCACCGGCGAGCCCGACGCCGACCTGGGCGAGCGGATCATCGCCTGGATCGTGCGCGCGCCCGGTCAGGAGCCCGCCGAGCAGGAGTTGGTCGACCACGTGGCCCGCCTGCTCACCCCGCACAAGCGGCCGCGCGAGGTGCGGTTCCTGAACGCGTTGCCGCGCAACGAGATGGGCAAGGTGCAGAAGAAGGCGCTGCAGCATGGCTGAGCACACCGCTGCTCGCGCGGTCGTCGAGTCGGTCAGCCGGGGGTTCGAGGAGTTCGAGCCCCCGGCCGGGCCGCCGGCCGGGGACGGCCCGCTGGGCTGGCCCGGCTACGACGAGCAGCGCGCCCGCGCGACCGCGCGGACCGGCTCGGAGGAGTCGGTCCTGTGCGGTCGCGGCTGGGTAGGGCAGCGGCAGGCGGTGCTCATCGCCTTCGACTTCGCCTTCCTCGGCGGCTCGGTCGGCGAGGCGGCCGGAGCGCGCATCGTCGCGGCCTTCGAGCAGGCCCGTGAGCTGCGGCTGCCGGTCATCTCGCTGGTGGCCTCCGGCGGCAGCCGGATGCAGGAGGGGATCTGCGCCCTGCGCCAGCTGCAGGAGATCGCGCGGGCCTGCCTGCTGACCCGCCAGGACCGGATCCCACACATCGCGGTGCTGCGCGACCCGACCACCGGCGGCATGTGGGTGGCGCTTGCGGCCGCGGCCGACGTCGTGCTGGCCTCGCCCGGCGCGGCGGTCGCCTTCGGCGGCAGCCGGGTGCGCGAAGCGTCCGAAACCGGCGAGGCGTTCCACGCCGAGGGCAAGCTGGCCGACGGCCAGGTGGACCAGGTCGTCGACGACGCGGAACTGCCTGCCGCGCTGGCGGATCTGGTGTCGCTGCTGCATCCGCAGCGCCTGGTGCGGCCGCCGGAACCGGCCCCGGTCCCGGCGTCGCTGGCCGGCGGCGAGCCGCCCGCCTCGGGCTGGGAAGCCGTGCAGCGGGCGCGCTCGGCGGACCGGCCGCGCGCCGGGGCGTACCTGGACGCCTACTTCACCCGGCGTTTCGAGATCAGCGGCGACCGCGCCGGCGGCCGAGACGGCGGGATGATCTGCGGCTTCGGCGACCACGACGGGCGCACGGTCGCGTTCGCCGCCCAGACGGGCACCGCGAACACCCCGGCCGGGTTCCGCACTGCGGCCCGACTGATCCGGCTCGCCGACCAGCTCGGCGTCCCGGTGCTGACGCTGGTGGACACCCCGGGCGCGGCCAACGACGCGGCGGCCGAGCACGGCGGCATCGGGCCGGCCATCGCGGAGGTGTTCGCCGCGGTCGCCGACGCCCGGGTGCCGGTGACCACGCTGGTCATCGGAGAAGGCGGTTCGGGCGGTGCGCTGGCGCTGGCCGCGCCGGAGCGGACCTGGATCACCTCGGACGCCTACTTCGCGGTCATCGCGCCCGAATCCAGCGCGGCCATCCTCAAGCGCGACCCGGCGGAGGCGCCGGACCTGGCCGACCACCTGCGGCTGCGCCCCCAGGACCTGCTGGACCTGGGCTTCGTCCAGGGCATCGCGCGCTGATGTCCACCGCGAACTCGCGGTGGACATCAGCGCGACTCCGGTGGCTATTGCGCCGCCGCGGGTTCTCAGGCGCCTCTGGCGAGGCCAGTCCCCGATGCCGCGTATCGGTCCATACGTAAGTCGGGGCTCCCACAATCCAGGCGGCGGCCGTAATTCCCGCAGGGGGCCGCTACCCGCACCGCCACGCAAAACGAGTTCTGGAAACAGCCCCTACATGTGGGTGCCGCCGTCGATGCGCAGTTCGGTGCCGGTGACGAACGCGCCGTCGTCGGAGGCCAGCATCGCCACCACGCCCGCGACCGTCTCCGGCCCCGCCATGCCCTGCCCGATGGCGGGCATCAGCTTCGCGAACAGGCTCATGTCGGCGTCCTCCGGCAGACCCGGGCCGCGGCCGGTGGTCATGCCGCTGCTGATCGAGCCGGGTGCCACGGCGACCGCGCGCAGGCCCTGCTTGGCGTACTCGCCGGCCAGCGCGTGGGTGAACGACTGGATGCCGCCCTTGGAGGCCGCGTAGGCCGCCATGTAGGGGTGCGTGAAGCTCGCCGAGGTCGAGCTGAAGTTGACCACGACACCGCGCCCGGACTCCAGCAGCGCGGGCAACGCCTCGCGAGTCATCAGGAACGTGCCGGTCAGGTTGACCGCCAGGATCGTGTTCCAGAACTCCAGCGTGGTCTCGTGCGTGTGCGCCGACCGCAGGATGCCTGCCGCGTTCACCAGCACGTCAAGCCCGCCGAGCGTTGCCACGGCGTCGGCCACGCCCGCGCGCACGGAGCTCTCGTCGGCGACGTCCACCACGGCGGTGGTCAGCCGCTCGGCGGTGCCGTTCCCGGCGGCGGTGGCGGCGGTGGCCGCCAGGCCCTGCTCGCTGCGGTCGAACCCGACGACCCGGCCGCCCTCGGCGAGGATCCGGTGCACCGTGGCCTGCCCGATGCCCGAACCGGCCCCGGTGATCAGGATGCGACGTCCTTCGAAGCGCTCCATGGGAGTTCCCTCTCTCTTGCACGGACTCGACACATCGTGTCTATGTGGCACAACCTGCCACATTGCCACCTTATTCCTAAACTGGGGGAGTGAACCTCACCGAACGCCGCAAGGCCGCCACCCAGCTGGAAATCGCCCGCATCGCCGCCGCGCTGTTCGCCGAGCGCGGCTCCGACGGCACGACAGCTGAGGTCATCGCGGAGCGCGCCGGGGTGAGCCTTCGCACCTTCTACCGCTACTTCCGCACCAAGCAGGACTCCGTCGCGCCGTTGCTGGCGTTCGGCGCACGGCGCTGGCAGGACCTGCTGGCGGCCACGCCGCGCGACATTCCGCTGCCGGATGCGCTGGAACAGGCCGCCGAACGCGCCTTGGCCGTCCGCGACGAGGAGGACGTCGAGTCCTTCGGGTGGACGCGGGGCCTGCTGCGCGCGGCCGCCGGCGATCCCGCGCTGCTGGCGGTGTGGGCGAGAGTCAACCAGGAGTCGGAGCAGCAGCTCGTGCCGCTGCTCGCCGAGCGCACCGCCGACGATCTGCAGATCCGCCTGCTGGCCGCGGCGGCCACGGCCGCGATCCGGGTGGCCGTCGAGGCGTGGGCGGTGAGCGACGCCCCTGCGGACGGCGCGGGTTCGGCTGCGGAGCTCGCCGTCCGCTGCATGCGCGAGCTCACTGCGGGTCTCGGCCGCTAGTTCGGCCGGGTTACGAAGCCGAGGCATTCGTGGCGCGGCGGATTGCGCTCGGTGATCAATGCCACCTCGATGGAGGGAAGATCCGGACACGTCCGTGTTCTAAACTCAGGCTCGCCTGACAAAGGTTAGGCTTGCCTGAGTTGACAGAAGGGCGCGATGAACCGGACGGGGATCGGCGGCAAGGTCGCCATCGTGACAGGCGCGGGTCAGGGCATCGGGGCGGCGGTGACCACCGCGCTCGCCGAGCTCGGCGCCACGGTCGCGGCCGTGGACCGAAACGGCGAGCAGGCCGAAGCCGTGGCCGCCGAGCTGACCGGGCGCGGCCACGCGGTCCACGCCTACCGCGCCGACGTCGCGGACGCTGCCGCCGTCAACGATGTCGTGGACCGCGTCGAGCGCACGCACGGCCCCATCGACGTCCTCGCCAACGTCGCGGGCGTCCTGCAGGTCGGCACCGTGCAGGAGCTCACCGACGAGGACTGGCACCGCACCTTCGCGGTCAACACCACCGGGGTGTTCAACCTGTCCCGCGCGGTGTCCAAGCACATGATCGGCCGGCGGCGCGGCGCCATCGTCACGGTCAGCTCGAACGCCGCCGGCGTGCCTCGGCACGGGATGTCCGCCTACGCCGCCTCCAAGGCCGCGGCGACGCTGTTCACCAAGTCGCTCGGGCTGGAACTCGCCGAGTACGGCATCCGGTGCAACGTCGTCGCGCCCGGCTCCACCGACACCGAGATGCAGCGCGGGATGTGGGCCGACGAGCGCGGCGCCGAGCGTGTCATCGCCGGCTCTCCGGAGACGTTCAAGGCGGGTATCCCGCTGCGCAAGCTCGCCACCCCGCAAGACATCGCCGACGCAGTCGTCTTCCTGGCCTCCGACCAGGCCGGGCACATCACGATGCACGACCTGTACGTCGACGGCGGCGCGACACTGCGCGCCTGACCACGCCTGCCGCACACCCGGAAAGGTTGCCATGACCACGATGGACAGCGAAACCGACAGCATCGGCCTCGTCGCGGACGACGAGGCGACCCGATTGCTGGCGGCGTACGAGGCAGGCTCGTCGTTCCTCTTCTCCGCGCCGCACGGCGTGCTCTTAGCCCGCGGCGTGTCCGCGATCGTCCCCAAGACCCAGTGCGCGCGCGAGGAACTGCCCCGGCGGGTGGCCGATTTCCTCAACAGCGCAACGGAATTCGGCCGCCGCAACCCGATGGTGGTGGGTGCGGTGCCGTTCGGCGAGAGCCTGCCCGCGCACCTGGTGCTGCCCGACGAAGTGGTCCGGGCCGCACCGTTGAACGTCGTGGTGCCGCAGCCGCCGCGCAACGGCGCGCCGGACTGCTCCGTCCGCCCGGTGCCCGCGCCCGCCGAGTACGAGCGCGGCGTCAGCCGGGTGCTGCGGCGGCTGGAAGACGGCGAGCTGAGCAAGGTCGTCCTCGCGCGCTCCCTGGAGCTGACCGCCGCCGAGCCGATCGACGTCCGCGGCGTGCTGCGCAACCTCGCGCTCGCGGACCCGGCCAGCTACACCTTCGCGGTGGATCTGCCGCGGCACGGCGAGGACGGCACCCGCGACAGCTTCGGCGCGCCGCCGCCGCTGCGGCGCACCTTCCTCGGCGCCAGCCCGGAACTGCTGGTCTCCCGCCGCGGCATGCAGGTCCGGTCGAACCCGATGGCCGGTTCGCGGCCGCGCAGCGCCGACCCGGTCGAGGACCGGCGCCGCGCCGCAGAACTGTCCACTTCGGACAAAGATCATCGCGAGCACGCCGCCGTCGTCGACGCGGTCGTGCGGGCGCTGCGCCCGTTCTGCCGCGACCTGCAGGTCCCCGCGCCGTCGGTGATCAGCACCGCCGCCATGTGGCACCTGGCCACCGAGATCACCGGCGAGCTCCGCGATCCGGCCACCTCCTCGCTGGAACTGGCCGACGCGCTGCACCCCACGCCCGCGGTCTGCGGCACCCCGTTGCAGCGCGCCCGCGACGTCATCGCCGAGACCGAACCGTTCGAGCGCGGCTACTACGCGGGCATGGTCGGCTGGTGCGACGCCGCCGGCGACGGCGAGTGGGTGGTCGCCATCCGCTGCGCCGACATCGAGGACGATTCGATGCGGTTGTACGCGGGCGCGGGCATCGTCGCGGGTTCCGACCCGGCCGACGAACTCGCCGAGACGTCCGCGAAGTTCCGCACCGCACTGTCCGCGATGGGCCTGGACCAGGCCGTCTGAGGGGGAGAACATGACCGCATCGCTACCCGGCTGCCCCACCTGGCCGGCGGAGTTCGCGCAGCGCTACCGGGCCGCGGGCTACTGGCGCGGCTACACCTTCGGGCAGCTGCTGCGCGAACGCGCGGCCGAACATCCCGACCGCACCGCCGTCGTCGACGGCGACCGCCGCGTCTCCTACCGGGACCTCGACGTCCGCGCCGACCGGCTCGCGGCCGGGCTCCGCGGGCTCGGCGTCGGCGCGGGCGACCGGGTCGTGGTGCAGCTGCCGAACATCGCCGAGTTCTTCGACGTGTGCTTCGCGCTGTTCCGGCTCGGCGCGATCCCGGTGTTCGCGCTGCCCTCGCACCGGCTGACCGAGATCTCCTACTTCTGCGAGTTCAGCGAGGCCACCGCCTACATCACCGTCGACGTCGAGGCCGGGTTCGACCACCGGAAGCTGGCGGCCGAGGTCGTCGCGAAGGTCCCCGGCCTGCAGGTGCTGATCGCGGGTGAACCAGGTGAGTTCCGGGCGCTGTCCGATGTGGACGCCGAACCCGCGGAGCTCACCGGCCCGGAGCCCGGCGACATCGCCTTCCTGCAGCTCTCCGGTGGAAGCACCGGCGTGCCGAAGCTGATCCCGCGCACCCACGACGACTACATCTACTCCTTCCGCGCCAGCAACGAGATCTGCGGCGTCACCGCCGGCACGGTCTACCTCGGGGCGCTGCCGATCGCGCACAACTTCCCGATGAGCTCGCCCGGCACGTTCGGCGTGCTGCACGCCGGCGGCACCGTCGTGCTGGCCCGGCGGCCCAGCCCGGACGAGGTGTTCCCGCTGATCGAGCGCGAACGCGTCACGCTCCTCGCGGCCGTGCCGCCGCTGGCGCTGGTGTGGCTGGACGCCGCTGCGAACACCGAGCACGACCTGTCCAGTCTGGAAGTGCTGCAGGTGGGCGGCGCCAAGTGCAGCGAGGAGGTCGCGCGGCGGGTGCGGCCGGTGCTCGGCGCCACCCTGCAGCAGGTGTTCGGCATGGCCGAGGGCCTGGTCAACTACACCCGCCTCGACGACCCCGAAGACGTCGTCCTCGGCACGCAGGGCCGCCCGATCTCGCCGGACGACGAGGTGCTCGTCGTCGACGACGAGGACAACCCGGTGGCACCGGGCGAAACCGGGCACCTGCTCACCCGGGGGCCTTACACCATCCGCGGCTACTACCGGGCCGAGGAGCACAACGCCCGGGCGTTCACCGCGGACGGCTTCTACCGCACCGGCGACGTCGTCCGGCTCACGCCGGCGGGCAACGTCGTCGTCGAAGGCCGCGCGAAGGACCAGATCAACCGCGGCGGCGAGAAGATCGCCGCCGAGGAGGTGGAGAACCACCTGCTGGCGCACCCGGCGGTGCACGACGCCGCGGTGGTGTCGATGCCCGACGACTACCTCGGCGAGCGCAGCTGCGCGTTCGTCGTGCCGCGCGGCACCCCGCCGAAGGCGCGGGAGCTGATCAAGTTCGTGCGCGAACGCGGCCTGGCCGCGTACAAGGTGCCGGACCGGGTCGAGTTCGTCGAGCAGTTCCCGCAGACCGGGGTCGGCAAGGTCAGCAAGCGGGACCTGCGGGAGGCGATCTCCCGCGAGCTGGTCCCGGAGCTGCGGAACCGGACGTGAGCCGAGCGCCCGCAAACCACGACAGACAGGGAGGACCGGTGGCACTTCCGGCCATCGCACCGTACCGCGTGCCGCAGCAGGACGAGCTGCCCGAGAACCGGGTGGCCTGGCGGCCCGAGCCGGATCGCGCGGTGCTGCTGATCCACGACATGGAACGGCACTTCGTCAACGCCTATCCGCGCAACAGCGAACCGCTCAACCAGGTGGTGCCGAACATCCGCATGCTGCGCGAGCGCGCCCGTGCGGCTGGCGTGCCGGTGGTGTACTGCGCGCAGCCCGGCGGCCAGACGCCGGAACAGCGCGGACTGCAGCTGGAGTGGTGGGGCCCGGGTGTCGCCGACCCGACGCAGGAGGCGATCATCGACGAGCTGGCGCCCGGCGCCGGCGACGTGCAGCTGACCAAGTGGCGCTACAGCGCGTTCCAGCGCACCGAGCTCCGCGAGCTGCTGCGGGACTGGAACCGCGACCAGCTGATCATCACCGGCATCTACGCGCACATCGGCTGCCTGATGACGGCGGCCGAGGCCTTCCAGCAGGACGTCCAGGCGTTCCTGGCCGCCGACGCGGTCGCGGACTTCTCGCTGGCGGAGCACCGGATGGCGCTGGACTACGCCGCCAAGCGTTGTGCCGTGGTGGACACTTCGCGGGGGCTGGCGCGCTCGCTGGTGCTGCACGAGTCCGAAGTGGCCTGACGAGTTTTCGGGGAGAACGTGGGAATGTCGCAGAAGTTGACGCTGGCAGACGTGCGGGCGCAGGTCGCCGAGCTGTTGTACGAGGACCCGGCGGAGCTCACCGACGAGGAGAACCTCATCGACTGGGGTCTGGACTCGGTGCGGATCATGACGCTGGTGGAGAACTGGCGCCGCCTCGGCGTTCAGATCACCTTCGCCGACCTCGCCGCACGACCGACCCTGGCGGAATGGTGGGCGGTCCTGGAACCCAAGCTCCCGGCGGGGGAGTGACGCGTTCGGGGGTGGGCGCGATTTCGCGGGAAATCGCGCCCACCCCCGGATGAACGCCGCCGGTTCTCAGTCCTGCCAGGGGACTTGTGGGGAGCGGTAGTAGTCGATGCCGGGTGCCGTCATTCGCGGGCCGTGGGTGGCCAGGCGCTGGCGGAAGGACTCCCAGTCATGGGTGGACTTGGGGGACCAGCCGAGCTCGGCGATGGCCGGCAGCCGTGGGAAGGCCATGAACTCGATGTGATCGGAGTTCTCCAGGGTCTCCGACCACAGCGGGGCTTCCACGCCGAGGATCGACTCCTCGGGAACGCCCTTGAGGTAGCTGCCCGGATCCCAGCCGTAGGCGTCGGCGACCTCGATGTAGCCGGCCCAGTGCAGGCCCAGCTCGGTGTTCTCGTCGTACTTGTGGTCCAGGTAGGACAGGTTCGCCGGCGACGCCAGGATCTTGTTGCCGCGGGCGACCGCCTCGTCGAGCAGGGGATCGGTGTCGGTGGTGCCCCAGTACTGCAGCACCGCGTCGCCCTCGGGCGCGCCCTTGCCGTACTCGTGCCAGCCCAGCGCGGTCTTGCCGTACTTGGCGGGCAGCGGGATCACCCGCTCGAAGAACTGCTTGTAGTCCTCGTCGGTGGTCGAGTGCGCCTCGTCGCCGCCGATGTGCAGGTACGGGCCGGGGGTGATCGCCGCGAGCTCGCGGATGACGTCCTCGACGAACCGGTAGGTGATGTCCTTGTCCACGCAGAACGAGCTGAAGCCCACCTCGATGCCGGTGTACAGCGGCGGCGCGACGCCGTCGCAGTTGAGCTCGGCGTAGGAGGCCAGCGCGGCGTTGGTGTGCCCGGGCATGTCGATCTCGGGCACGACGGTGATGTGCCGGGACGCCGCGTACTCGACGATCTCCGCGTAGTCCTCCTGCGTGTAGAAGCCGCCCGGGCCGCCGCCGACCTCGGTGCTGCCGCCGTGCTCGGTCAGCCGCGGCCAGCTGTTGATCTGGATCCGCCAGCCCTGGTCGTCGGTCAGGTGCAGGTGCAGCCAGTTGATCTTGTAGCGGGCGACCTGGTCGATGTAGAGCTTGACCTGCTCCACGGTGAAGAAGTGCCGGGCGACGTCGAGCATCGTGGCCCGGTGCTCGAACCTCGGCTTGTCGACGATCTCGCCGCCGGGCACGGTCCACGGCCCGGACTGCTCGGTCGGGCTCTCGATCGCGGCGGGCAGCAGCTGCCGGAGCGTCTGCACGCCGTTGAACAGGCCTTCGGGGCTGCTCGCGTGGAGGCCGATGCCGTCGTCGGCCACCTGCAGGCGGTACCCGGCCGGGCCGAGCTCGGGGGATCCGTCCAGCGCCAGCGAGATCCCGCCGGAACCCTCGTTGACCGGGACCGGGAAACCGGTGGCCGGGCGCAGGACCCCGGCCAGGTACTCGCCGACCTCGGCGGCATCGCCGGCGGCCTCGATCGAGGTCTGCTCGGTGAGTTCGTAGGTGGTGCCGGGGGCGGGCCGCACCGACTCGGGTGCGGGGATGATGTTCTCCATCGCGGTGTTCTCCTCGGCCGGTGCGCCGCCGGCGGGCGCTACCAGCCCACCGGTGAGCAGCGCACCCGCCACGACGGCGAGCGCTGCGTTGCGCACCGTCGGTAGGGGCGGTCTGGTCATGTGCCTCGCTCCATGATCGGGGAACGGCCCCATAAAGGTATAGACCATATTTGGAAGCGGCAGCCTCCAACTGGGCGTATCGGGCACGTGGAACGGTCGCCCGCCTCAACGAGCCCGGGTGAGCACCGCACCGATGGACGCCGCGGTGACGCAACCGAGCGCGACGACCTGGGACGGGGTCAGCAGCTCGGCCAGCAGCAGCAGGCCCGCCGCGGCGCCGGCCGCTGGCTCCAGGCTCTGCAGCACGCCCACGACCCTGGGCGGAATCCGGCGCAGCGCGGCCATTTCCAGCGAATAGGGCACGACCGCCGACAGCACGGCGATCCCCAGCCCGGCCAGCAGAACGGCAGGGGAGAGCAACGCCGTCCCGGACTCGGCGATGCCGAACGGCAGCGCGATGACGGCGGCGCACGCGACGGCCAGCGCCAGTGGTGAGCCGTGCTGCTGAGCCCGCCGACGCGATGGCTCAGCAGGAGGTAGCAACCCATGCCGACCGCCGAGACCAGGGCGAGAGAGACGCCGATGGCCGGTAGTGGCGCGCCGATCGGGCCGCAGAACAGGAAAACACCCACGGCCGCCAGCGCGGCCCACAGCACGTCGCGCGGCCGCCGGGAGCCCAGGAGCGCTACGGAGAGCGGGCCGAGCAGCTGAAGCGTGCTGGCGACTCCCACCGGGAGGTGTGGCAGCGCGAGGTAGACGACGTTCATCGCCGCGATCGCCGCGCCGAACGCGATGATCAGCCCCCGCGAGCGCCAATCCGGCGGGATCTGCGGGCGCCACAGGACCAGCAGCACCGCGGCCGCCAGCGACAGCCGCAACGCCGCGACGCCGAGCGGCCCTGCGGCGGAGAACAGTCCCGAAGGCCTGCCCGAATTGAACGCTGACCACAGCCCCCAGCACGAACAGGAACGGAGATGCGCCGGTAGCGGAGCGCTGCGGCGGGGTCGAAGTCTTCACGGCTGAAGCCTGGGGCTCACCGCCCGTTCAGGTCCATCTCGCATTTCTGCCGCGCATTGTGAAGAATCACCTACATGATCGACCTGCGCCGGCTCCAGGTCCTCCGGGTGCTCCGGGAGGAGGGCACGGTGACCGCGACCGCGCGGGCGCTCTACCTGACGCCCTCGGCCGTCTCGCAACAACTCCGGCTGCTGTCCCGGGAGATCGGTGCCGAGCTGCTGCAGCCCGAAGGCCGCCGGGTCCGGCTCACGCCCGCCGCGCACATCGTCCTGGAGCACGCCGACGCGATCGCGGCCGAATGGGAGCAGACCCGCGCCGACCTGGCCGCGCATTCCGGCGGCGCGGTCGGACAGGTCCGGGTGGGCGGCTTCGCGACCAGCTTCGGCTCGCTGCTGGCGCCCGCCGCCGCCCGGCTCCGCGACTCCCACCCGCGGCTGGAGGTGCGGCTGCGGGAGACCGACATCGACGACAGCCTTCGGCTGCTGCTGGCGGAGCAGGCCGACATCGCGATCCTGCCCGTCCCGGGCACCCCACCGCTGGACGATCCGCGGTTCGACCAGCGGCTACTGCTCGACGACCCGCAGGACCTGGTCGTGCCCGCGGCGCACGGGTTCGCCGAGCGCGACTCCGTGCGGCTGGCCGAGACCGCGCACGAGACCTGGATCGCGCCGCACCACGACCAGTTCCAGCTGATCGAGGTCGCGTGCGCGGCGGCCGGCTTCGCCCCGCGGGTGGCGCACGAGGCGGCGGAGTGGAACTCGGTGCTGACCCTGGTGTCGCACGGGCTCGGCATCTGCCTGCTGCCCAGGCTCGCCACCGTCTCGCCGGACCACCGCGTGGTGCGAATCCCGTTGCGGGACAAGCCGGCGCCATCGCGCAGCATCCTCACCTGCGTGCGCCGGGGCAGCCGGGCGCAACCCGCGATCGACGCCGTCCTCCAAGCGCTGGAGGAGGTCGCGCGGAACCGGCAGAGCGGGTGAGGCGTCGCGCCTACCCCTCGCCGCGCAGCGCGGGCCGCAGCTTGTCCAGCACCGCCGGGTCCTCGATGGTGGAGGGCACCCTGGTGTCACCGGTGTCGGCGATCTCGCGCATCGACTTCCGCAGGATCTTCCCCGAACGCGTCTTGGGCAGCCCGTCCACCACCGACACGTCGCGGAACGCCGCCACCGGCCCGATCTGCGCCCGCACCGCCGCGACCAGTTCGCCCCGCAGCGCCTCCTCGGAGATGTCCACACCGGACTTCAGCACCACGAACCCGCGCGGCACCTGGCCCTTCAGCGAATCGCGCACGCCGATCACCGCGCACTCGGCGACCGCCGGGTGCGCCGCGAGCACCGCCTCCATCGAGCCGGTCGACAGCCGGTGCCCGGCGACGTTGATCACATCGTCGGTGCGGCCCATCACGAACACGTAGCCGTCGGCGTCGACGTAGCCGTTGTCGCCGGTGAGGTAGTAGCCGGGGTAGCGCGACAGGTACGACTCGCGGAACCGCTCGTCGTCGCCCCACAGCGTCGGCAGCGTGCCCGGCGGCAGCGGCAGCTTCAGGCAGATCGCGCCGTCGGTCTCCGGCGGTAGCGGGTTCCCGGCCTGGTCCAGCACCGCCACGTCGTAGCCGGGCACCGGCACGGTCGGCGAACCCGGCTTGACCGGCATCGGCTCCAGCCCGCGCAGGTTCGCGCAGATCGGCCAGCCCGTCTCGGTCTGCCACCAGTGGTCGATCACCGGCACCCCGAGCTTCTCCGACGCCCAGTGGTAGGTCTCCGGGTCCAGCCGCTCGCCGGCCAGGAACAGCGCCCGCAGGCTCGAGATGTCGTGGCCGGCCAGCAGCTCGGCGTTCGGGTCCACCCGCTTGATCGCCCGGAACGCGGTCGGCGCGGTGAACAGCGCCTTGGCCCGGTGCTCGGCGATGACCCGCCAGAACGCGCCCGCATCCGGCGTGCCCACCGGCTTGCCCTCGTAGACCACGGTGGTCGCCCCGGTCAGCAGCGGCGCGTAGACGATGTAGGAGTGGCCGACCACCCAGCCGACGTCCGAGGCGGTCCAGAAGACGTCGCCCGGCCCGATGTCGTAGATGTTGGCCATCGACCAGCGCAGCGCGACCGCGTGCCCGCCGTTGTCGCGCACCACGCCCTTCGGCCGCCCGGTGGTGCCCGAGGT
Organism: Saccharopolyspora sp. NPDC050642; assembly: GCF_040654735.1. Lineage (NCBI taxonomy): Bacteria > Bacillati > Actinomycetota > Actinomycetes > Pseudonocardiales > Pseudonocardiaceae > Saccharopolyspora > Saccharopolyspora sp. NPDC050642. Next base: position 135,631 of record NZ_JBFAIN010000003.1, on the reverse strand, counting down.
GTAGAGGACGTACAGCGGATCGGTGGCCTTCACCGGCACGCAGTCGGCCGGTTCGGCTTGCGCCAGCGCATCGTGCCAGTCCACGTCGCGCGGCCCGAGCTCCGCGCGGGCCTGCTCGCGCTGGAACACGATCACCCGCTTCGGCTGGTGCTCGGTCGCCCGCAGCGCCTCGTCGACGATCGGCTTGTACTCGACGATCCGGTTCGGCTCCAGGCCGCACGACGCGGCGACGATCACCGTCGGCCGTGCGTCGTCGATGCGCGCCGCCAGCTCCTTCGGCGCGAAACCGCCGAAGACCACCGAATGCACCGCGCCGATGCGCGCGCAGGCCAGCATCGCGACGACGGCCTCGGAGATCATCGGCATGTAGATCACGACCCGGTCGCCCGGCTCGGCGCCCTGCGCCCGCAACGCCCCGGCGAACAGCGCCACCCGGTCCAGCAGCTCCCGGTACGTCCAGCGGCGCACCTCGCCGGTCATCGCCGAGTCCCAGATCAGCGCCGGCTGGTCGCCGCGCCCGTCGCGGACGTGCCGGTCCAGCGCGTTGAAGCAGGTGTTGAGCTCACCGTCGGGGAACCACCGGAAGAACGGGTCCGCGGTGGCGTCCAGGGCCCGCGACGGTGCGCGCTCCCACTCGATCGCGGCCGCCGCGTCGAGCCAGAAGCCCTCCGGATCGGCCGAACTCCGCCGGTAGGCCTCGGCATAGGCACCCATGACCACGTTCCTCCTGCATCCGCCCCGATGTCGCCTGTCGTCCTACCGCACAACTCGGCGTAGCGCCAGGGTCACCGGTAGCGACGTGCGAAACGCTTTTGTCACAACCGAAACACGGCCGATCGGACGAACGGCCGCGCGGACTTCGGTCGCGCTGAGCGCCGCCCGGACGCCCGGGTGCAACTCGGCGACACAACGTGTCCGTTTGGCGCTGGACGGATAGATCGGCGCGACAGAGCGTGCTCGTCCGAACACAATCAAGCCGAAGTCGATGATCGGGCTAACACCACGGCGCATCGCGCCGACAACCGAATCGGAGGTGCTACAACGATGAGCACGGAACCGGCCTTGTCCGCACAGGCATCCGCCGCCCAGACCGCCGCTGCCACCCGGGTCGAACCGGGCTGCGGCCCCGCGACCACCGAACTGCCCACCGCGCCGTGCAGCGTGGTGTGGAGCGGTGGCCATTCCTACGTCCTCGAGGGCTCCACCGGGGCCCGCTGGGCGGGCGTCGACGACCGCGGCAGGGCCCGGTTCCTCACCGATGCGGACCTCCGCCGCCGCGGCTGGAGCCGCACCAGGGCGTAGCCGCGCCCGGTGGCCGACGGCTCCCGCCGTGGAGCAGCCCGATCGACCGGCTTCGCGGGAGCCCGGCCGCCAAGTGTGTTGTGCGAGGAATGTGAGACCCTGATGTGGTCGGGATGCACAAGTTGCGTCCGAAGCGGGGGCAGGACGCACAACCATTCAGGGGAGGCTCGTGGTGCAGGATGCTGAGCGCACCACGGAAGACACCACGAGCGGGGATCGCGGGATGAATCCCGATCCGGCGGGGCAGGGCCCCGCGGCGGAGCGCCCCGATCCGGGCATGGCCCGGATACGGGAGGCCGCCGCCGGCGTGTGGGCCGATCCATGGTGGACACTTCCGAACCTGCTCAGCGTGATCCGGCTGGCCGGCGTGCCGGTGTTCCTCTGGCTGCTGCTGGGTCCGAAGGCCGACCTGCTCGCCCTGCTGGTGCTGGTGATCAGCGGCATCACCGACTGGCTCGACGGCAAGCTCGCCCGCTGGCTCAACCAGTACAGCCGCATCGGCGAGCTCCTCGACCCGGCCGCCGACCGCCTCTACATAGTCGCGACCCTGGTGGCCTTCGTGCTGCGGGACGTGGTGCCCTGGTGGGTCGCCGCCGCGCTGGTCATCCGCGACCTGGTGCTGACGCTCTGCCTGCCGGTGCTGCGCTGGCACGGCTACGAACCGCCGGACGTGCACTACCTCGGCAAGGCCGCGACGTTCTGCCTGATGTACGCGTTCCCGCTGTTGCTGCTGGTGCAGGAGGACTTCCCGCTGTCCGAAGTGGTCCGACCGATCGCCTACGCCTTCACCTGCTGGGGCGGCGCGCTCTACCTGTGGGCCGGCATCCTCTACCTCGGCCAGGTGATGGCGGCGGTCCACCAGGCCCGCGCCAGACCGGCCTGAGCGCCGTCCGGACGTCCCGCGCGAAGGGCGCCGCCTGCCGAGCCGATCGGCGGGCGGCGCCCTTTCGCGTCGCGCGCTGGAGGGTCGCCTTGCGGCCTGCGCCGCGTGGTGAATACGCTCGCCGAGCCGATCACGCGAACCTCCGTGACCGGTGATCCACAGCACCAGCGGAGCAGGGAGGCGGGACCACGTGGCGGCCCCGGACGAGATCAAGTACACCGAAGAGCACGAGTGGATTCAGCGCACGGCTGACGACAAGGTGCGCATCGGTATCACCGACTACGCCCAGCAGCAGCTCGGCGACGTGGTGTTCGTGCAGCTGCCGGACCTCGGCCAGCAGGTCACCGCCGGCGACTCGATGGGCGAGGTGGAGTCGACCAAGAGCGTCTCGGAGATCTACGCGCCGGTCACCGGCGAGGTGGTGGCCCGCAACGAGCAGCTGGAGGACGAGCCGGAGTTGGTCAATTCGGCCCCGCTGGGCGACGGCTGGATGGTCGAGCTCAAGCTCGCCGACCCGGCCCAGCTGGACGGTCTGCTCGACGCCGCGGCGTACCAGAAGCTGACCGAATCCTGATCCGACCAGGCAAGATCGTCGGTCTGTCAGGGGCCGAGAGGAAGATGTCGGGAGTCCCGCGTCCAGTGTCTGTACCTGCACTGTACGTTGGGCACATACTTGGCACGATCTATCCGCGTAGAGGAGAGCTCAGGTGAGCCAATTCCCCGGCCACGGCGACGTTCCGCCGGAGCAGTCACCGGAGACCACCTCGGTCTTCAGGCCCTTCCTCTCGGAGCCGGAGAGCACCGAGAGTGCGTCCCCGGAGCCCGCCGCCGCATCCGGGGTCGATGCGCTGCCCGCAGGGTCCGCCCTGCTGGTGGTCAAGCGCGGCCCCAACGCGGGATCGCGATTCCTGCTGGACCGGGAGACCACCAGCGCGGGACGGCACCCGGACAGCGACATCTTCCTCGATGACGTCACGGTTTCCCGCCGGCACGCCGAGTTCCGGCGCGAGGGCAACGACTTCGTGGTCGTCGACGTCGGCAGCCTCAACGGCACCTACGTCAACCGGGAGCCGGTCGACACCTCGGTGCTGGCCAACGGCGACGAGGTGCAGATCGGGAAGTTCCGGCTGGTGTTCCTGACCGGCCCGATCGATGGGGGCCCGGGCGCCCGCTGAGGGGCCCTTGGACCGACTAGTCCATCCGCCAGCGGGGCGGCGCCGAAGCGGCGTCGCCCCGCTGGCGCGTGAAGGTAGTGCGCAGCCGAGATCGACTGACTCCCCGCGCGGGGAATTTCCCGCCGTCGCAACCGGTTTCCACGTTGTAGCGGCCGCCTTTCGACCGGTCCGGCGGACGGGTCGGCGGTGTATCGTGCTGGTAATGCTCGATGAAGAGCTCAGCCAGCGGTTCGGGCCAGATGCACCGGCAGGAAGGCCGCGGATTCGGTGGTCGACCAGACCGCTAAAGGGATGGGCGTGTCCGCCGCAACGCGGGTAGCGTCGGAGGCGTCGGTGCGCGATCCTCGACGGGGATGTCACGCTTCGGCGCGCTGGAGGAGGCGATGTGACGATGAGCAGCGAGATGCGCGTCGTCGGCGTGCGAGTTGAACTACCAGCAAACCAGCCGATTCTGCTGTTGCGCGAGGCGCACGGCGAGCGTTACCTGCCGATCTGGATCGGCTCGGTCGAGGCGACCGCCATCGCGCTGGAGCAGCAGGGCGTGCGGCCGCAGAGACCCCTTACCCACGACCTGTTGAAGGACGTCATCGGCGCCCTCGGGCGCGACCTGGAACAGGTGCGGATCACCGACCTGCAGGACGGCACCTTCTTCGCCGAGCTGGTGTTCGACGGGGATGTGCGGGTCTCCGCGCGGCCGAGCGACTCGGTGGCGCTGGCGCTGCGCATCGGGGTGCCCATCCACGCCGACGAATCGGTGCTGGACGAGGCGGGGCTGATCATCCCGGACGAGCAGGAGGACGAGGTGGAGAAGTTCCGCGAGTTCCTGGACTCCGTCTCCCCGGAGGACTTCCGCGGCGCCGACACCTGAGCCCGCCGATCGACCGACGACACAGCCCGGCCCCCGTCTGCGCGAGCAGGCGGGGGCCGGGTCGTCAGGGTGCCCCGCGCGTCGCGTTGACCTCCCCGCGGGGCAGGCATACCGTCGAACTTACGCGAATTGCCCCGGTGTGATTCGGCCGCTGGGCGGTGTTCGCGGCCTCGGACCGCGATGGTCCGGGAGCTGGTGATCGTCGTCGTCGGCTTCGTGCCGGACGAGGGGAGGCAGGCGTGGTCGAGGAAGCGTCCAACCGGGATGCTGCCGTGGAGCAGGGCGAGCTGTTCCCCGACGCCTCGCTGCCGGACGAACTGGTCGGCTACCGGGGTCCGGCCGCCTGCCAGATCGCCGGCATCACCTACCGCCAGTTGGACTACTGGGCGCGCACCAAGCTGGTCGGCCCGTCCATCCGCGGCGCCGCCGGCTCCGGTTCGCAGCGGCTGTACTCGTTCAAGGACATCCTGGTGCTCAAGGTGGTCAAGCGGCTGCTGGACACCGGGGTGTCGCTGCACAACATCCGGGTCGCGGTGGAACACCTGCGCAACCGGGGAGTGCAGGACCTGGCCAGGCTGACGCTGTTCAGCGACGGGACGACGGTCTACGAGTGCACCTCTGCCGAGGAGGTGGTCGACCTGTTGCAGGGTGGCCAAGGGGTGTTCGGCATCGCCGTCAGCGGTGCGATGCGCGAGATCAGCGGCACGATCCACGACTTCCCGGCGGAACGGGCCGACGGCGCGGAGCTGGTCCCGATGGACGACGAGCTGTCCCGCCGGCGGCGCGACCGGCAGGCCGAGACCGGCTGAGCCGATCGGACCCGACCGGGTGGTGTGCGGCCGGTGACATCGCTGGTCCGCTCGGACCCCCTGATCGGGTAAGCTGCGGCACATCGCCGACCCCGTGCGGGAGAGTCCGGCCCGGCCTAGGCCGCGGTCGGCGCCGAAGGAGCAACCCTCCCCGACAACCTCTCAGGCCACCTGGACCGCACGGGCGAGATACCTCTGGAAAGAGGGCGCACCACGGCCGTGGTGCACCCCGCCGACGGTGCAAGCCCGGTTCCCGGGTGAAGCTCTCAGGCGTTCGCTTCGCGGACAGTGACAGAGGGGGAGAGCAGGGCAGTTCCGGCTGCCTGCCGCCCTTTGCCGCCGCGACGATTGAGGTTTGGCGATGACCGACGTGACCCACGACCGCATTCCCCTGGCCGCCCTGGAGCACGGCACGCCGTTCGCCGACCGGCACGTCGGCCCGATGCCGGCCGAGCTCGCGCGCATGCTCGACGTGATCGGTGTCGGCTCGCTGGAGGAGCTGGGGCAGAACGCCGTGCCGGACACGATCCGGGAAGGCGACCTGCAGCTGGCGCTGCCGGAGCCGGCCACCGAGTCCGAGGCGCTGGCCGAGCTGCGCGAGCTGGCGCGCCGCTGTCGCCCGCACACCGAGATGATCGGGCTCGGCTACTACGGCACGGTCACGCCGCCGGTGATCCTGCGCAACGTGCTGGAGAGCCCCGCCTGGTACACGGCCTACACGCCGTACCAGCCGGAGATCTCGCAGGGCCGGCTCGAAGCGCTGCTGAACTTCCAGACGATGGTCGCGGACCTGGCCGGGGTGCCGGTGGCCAACTCGTCGATGCTCGACGAGTCCACCGCCGCGGCCGAGGGCATGACTCTGGTGCGCCGCGCGGGCCGGTCGAAGTCGCCGCGGTTCGTGGTGGACGCCGACACGCTGCCGCAGACCATCGCGGTGATCGAGACCCGCGCGGAGCCGCTGGGCATCGAGGTCGTCGTCGCCGACCTCGCCGCGGGCGCGCAGGCGTTGCCGGACGGCGAGTTCTTCGGCGTGCTGCTGTCCTACCCGGGCGCTTCCGGTGCGGTGCGGGACCACGAGGAGATCATCGCGGAGGTCCACCGGCGCGGCGGGAAGGCCGTCGTCGCGGCCGACCTGCTGGCGCTGACGCTGCTGCGCTCGCCCGGCGAGATCGGCGCGGACGTGGTGGTCGGCAACACCCAGCGGTTCGGCGTGCCGATGGGGTTCGGCGGCCCGCACGCCGGGTTCATGGCCGTGGCCAAGGGCCTCGAACGGCAGCTGCCGGGGCGGTTGGTCGGCGTGAGCGTCGACGCCGACGGCAACCAGGCCTACCGGCTGGCGCTGCAGACCCGCGAACAGCACATCCGCCGCGAGAAGGCCACCAGCAACATCTGCACCGCGCAGGTGCTGCTGGCCGTCGTGGCGTCGATGTACGCGGTCTACCACGGTCCGGCCGGGCTGCGGTCGATCGCGACCCGCGCGCACCGGATGGCGGCGGTGCTCGCCGAGCAGCTGCGCCGCGGCGGCGTCGAGGTGCTGCACCAGGAGTTCTTCGACACGATCGTCGCGAAGGTGCCGGGCAAGGCCGACGACGTCGTCGCCACGGCCCGCCGGGGCGGCATCAACCTCCGTCGCGTGGACGCCGACCACGTCGGCATCAGCTGCGACGAGACCACCACGCGGGCGCACCTGGCGACGGTGTGGCAGGCCTTCGGCATCACCGGCGGTGACGTCGACGAGCTCGACATCGAGACGCCGGACGCGCTGCCCGCGGCGCTGGAGCGCACCTCGGAGTACCTGACCCACCCGGTGTTCCACACCCACCGCTCCGAGACCTCGCTGCTGCGCTACCTGCGGCGGCTGTCGGACAAGGACATCGCGCTGGACCGCAGCATGATCCCGCTGGGCTCGTGCACGATGAAGCTCAACGCGACGGCCGAGATGGAGCCGATCACCTGGCCCGAGTTCGGTTCGCTGCACCCGTTCGCGCCCGCGCAGGACGCCGAGGGGCTGCTGTCGATCGTCAAGGACCTGGAGACCTGGCTGGCCGAGGTCACCGGCTACGACGCGGTGAGCCTGCAGCCCAACGCCGGCAGCCAGGGCGAGTTCGCCGGCCTGCTGGCGATCCGCGCCTACCACCGCAGCCGTGGTGACGAGGACCGGGACCTGTGCCTGATCCCGGCGAGCGCGCACGGTACCAACGCCGCCAGCGCCGTGATGGCCGGGATGCGGGTGATCGTGGTCCGCTGCGACGATGCCGGCAACATCGAGCTCGCCCACCTGCGCGAGCTGGTCACCGAGCACGCCGACGACCTCGCCGCGATCATGATCACCTACCCGTCCACGCACGGCGTGTACGAGGACACCGTGCGCGAGGTGTGCGGGCTGGTGCACGACGCGGGCGGCCAGGTCTACGTCGACGGCGCGAACCTCAACGCCCTGATCGGCCTCGCGCGGATGGGCAAGTTCGGCTCCGACGTCTCGCACCTGAACCTGCACAAGACGTTCTGCATTCCGCACGGCGGTGGCGGCCCGGGCGTCGGCCCGATCGGCGTGCGCGAGCACCTGGCGCCGTTCCTGCCCAACCACCCGCTGCAGCCCGCCGCCGGACCGGCGACCGGCGTCGGCCCGATCAGTGCCGCCCCGTGGGGCAGCGCCTCGATCCTGCCGATCTCCTGGGCGTACGTGCGGATGATGGGCGCCGATGGCCTGCGCCGGGCGACGCTGACCGCGGTCGCGGCCGCCAACTACGTCGCCCGCCGCCTCAACAACTACTTCCCGGTGCTCTACACCGGCAAGGGCGGCTTCGTCGCGCACGAGTGCATCCTCGACCTGCGGCAGATCAGCAAGACCAGCGGCATCACCGTCGACGACGTCGCCAAGCGGCTGGCCGACTACGGCATCCACGCGCCGACGATGTCGTTCCCGGTGGCCGGGACGCTGATGGTCGAGCCGACGGAGAGCGAGAACCTGGCGGAGCTGGACCGGTTCTGCGAGGCGATGATCGCGATCCGGGCGGAGATCGACAAGGTCGTCGCCGGGCAGTGGCCGGCCGACGACAACCCGTTGGTGGGCGCCCCGCACACGGCGGCGTCGCTGGCCAAGGACTGGGACCACGCCTACTCCCGCGAGGAGGCGGCCTACCCGCTGGGCACCGACGTGACGAAGGTCTGGCCCCCGGTACGCCGCATCGACGGCGCTCGCGGCGACCGCAACCTCGTCTGCTCCTGCCCACCCCTGGACGCCTACCAGGCGTGATTCGTCCACGACGCCCCCGGACCGCTGTTGCGGCCGGGGGTGTCGTGGTGTCCGGGGCCGGTGACACGCCGGGGACGGTTCGGTTTGCGTCGGGGCGGCGGCTGATGACACGGTGGCCCCTTCAAACCGACCGGCTCGGAGAAGGGGTTGAGCACAATGCTCACCATCAGTGAGAGCGCCGCAGAGGTCATCAAGCTCGTCCTCGTCGGCGGCGACTCTCCGGAAGGTTCCGGCCTGCGCATTGCGCCGGCGGGCGAAGGACTGCAGGCGTCGATCGCCGCCGAACCGCAGTCGGGTGACGAGGTGGTCGAGGTATCCGGGGTGCGGGTGTTCCTCGAACCGCAGGTCGCCGCGCTGCTCGGCGACAAGGTGCTGGACGCCGAGCGGGACTCCAACGGCGAACTGGCGCTGGCAGTCCGAGACTGACCGAACGGACTCGAACCGTCGCCCTGGGTGTTATGCCCGGGACGACGGTTTTTTCTCGCCGGACTGCGATCTAGGCCTCCTGCCAGCTACTGGTGATTGCGGTATTGCTGCAACTACTCTCGATGCGCAGCTGTTCCGGCCAGGAGGGAGAGCGTCGTGCCGACCACCACGCTCGCCATGCACATGAGCGACGGGTTGCTCAACGCGCAGACGGCGGTGCTGTTCGCGGCCGTGGCGATAGCCGGGCTGGCGGTCGCGCTGACCAAGGCGCGGGCCGACCTGGACGACCGGACGGCGCCGATGGCGGGGTTGGTCGCCGCGTTCGTCTTCGCCGCGCAGATGATCAACTTCCCGGTGCTGCCCGGCGTCAGCGGGCACCTGCTCGGCGGGGCGCTGGCGGCGATCCTGGCCGGGCCGTGGGTCGGCGCGCTGTGCGTGGCGATCGTGCTGGTGGTGCAGGCGCTGCTGTTCGCCGACGGCGGGCTGACCATGCTGGGCGCGAACATCACCAACATGGCGCTGATCGGCACCGCCGCCGGCTACCTCGTCGCCCTCGCATTGCGCCGCTTCGCGCGGCGGAGCCGGACCGGACTGCTGGTGACCGCCTTCGTCGCGGCCTGGGTGAACACCGTCGCCGCCTCCGGCGGCTTCATCCTCGAGTACGCGGTCGGCGGCGCGGCCGGTTTCGGCCTCGGCACGGCCGCGGTCGCGATGGTCGGGGTGCACTGCCTGATCGGCATCGGCGAGGGCGTGATCACGGCGGCCACCGTGGGTGCCGTCGCGGCCGCCAGACCGGACCTGGTCCACCTGCTGCGGACGGGGAAGAAGACGGAGGAGAACGTGCGATGAGCGCCCCACGTCGGCGTTTCCTGCTGGCCTTCGGCCTGTTCATCCTCGTCATCGCGGGTGGCGTGGCCTACTTCGCGGACTCCGACCCCGACGGGCTGGACGCGGTCACGCAGCGCGGATGCACCGTGGTCGAGACCGAGCAGGGCGAGCAGCTGGAAGGGCAGTGCATCGCGCAGCACGCCCAGGACCACGCGTTCTCCGGCGGCCCGCTGGCGGACTACACCGTCGGCGGCGATGACCGCTGGACCGGGGTGGCCGGGGTGATCGGCGCGGTGGTCACGCTCGGCGCCGCCGGAGGGCTGTTCTGGGGCCTGCGGCGCCGGACCGGGGGCGAATAGCGGTGGGAGCCGGTCACGCCGGCGCGCTGCACCTGCCTGGCGACTCGGTCCTGCACCGGTCGGCGCCCGAGGTCAAGATCGTGGCGGCCTTCCTGGTGGTGCTGTGCGTGGTGGCGACGCCGCGCGAGGTTTTCTGGGCGTTCGGCGGGTACGCGCTGCTGCTGTTCGGGCTCGTGCTGGTGGCCCGGGTTCCGCCGCGCTGGCTGGCCGGCCGCCTTCTGATCGAGGTGCCGTTCGTGGTGCTCGCGCTGGTGCTGCCGTTCACCGCGGGCGGCGCGACCACCGAGGTGGCGGGCCTCGCGCTGTCCACCGATGGCCTGCTGGCGGGCTGGAACATCCTGGTCAAGGGCACACTCGGGTTGGCCACGTCGGTGCTGCTGGCTGCCACGACCGCGCCGCGGGAGCTGGTGGTCGGGCTGCAGCGGCTGCGGGCGCCCCGGCTGCTGATCACCATCATCACGCTGATGCTGCGCTATGCCGAGGTGATCGTCGCGGAGGCCAAGCGGATGCGGGTCGCGCGCATCTGCCGCGGGCACGATCCGCGGTTCCTGTGGCAGCTCGGCGCGACCGCGCGCGGGATCGGGAGCCTGTTCATCCGCTCCTACGAGCGGGGCGAACGCGTGCACCTGGCGATGGTGTCGCGGGGCTGGAGCGGCGCGATGCCCGAGCTGGGGGAGTCGCGCCGGACATCACCGGCGATGTGGTGGCTGGGCATGGCGCCACCGGCCGTCGCCGCCGTCGTGCTGGGAGTGGCCTTGTGGACCGCCTGACCGAACCCCTGCCGGAGCGCACCACCGAGCCGGCGTCCGTCCCGGCGCTGGAGGTGGCCGGGCTGGCGTTCCGCTACCCGGACGGGCATCGCGCGCTCAGCGGGGTCGACCTGCGTGTCGAGCGCGGGGAGCGGGTCGCGGTGCTCGGCCCCAACGGGGCGGGCAAGACGACCATGACGCTGCACCTCAACGGGGTGCACACGGCCGAGTCGGGGAGCATCCACGTCGGCGGGCTGCCCGTGAGTTCGCGGAACCTCAAGGAGATCCGCCGTCGCGTCGGGCTGGTGTTCCAGGATCCCGACGACCAGCTGTTCATGCCGACGGTGCGCGAGGACGTCGCGTTCGGCCCGGCGAACTTCGGGGTGCGCGGCGAGGAGCTGGCCGAGCGCGTGCGGTCGGCGCTCGACGCGGTGGGCATGGCCGAGCACGCGGACCGCTCACCGCTGCACCTCTCCGGCGGCCAGCGCAAGCGGGTCGCGCTGGCCGCGGTGCTCGCCTGCCGTCCCGAGCTGCTGGTGCTGGACGAACCGTCGTCGAACCTCGAACCGGTGGCCCGGCGCGAACTCGCCGAGGTGCTGCTGGACTGGGGCGGCACGATGCTCATGGTCACCCACGACCTGCCGTACGCGCTGCAGCTGTGCCCGCGCAGCGTGCTGATCGACGACGGCGCGGTGGTCGCCGACGGCCCTACCGCGGAACTGCTGTCCGACGCGGAGCTGCTGGCCGCGCACCGCCTCGAACTTCCCTACGGATTCCGGGTTCCCTGAGCCGATCCCCGCTTCCGGACGTCTTGACCCCGCCTGTTCGCGAGGTGAGGGTGAGCGGGTCTGTCGCAGCGTGGCGAGGAGGCACCGATGGGTTCGGTGGAAACCGTTCGCGGACCGGTAGATCCCGGCGACCCGGGCAGGAGCCCGATGCGCGGGGAGGGGTGAGCGGGATGCCGATCGAACCGCATCCGCGCGGTGCCGCCCCGTTCGACACATCCGGAATCCGGCGCGACAGCCGCGGAATCGCGCACTACACCGGTCTTCCCGCGTCGTTGGCGACCATGTTCCGGTCCACCGCGGAACGCTTCCCGGACAACGAGGCGCTCGTCGAGGTCGACGGCGAGCGGCTCACCTACCGGCAGTTGTGGGCCCGGGCGGCGCGCGTCGCCGGCGGGTTGCGCGCGGCCGGGATCGGCCGGGGGGACCGGGTGGCGAGCCTGTTGCCCGCCGGGGTGGGTTGGGTGCTGGGATTCCTGGGCACGCAGCTGGCGGGGGCGGTCGCGGTGCCGGTGAACATCCGGTTCGCCGCACCCGAGATCGACTACGTGCTGACGGATTCCGGCGCGAAGCACGTGCTGCGACCAGGCGATCCGCTGCCCGACGGTCCGGCCCACGCGGTCGACGACCTGGCGCCGGACGACCTCGCGGCGATCTTCTACACCAGCGGCACCACGGGCTTCCCGAAGGGGGCGATGACGACCCACGAGAACTTCCTGTCCAATGTGGAGACCGCGCTGCGAGTGATGGGCACGGACCGCGCCGACGGCCCGGCGCAGCGCAATCTGGTGTCGGTGCCGCTGTTCCACGTGACCGGCTGCAACACCCAGCTGCTCGTGCAGCTCGCCCTCGGCGGCACCACCGTCGTGCTGCCGAACTTCCAGGCGAAGCGGTTCCTGCGCACCCTCGTCGAGGAGCGGATCAACACCCTCATCACGGTCCCCGCGATCTACGCGCTGGCGCTGGCGCAGCCGGAGTTCGCGGACCTCGACGTCAGCGCGGTCACCCAGGTCAACTACGGCGGCGCACCGATCGCCCCGGCGCTGGTCGAGCGGATCAAGGCGGGCTTCCCGCGGGCCCGGGTGGGCAACGGGTTCGGCCTGACCGAGACGTCGTCGATCGCGACGTTCCTGCCGCACGAGTGGGCCGCCGAGCACGCCGACTCGGTCGGGTTCGCCGCGCCCGTGGTGGATCTGGCGCTGGACGCGCCGGACCCGGAAAGCGGCGTCGGCGAGCTGCTCATCCGCGGCCCGAACATCGTGGCCGGGTACTGGAACAAGCCGGAGGCGACCGCGAACGCCTTCGCCGACGGCTGGCTGCACACCGGCGACCTGGCGAGCATCGACGAGCACGGCCTGGTCCGCGTCGTCGACCGCGGCAAGGACATGATCAACCGGGGCGGCGAGAACGTGTACTCGGTGGAGGTGGAGAACGCGCTGGCCGGGGCGCCCGGCGTCGCCGACGTGGCGGTCGTCGGCGTGCCGGACGACGTGATGGGGGAGAAGGTCGGCGCGGTGGTGGTGCCGCCCCTGGACGGCGAGTTCGACCTGCGGGCCGCGCTGGCCTACCTGGCGGATCGCCTCGCCGACTTCAAGGTGCCGCAGTACTTCGTGGTGCGCGCGGAACCGCTGCCCCGCAATCCGGGCGGAAAGCTGCTCAAACGCCAACTCTGCGAGCAGACCGAGTGGGGAAACCCCGTCTGGGGCCGCTGAGCCTTCAGAACCCGTGTGCACTTTGGCTGCTATGGCAACCGAAAGTGCACACGGTTCCTCATGGCTGCCAGGCCGGGTTGCGGCCGGTGAGGCCGACGAGCTTGTCCAGCGGCGTCGCGCCAGTCGGGACCTCGACGGCCGGGCCGAACGGGCTGTCGGGGCTGGGCTCCTCGGTTGCCCACGCGGACACGAACTCCAGGGCCGACGCCAGCGACGCGGCGTCGCACCGGAACTGCTGCCCGGTGGCCTTCGCGATGTCCCAGCCGTGCACCACCAGCTCGTTCATCGCGACGGCGCCCGCGACCGAACCGGGCAACTGGATGCCGCCGGCCTGCGTCATGCCGTCCCAGGCCGCCGGGTCGCGCCACACCTCGGCCATCGCGGTCAGCTGGGCGGGGATGCGGGTGCGCCAGTCGTCGGGAAGCCGGGTGGCGTCCCCGGACGGTCCTCCGCCGGTCTGCGAGAAGTCCTTCGCGGCTGCCGCGGTGAACGCCAGCGACAGGCCGCCGACGTGGTCGATCAGGTCGCCGAGGGCGTACTCGGTGCACGGCGTGGGCGCACCGAGCTGGTCGTCGGCAACGTTCCCCAGCAGGGTCGCCAGGTGCTCGGCGGCCGGCCGGAGGTCGGGCAGGTCGGTCATTTCGCGGCTCCTTCGCAGTCCGTTCTGGTGGGGTAGACCGCTCCGGCGGCCGATTCTCATCGGTGGGCCCGCCCGCTGCCCGGGGTGCGCCGCGGAGTTACGGTACCGGTCGGTATCGAGCACCACGGGAGCTAACGCATGGGGGACCAACCGCGCAGGGTGAAGTACGTGCTGATCCTGGGCGCGCTGTCCGCGTTCGGCCCGCTGTCGATCGACATGTACCTGCCCGCCTTTCCGACGATCGCCGGCGATCTGCAAGCCGGGCCGTCGCAGGTGCAGCTGTCGCTGACGGCGTGCACGGTCGGCCTGGCCCTGGGGCAGCTCGTCGCCGGGCCGCTGTCGGACACCTTCGGCCGCCGCCGGCCGCTGCTGATCGGGCTGGTGGTGTTCACCTTGGCGTCGCTGCTGTGCGCGCTCGCGCCGTCCGCGTACGCGTTGGCCGGGCTGCGGTTGGTGCAGGGCCTCGGCGGTGCCGCCGGAATCGTCATCGCCCGCGCCGTGGTGCGGGACCTGTACTCGGGCGTGGCGATGGCGCGGTTCTTCTCGCTGCTCATGCTGGTCAACGGGCTGGCGCCGATCCTGGCACCGCTGATCGGCGGGCAGATGCTGCGGGTGACGTCGTGGCGCGGCGTGTTCCTGGTGCTCGGCATGATCGGGGTGGTGCTGCTGGTGGCGACCGCGTTCGGGGTGCGGGAGACGCTGCCCGGCGAGTCGCGGCGGCCCGGCAGCCTGGGCAGCACGTTGCGGACCTTCGGAAGCCTGCTCGGCGACCGGGCGTTCGTCGGGTATTCGCTGTCCGCGGCGCTGGCGTTCGCGGCGATGTTCGCCTACATCGCCGGTTCGTCGTTCGTGCTGCAGGACGTCTACGGCATGTCGCCCCAGCTGTTCAGCCTGGTGTTCGGCGTGAACTCGCTGGGCATCGTGCTCTTCGGGCAGCTCAACGGGCGGCTGGTGGCCCGGGTCGACCCGAGCCGGCTGCTGGCCATCGGGCTCGGCGTCAACGCGGTCGGCGGCGTCGCGGTGGCGGCCTCTGCCGCGTTCGGTCTGGGCCTGCCGGGGTTGCTGCCGGCGCTCTTCCTGGTGGCGTCGAGCATGGGCGTGGTGTTCCCCAACGCCACGACCCTGGCGCTGTCCGGGCACCCCGAGACGGCCGGGAGCGCATCGGCGCTGCTGGGCGTCATGCAGTTCCTGGCCGGTGGCCTCGCGGCGCCGCTGGTGGGTTCGGCGGGCACCGGCACGGCACTGCCGATGGGTGTGGTGATGGGGGCCCTGTCGCTGTCCGCGGTCGTGGTCTACCTCGCGCTGACCGGCCGCGCCCGCGCCGAGGCGCGGGCAGGCGACCGCGTGGAGCCCCAGACGTCCAAGCGCTGATCAGCTGGACCGGGCGAGCAGGGCCTCGGCCAGGTCCGTCCGGCTGTAGAGCACGTAGCGCCCCTCCCGCCGCACCGAGACGAGCCCGGCGTCGCGGAGTGCGGTCAGGTGCTGGGAGGCGTTCCCGGCGGACATCCGGGTCCGGCGGGAGAGCTCCGTGGTCGACCTCGGGGCGGACAGTTCGGCCAGCAGCAGGGCCCTGGATCTGCCGATGACCGCGGCAAGCGCGTCGGGCGCGGTGCGCGGCTTCGGGGTCCAGAGCTCGGCGATGCCGCGCGACGGGTAGCGCAGCGCCGCCGGCCACAACGGCTCCAGCTTCGAGAAGACCGTGGGCCAGACGAACGTCGACGGCACCAGCACGAGGCCCCGGCCGTCCAGGGCGTGCGTGCCGACGAAGTACCGGTGCGTCACCTGCAGGCCGTCGTCGTGCCAGCGGACCCGGGGGCTGAGCTCGTTGAGCAGCCGCGTGGTGCCGCCCTCCACCAGCAGGGCGCCGCGATGCCGGACGTCCTGGTCCAGCAGGTCGAGCATCTCCGGCCACCACGGCCGGATCGCCCGGTCCCAGTAGCTCTCGATCACCTCAGCCAGCCGGTGCAGTTCGCGGGCCGGGTCGGCGTGCAGCCGGCGGACGGGAGCCGACGCGGGGCGACCGGCGTTCTCGATCATCGTCCGGACCGAATGCGGCGGCACCGCCCGCAGCGCTTCGAGCTCCTCGGCCAGGGTCGGCCGCGAGGTGGTCGGGGTCGGCGCGAGGAATCCGGGCAGGTACTTGGTCGGGGTCGGCACCAGGTCGAACAGCAGCGACAGGTCGGCGGTGCTGCGCTGCAGCCGCCGCTCGGCCTCGGCCCGCCACGAGCCGTGCAGCGGGTGCCGGCCGGGCTCCTTCAGGACCCGCACGCTGGCCGCGACCTCCCACAACGGGGAGAACGCGAACCGGACGCGGGCGAGGTCACCGGCGGACATCGTCATCCTGAGCACCCGATGCCTCCCGGTGGTGGATTCGGCCCAGTCTAAATTCGTGGTCACCCGGCAGGGGGAGAAGCATGGTTGCCGGGTGATCAACGACCGAACCACCGATCCCGACCGGTTGCCCGGAGATTTCCGGCTGCTGTTCGCCGCCGTCGGCGGCAGCGACCTCGGCACCCAGATCAGCTTCGTCGCGCTGCCGCTGACCGCCGTCCTCGCGCTCGGCGCGGGCCCGGCGCAGGTCGGGGCGGTCGGCGCCCTCAGCACCATCGCGTTCCTGCTGGTCGGGCTGCCCGCCGGGGCCTGGGTGGACCGGCTGCCCCGCCGCGCGGTGATGATCACCACGGATGTGGTGCGCGCCGTGGTGTACGCCTCGATCCCCGCGGCGTGGCTGCTGGGCGCGCTGACGATGCCACAGCTGTACGCGGTCGCGTTGCTCGGCGGGATCGCGACCGTGTTCTCCGAAGTGGCCGCCCAGAGCTTCCTGCCCGAAGTCGTGGGGCGGGCGCAGCTGGTGCGGGCCAACGCCCGGTTGATGGGGATGCGCGGGGTGAACCAGATCGTCGGCCGGAGCGTCGGCGGATTGCTGGTGTCGGTGCTCACCGCGCCGGTGACGATCGCGTTCGACGCGATCAGCTACGCGTGCGCGGCCGTCGCCATCGGGCGGATCCGGGGCGCGCGCGTGACCGCACCGGTGCCGCGAGCGTCGCGGGTGTGGCCGGACGTCGCGGCGGGGGTGCGCCACGTGCTCGGCAACCGGTTGTTGCGGCCCATGGCGATCGAAGGCGCATTGACGAACTTCGCCACGACGCTGACCCTCACGATCCTGCCGGTCCTGTTCGTCCGGGAACTCGGGATCAGCGAGTGGGGCCTGGGCTTGTTCCTCGCCATCGGCGGCTGCGGTGCGCTGGCCGGGGCGATCGGCGCGCGTGCGCTCGGCGAGCGGTTCGGGCACGGCCGGATGCTGTGGATCACCGGGGCGGTCGCCAGCTGCGCCGGGTGCTTCGTGCCGCTGCTCGGCAGCGGCTCGTGGTTGTGGCCGGCGGCCGTGGCGTGGGCGCTGATCACCGCGAAGGCCGGCATCGGGAACGTGCTCGCGGTGAGCCTGCGGCAGGCCGTCACGCCGGATCGCCTCATGGGCCGGATGAACGCCACGTTCCGGTTCCTGCTGACCGGCGCGCTGGCCGTCGGATCCGTGCTGGCCGGGGTGCTCGGCGAACTCGTGGGCGTCCGCGCGGTGCTGTGGGTCTCGGCGGGCGTCTTCGCGGTGAGCTGGCTCGTCGTCTTCTGCTCGCCGCTGCGCTTCCTGCGAGAGCTGCCTGCGGAGCCGCGCGTTCCGGCACCTCGGTAACCAGTTGTAACCGACTTCTCGGTCGTGCTATAGGTATCTGGTGGTTACCAGTGAGGACAGCATCCTCAAGCGCGGGGATCTGACCGATCCGAACTGCCCGACCCGGCTGGTGCTGGACCGCATCGGGGACAAGTGGACGGTGCTGGTGGTGACGCTGCTGTCCGACGGCCCGATGCGCTTCACCCGGCTGCGCACCGGCATCGGCGGTGTCGCCCCGAAGGTGCTGACGCAGACGTTGCGCGCGATGGAGCGCGACGGACTGGTGATCCGGACCGCGTACCCGGAGGTGCCGCCGAGGGTGACCTACGAGCTGACCGACCTCGGGCATTCGCTGCGCGGGCCGGTGGAGGCGATCGCCGACTGGTCCGAGCGCAACGTCAACCGCATTCTCGCCGCCCGGGCCGCCGCCGACCAGGGGTGATCACACCGGCTGCGCCGCCCAGTCGAGGACCTCGCGGCAGGTGTCGATCAGCCGTTGCCGCAGGACCGCGGCCTCGGTGGCGAAATCGCGCTGCCGCCGGACGTAGTCGGCGCGGCCGTCGGGGGTTTCGACCGGAACCGGCTCGTAGCCGAGTTCGTGCAGGTCGTACGGGCTGGCGCGCATGTCCAGTTCGCGCACCCGCACGGCCAGCTCGAAGCAGTCGGCGACCAGTTCGGCGGGCACGAACGGTTCGAGCTTGTAGCTCCACTTGAACAGGTCCATGTTCGCGTGGAGGCAGCCCGGCTGTTCCAGGCGGACCTGGTCGGCGCGCTCGGGCTGCAGCGCGTTGAGCGGCCGGGCCTGCGGGGTGAAGAACCGGAACGCGTCGTGGTGCGTGCAGCTGATCGGCATCGATTCGACGACCTCGTCGGTGCCGCCGTGCCCGAGGCGCAGCGGCCACCCGGTGTGCCGGATCTCTTCCGGTCGCGTCCGGTAGACCATGGCCCACTCGTGCAGGCCGAAGCAGCCGAGCCGGGCCTTGCGGGAGGCCGTGGCGGTCAGCAGCCCGAGCACGAATTCGGTGCTGGCGCGGCGTTTCTCGGTCAGCGCGGCGGGATCGAGCGCGACGCCCTCCGGCGTCTCGGCGAAGCCCCGGCGGGCCAGGAACTCCTCGCCGCCCGCCAGCGCGACGCCGACGCCGGGCTGCCAGCGCTCCAGCCGGGCCGGGCGGAACGAGTAGTAGGTGAAGAGGAAGTCCAGCACCGGGTGCTTCCGGTGCTCGTGCTGGCGCCGGCGGTGCGGCTGCGTCCAGCGCGCGACCCGCTCCCGGTGGGCGGCCTGCCGGGAGCGCCAGTCCTGCTCAGACAGCACAATCATCGCCGGTCAGGGTAGTCGAGGCGGGTGCGGGGGCGGTCAGCGGCGGAAGAACTTGAACCAGTCGAGGTCCAGGAAGTCCCCGCCTCCGTCCGAGGCGAAGGACAGGTACACGTCCCGCTTGCCGGTCACGGGCTCCTGCAGGTCGACCGGCACCTCCTTCCACGCCTGGCCGTCGGCGGTCGTGGACGACACGTTGATCTTGCCGACGACCTTGCCCTTCGGACCGCCGAGCCGGACCTCGATCTTCGCCTTCACCCCGTCGTCGGCCCACGTCCGCAGCCGCGCGGAAACCTGGGTCGCAGGCGCGGAGCCGAAGTCGATGCCCCGGAACAGCACCCCGTCACCGTTGTCGATCGGCCCGATGAACCCGACCTGCCCCTCCTTGTCGGTGGCGACGCCACCGGACTCCGTCACGAAGGACTCCGCCTCGATCATGCGGTAGGCGGACGTGCCGAGATTCTGCCCGGACGTCGGCTCCAGCGGCGCCACGCCCGGGGCTCCACTCGGGCGTTCGGCGACTCCGGCGTAGAAACCGGCAACCCCGGCCGCGCCCGCGAGCAGCACCGCGAGCCCGCCCGCCACGACCGCCGCCCGGCGCCCGTTCCGGCTTTTCGGCGCGTTCACCGGCGCGGTGGGCAGGGTTTGCGACGAGGCGCTCGGGTGGGTGAGTGGGAGCGGCGCGGGCTCGGTGGCGTCGAGCAGGGCGTCGAACGGGGCCTCCCCGGAGTCGCGCGCCAGGTCCTGGAGGCGGCGGCGCACCTCGAGCAGCGGCATCCGCCGCTCCGGGTCCTTGATCATCAGGCCGCTGATGACCTCGCCGATCGGGCCGCTCTGGCGGTGCTGCGGCACCGGCCCGTGCACGATGGAGCTGACGGTGATCAGCGGGTCGCCGGAGGTGTCGTACGGAAGCCGGCCTTCGGCCGCCGCGAACAGCGTCGCGCCGAGGCTCCACAGGTCGGCCGACGGCCCCAGGGAGCGACCCATCGCGATCTCCGGCGCCAGGTAGGCGGGCGTGCCGACCAGGACGCCGGTGCGGGTGAGCGTCGATTCCGCGGCGTTGCGGGAGATGCCGAAGTCGGCGAGCTTGACCTGGCCATGCCGCCCCAGCAGCACGTTGCCGGGCTTGACGTCGCGGTGCACGATGCCCACCTGGTGCGCCGCCTGCAGGGCCGCGGCGACGCTGTCGACCAGCACGGCGAGTTGGTGCGGGTTCAGCGCCCCGTGCTTGTTGAGCACGCTCGACAGGCTCTGGGCCCGCACCAGCTCCATCACGACGAACGGCTGCTCGCCATCGCGCGCGACGTCGTAGAGCATCACGGCGTTGGGATGGCTGAGCACAGCCATCGAGCGCGCCTCGCGCAGGGCTCGTTCGCGCAGCTCGGCGGCTTCCTCTTCGGGGATGCCGGGGGACAACCGGAGCTCTTTGACCGCCACCGGCCGCTGCAGCAGCTCGTCGGTGCCGGACCAGACGTAACCCATCGCGCCGCGGCCGATGGTGCCCTCCAGCCGGTACCGGCCGCCGATGACACGGGGGGCGGTGCTGACCTGTTGATGGTGAGCCACGACCCGATCATCTCGCACACCGTGACCCTAATGGGTGATAAATCGGCCAATGGCCACGGTTGTCGAACCGCGTCTTCCGGGCCGCGGCGGCAGCCCGGAAGACGCGCGGCCGTCAGTGCACGTGGGTGGCGTCGCGGACGGTGCCCACGTATTCCTCGACGAGGTCCTCCATGGCGACGACGCCGACGGGTTCGCCCGAGGTGTCGACGGCCACGGCGAGGTGGCTCCCGGCCCGGCGCAGCGACGTCAGCGCCTCGTCGAGCAGGGCGCCCACCGGCACCGTCGGCAGCCGCCGGATGCGACCGGGCGCGATGGGGGTGGAGGGATCGTGCCCGGCCTGGTCCAGCACGTCCTTGACGTGCAAGTAGCCGCGCAGCGCACCGTCATCACCCCGCACCGGGAACCGGGAGAACCCGGTCTCGGTCACCACCCGCTCCACATCGCCCAGCGTCGGGCGCTGCGGCAGCGTCGTCAGGTCCGGCAGCGGCACGAGGACGTCGGCCACGGTGTGCTCCACCGACGACAGCGTCTGCGCCAGCCTGCGGTGCTCGGACTGCTCCAGCAGGCCTTCGCGGCGGGATTCCACCAGGAGCTCGGCGAGTTCCGCCGAGGTGTAGGCGGTGTCGAGTTCCTCCTTGGGCTCCACCCGCAGCAGCCGCAGCACGGCGTTGGCCAGCATGTTGAACACGGCGATCAGCGGCCGGGCCAGGGTGACGAACCCGACCAGCGGCGGCACCAGCCACAGCGCGAGCCGCTCGGGCTCGGCGATCGCCAGGTTCTTCGGCACCATCTCGCCGACGAGCACGTGCAGGACGACCACGATCGCCAGCGCGATCGCGAACGCCACGGCGTGCATGACCGGCTCGGGGACGCCGAGGGCGGCGAAGGGCACCTCCAGCTGGTGGGCGACGGCGGGTTCGCCCAGCCGCCCCAGGCCCAGCGAGCACAGCGTGATGCCCAGCTGGGCGCTGGTGAGCATCAGCGAGCCCTCCTGGCTCGCCTTGATCACGATCCTGGCCCGGCTCTTGCCCTGGGCCAGCAGCGCCTCCAGCCGGTCCCGGCGGGACGACAGCAACGAGAACTCCGCGCCCACGAAGAACGCGTTGAGCAGCAGCAGAACGACACCGAGGACGATCGCGAAACCGTCGCTCATCGGACTTCCTCCACGGCCTCGACGGGCGCCGGCTGTCGGGTGAGCCGCAGCTCGGCGATGCGGTGGCGGTCCATCCGCGTGACGGTCAGCTCCCATCCATCGGGGTCGAGGCGATCGCCGACCTCGGGGATGCGGCCCAGCCGGGCCAGCACGAAACCGGCGACGGTCTCGTAGTCCCCGTCGGGCACCGCGAACTCGGTGGCCTCGGCGAGCTCGTCCGGGCGCAGCCGCCCGGAGATGATCCAGGTGCCATCGCCAACGCGGCGCACGGCGGCGATCTCGCGGCGGTCGTGCTCGTCGCGGACGTCGCCGATGATCTCCTCGACGACGTCTTCCAGCGTCACGATGCCCGCGGTGCCGCCGTACTCGTCGACCACCACGGCGAGCTGGAGCCCGGATCCGCGCAGCCGGTTCAGCAGCGCGTCGCCGTCCAGCGTCTCCGGCACCGTCGGCACCGGCCGGGCCAGCGACCCCACCGGAGTCGTCGCACGGCGGGAGGCGGGCACGCCGAACGCCTGCTTGACGTGCACGACACCGTGCACCTCGTCCAGGTCGGCGCCGTGCACCGGGAAGCGGGAGAACCCGGTGCGGCGGGCGATGTCGAGCAGGTCCAGCACGCTTTCGCCGGCCGTCAGCGACTCGACGCGCACGCGCGGGGTCATCAGCTCCTCGGCGGTCCGGTCGCCGAAACGCAGCGACCGGTCCATCAGCTGGGCGGTCGCGGAGTCCAGCGTTCCGTGCTCGGCGCTGGAGCGCACGATCGAGCCGAGCTCGTCGGGCGAACGCGCCGACCGGAGTTCCTCCTGGGGCTCGATGCCGAAGCGGCGCACGACCCAGTTGGCGCTGTTGTTCATGGCGTCGATCAGCCAGCGGAAGACCTGCGAGAACCCGGCGTGGTAGCCGGAAACCGCGCGCGCGGTCGGCAACGGCCGGGCGATCGCGAGGTTCTTGGGCACCATCTCGCCGAAGACCATCGACAGCGTGGTGGCCAGCAGGATCGCCAGCGTCAGCGACACCGCTCCGGCGGCGTCGCCGGGCAGCCCAAGCGCGATCAGCGCCGGCCGGATCAGCTCACCGATCAAGGGCTCGGCGACATAACCCGTGATCAGGGTCGTCAGCGTGATCGCGACCTGAGCGCCGGAGAGCTGGAACGACAGCGTCCGGTGCGCCTTCTGCACGGCCCGCGCGCGCCGGTCGCCGACCTGGCGGACGTGCGCGTCCACCGTGCTGCGTTCCAGGGAGGTCAGCGAGAACTCCGCGGCGACCGCCAATCCGGTGCCCAGCGTGAGGATGCCGACGAAAACGAGGCCGAGAACGGCCAGCAGGATCTCCATCACCGATCACCCCGGGCGGGGAAACCGGCCATCAGATTCGGAAAGCCGGGACTATGTCCCGGCTCGGTACTGCCCTCGGGGGATTGTGCCGCAGGCACTGAAGACGTCACTCCTAGACAGAAATTCGGAAAAATACGACGCCAGTATACGGGGTCCGGACCGGTCCGGCCGCGCGAACATCATCACGATCGTCCGAGCAGGGCCAGGAGCTTGGCCTGCTCATCGGCGTCGGCGGCCACCGGGCGCGGCGGGGCGAAGATCCCCATGTCCGCCCAGGCCGGGATCTGCGGCGCGAACACGATGTGCACCGCGGACACCAGCGCCGGGTCCAGCCGGTCGTCGGCGCCGATGCCGCGGGCCAGGTCCCAGGCGTGCACCGCCAGGTCCAGCGTCATCTGCCAGCCGTAGTCCTGCGCCG
Source organism: Saccharopolyspora sp. NPDC050642 (assembly GCF_040654735.1). NCBI lineage: Bacteria > Bacillati > Actinomycetota > Actinomycetes > Pseudonocardiales > Pseudonocardiaceae > Saccharopolyspora > Saccharopolyspora sp. NPDC050642. Next base: position 112,386 of record NZ_JBFAIN010000003.1, on the reverse strand, counting down.
GGATCACGCCGCCGGTCACGTTGACCTCGCCATCGGTCGCGCCCGGTTCGTCCCACGCCCGCCGGGCCGCCGCGGCGGCCTCCCGCCACGCGCCGACCGGGTCGGCGCCCAGGACGTCACCGTCGAAGCGGTCGCCGACCTCGTCCAAGGTGGCGCCGTCGAGCAGCCACGGCACCCACAGCTGCTCGGACACCAGGTGGCCGAGCAGGTCCCGGACGCTCCACCGCGTGCACGGCGTCGGCGCGTCCCACTGGTCGTCGCCGATGTGCCCCACCCTGGTGTCGAACTCGGCCATGGCCCTGCGGTGGGCGTCCAGCAGCTGCATGATTTCTCCCGATGAGCGTTGTGAAATCGGTCACGGGGCGCCCGGAGGTGACGGCGGAATCCCTGGCCGCGCGTCCAGTGTGGCTGGTCGGGGGCGCTCGTGGCATCCGCGGCGAGGCGGGTTTACGCCCCGGTGGTCTGGGCCACTGGGGCGAGACGTAACCTGCCGCAGGTTTCGTCGAGCGGCTACCGCCGCCAGGTCACACACGAGAGGACGTGATCGTGAGCACACCCACGGTTGCGGACGCACCGCAGAGGGGCTTCTTCGGCCACCCCCGCGGCTTGTCGACGCTGTTCTTCACCGAGATGTGGGAGCGGTTCTCCTACTACGGCATGCGGGCGATCCTCGGGTACTACCTGTACTTCGCGGTCGCCGAGGGCGGCCTGGGGATCCCCGAGTCGACGGCGCTGTCGGTGGTCGGCGTCTACGGCGCCTCCGTCTACATGACCGGCATCCTCGGCGGCTGGCTCGCCGACCGGGTCGTCGGCGCGCAACGTGCGGTGTTCTACGGCGGCTGCGTGATCATGCTCGGCCACATCAGCCTGGCCCTGCCCGGCGGCATCGCCACGGTGGTGCTCGGGCTCGTGCTGCTGGTGATCGGCACCGGGCTGCTGAAGCCGAACATCTCCGGCCTCGTCGGCGGGCTCTACGGCGAACACGACACGCGCCGCGACGCCGGGTTCTCGATCTACTACATGGGCATCAACCTCGGCGGGTTCCTGGCGCCGTTCGTCGTCGGCACCCTCGGCGAGAAGGTCAGCTGGCACGTCGGGTTCGGCGCGGCGGCCGTCGGCATGGCGATCGGCCTGATCCAGTACCAGTTCGGGCGCAAGAACCTGGGCTCGGCCGGGCTGGTTCCGGTCAACCCGCTGCCCGCCGGGCACAAGGGCCGCGTGCTGGGGCGCGCGATCGGCATCGGCCTGGTGTTCATCGCGGTCCTGGTCGGCCTGTCGGTGAGCGGCGTGATGGGCCTCGACGGCCTGGTCAACGTGATCAGCCTGATCTCCGCGGTGCTGCCGGTCATCTACTTCGCGGTGATGCTCTCCAGCAAGCAGATCACCAAGATCGAGCGCGACCGGCTGATCGCCTACATCCCGCTGTTCCTGGCGACCGCGCTGTTCTTCCTGCTCTTCGAGCAGCAGCCGAACTCGCTGGCCAACATCGCCGAGGCGGACACCGACCTGAACATCCTCGGGTTCGTGATCCCGGCGTCGTGGTTCCAGTCCATCAACTCGCTGGCGATCATCGTGCTGGCGCCGCTGATGGCGTTGCTGTGGACGAAGCTGGGGGAGCGGCAGCCGTCGACCCCGCAGAAGTTCGTCGGCGGCCTGTTCTTCGTCGGCGTCTCGTTCCTGTGGGTCGTGGTGTCGAAGTTCGTCGCCGGCGACGGCAAGCACCTGCCGATCATGCTCGCGCTGGTGTTCGTGATCATGACCTTCGGTGAGCTGATGCTCTCGCCGGTCGGCCTGTCGGCGAGCACCAAGCTGGCGCCGAAGGTCTTCGCCTCCCAGACCATGGGCCTGTACTTCCTGGCCCCGGCGATGGGGCAGGGCCTCGGCGCCCAGGTGGTGAAGCTGTACTCGGTGGACAACCAGCCGGTCTACTTCGGCATCGTCGGCGCGGCCACGATCGGCTGCGCGGTGCTCCTCCTGCTCGGCTCCAAGAGCATCAAGCGCTACATGCACGGCGTGAACTGATGTGAACGAGAAGAGGCCGGCCCCGGTGATCCCGGGGCCGGCCTCTTCTCAGCGCAGGTCGAGGGTGCGGGGTTTCTCCGGGGCCGCCGGGTCCGGGTTCGCGTGGCCCGCGACCGTGACGTTCCCGCTCGGCAGCACGCCCCGGACGAGGTAGTCGGTGCCGATCCGGTCCACCTCGGCGTTGCCGGCCATCGCCCACACGCCGTGCTTGCCCGCGTCCTTCTCGGTGACCAGCACCGACGACGGCAGCGACCGGTGCATCTCCACCGCGCCCGCGTACGGGGTCGCGACGTCGTGCTCCGAGTTGATCACCAGCATCGGCGGCAGCCCCTCGCCGGTGATCTTGAGCGGCTGCTGCCGGGGAGCGTGCCACACCCGGCAGGGCGCGACGGTCCAGCTGTTGTACCAGGCGGCCAGCGGGTAGTCGGCGGCCAGCTCTTCGGAGTCGCGCTCCCACTCGCTGCGGCGGGTCGGCCACGGGGCGTCCGCGCACTCCACGGCGTTGTAGATGGCGTTGCTGTTCTCCGCCGCCGCGTCCTTCGCCGACACCTGCGCGACGAGCTTGCGGTCGTCGCCGCGGAGGCGGAAGTCGGCGACCGCCTCGGCGAGGTCTTCCCAGTTGCTCTCGCTGTAGAGGGCGCCGAAGGTGATGTCGGTGAGCTCCGACGGCCCGAGCGCGCCGCGCGCCCCCTTGCGGAGCTCGGCCCGGACGCCGTCCCAGGCGGCCTGCACCTGGCCGCGGTCGGTACCGAGGTGGAACACCTGGTCGTGCTGGGCGATCCAGTCGAAGTAGCCGCCCAGCCGCCGCTGCCCGGCGATGTCCTGGTTGAGGTTGTTGCGGTACCAGACCTCGGAGGTGTCCGGGTTGACCGCGCTGTCCAGGACCATCCGGTCCACGCGCTCCGGGAACAGCCGGCCGTACACCGCGCCGAGGTAGGTGCCGTAGGAGTAGCCGAGGTAGCTGATCTTCTGCTCGCCGAGCGCGTCCCGGATGCGGTCCATGTCCTGGGCGTTGGTCGGCGTGTTCAGGTGCGGCAGGTACTTGCCGGCCCGCTGCGCGCACCCGTCGGCGTACTCCTGGGCGCGCTGCCAGTTCTGCTCGCGGGTCTGCGGCGAGTCCGGGTCGGGCAGCGGCTGCCGCCAGTAGGTGGCCGGGTCGACGCAGCTGATCGGGGTGCTGTGCGCGGAGTTGCGGGTGTCGAACCCGATCAGGTCGTAGGTGTCGAGCACCTCGGCGGGCAGCCGGCCGGCCAGCGTGCCGGCGAAGGCCACCCCCGGCCCGCCCGGGCCGCCGGGGTTGATCAGCAGCGAGCCGCGCCGGGCCTCGGGCTTGCGCGCCGGCGACTTCGCGATCAGCAGCTGCAGCTTCTCGCCGTTCGGCGCGGCGTAATCCAGCGGCACGTCGAGGTTGGCGCACTGCAGCTGCGGGTGGGGCTGGCTGATGTCCTGCGGGCACGCGCCGAACTGCAGGCCGGGCGCGGCCTGGGCGGCCGCTCCCGGCGCCGCGGTGCCGGCCAGCACCGCGGCCCCGGCGAGACCGAGCGCGATCGAACGCTTCACGGGCGTCTCCTCGTGGAGTGGAACCTGGTTCAGGGCGGAGCGTAATCGGTGGCCAGGTTCCACACCCGGCAGCGAAAGTCCGTGTCCCCCGGCCGATTCCGGTTCAGCCGGCCCGCAGGGCGGCGGCGACGCGCCCGACATCCGCCCCGGTGGTGCGCCAATTGCTGAAGGCCGCGCGCAGACCGGGCGTTCCCTTGTAGACGGTCGGGGTGAGGAACGCTTCCCCGGATCCGGCGACGGAGCGGGCGAGTGCGCCGACCCGCTCGGCGGTGGGATCGTCGGCGAGGGTGAAGCAGACGACGTTGAGGCGCACCGGTGCGAGCAGCCGCAGGTGCGGCATCCCGGCGATCCGGTCGCCGAGGTCGCGGGCCAGCGCGATGTCCCGCTCGACGATCTCGCGGTGCCCCTGCCGCCCGTAGGCGGCGAGCGTGAACCAGGCCGGCAGGGCGCGCAGGCGGCGCGAGTTCTCCGGCGTGAGGTGGACGAAGTCCGGGTCCTCGGTGATCCGGCCCAGGTACGCGGCCGCGTTCTGGAACACCCGGACCTGCAGGTCCCGGCGCCGGGTGAACTGGATCGCGCTGTCGTAGGGCACGTTGAGCCACTTGTGCAGGTCCGCGCACACCGAGTCGGCCTCGTCCAGGCCGGCGACCAGCTCGGCGTGCCGCGGGGACAGCCCGGCGAAGCCCCCGAAGGCGGCGTCGACGTGCAGCCAGAACGGGAAGCGCCGGCGCAGTTCGGCGATCGCCCTCAGGTCGTCGAAGTCCACGGTGTTGACCGTTCCCGCATTGGCCACCACGATCGCGGGCCGCCCGTCGAGCGCGGCGAGTTCCGCGGAAAGCCGATCGACGTCGACCGCCTCCCGCTCCGGCAACGTGGCCACCTCGCGAACGCAACCGCGGCCCAGGCCGAGCATCGAGAGTGCCTTGTAGACGCTGGAATGCGGACTGCCGGAAAGCACCGGGACGTTCCCGAGCGCTGCAACGCCGTCTTGCGCCACGGACACGCCGAGCTGCTCACCGACCCATTCGCGGCCGATCGCCAGCCCGACGAAGTTCGACATCGTCGCGCCGCTGACGAACGCGCCTTCGTGCGCCGCGCCGAGGCCGAACAGCTCGCGCAGCCAGCCGGTCGCTTCGCGTTCCAGGTCCAGCGCCGACGAGTCGCCGCCGGCAGCCGCGTTCTGGTCGAACGTGCTCGTCAGCCAGTCGCCTGCCACGGCAGCCGGGGTTGCGCCACCGGTCACGAACCCGAGGTAGCGGGGCCCCGCGCTGCCGGAGAAGCCCGGCGCCCAGCGGCTCTGGAACCGTTCTAGGGCGGCTTCGGCGCCGACGCCGGAATCGGGCAGCGACTCAGGATTCGGTGGTGCGGGCGGCACGGCGGTCGGCCGGTCCGCGATCCCGGACAGCGCCTCGACGGCGCATCGCCGGGCGATGTCGAGCAGCTCGGGCAGCCGGGCGAGGTCTTCGGAGAGCTTCGGGTGCAATGCGACATCCTTCGTGAGCGTTTGATCCGGTAAGAACCGGAAAACTCACTCACGACCGTAACGAAGCAGGCGCGCCGAGGCGCGGTCCAATCTGGATCGACTGGACTGCCCGGCAGCTCAAGCGGCGGGTTGCTTCTCGGGCGTGGCCGCGGGGAGTTCGCGGGCCAGGTCTTCGACGACCTGGGTCGTGCGATCCAGCCAGCGGATGGTGCGGTGCAGGGAAGTCGGGCCGTCGGTCAGCGATTCGGCGATGTCGTGCAGCGCGTCGGCCGTGCGGTGCGCCGAGGCGAGCGCCGCCTCGAAGCTGACCTGGGCCTCGTCGGTCAGCGACTCCACCGCGTCGGCCAGCGCCCACAGCAGCTCGGCCAGCCGGTTGCGGGTGTCCTCGTCGACCATGTCCACAGTGGAGGACAGCGCGACCGCCAGGTTGCGCACGTAGTAGGCGCAGCCGCTGAGCATCGCCACCGACCGCTGGACCTGGCTGCGCCGGGAGCGCAGCCGGTAGCTGGTCAGCGGCTTCGCGCTGGTGATCACGCGCTGCAGCCCGTCGTCGAGGTCGCGCATCGACTCCTGCAGCCCGGCGACCGTGCCGTGCTCGCTGATCTCGGTGCCGGTGCCGCGCAGGAAGTCCCGCAGCGTCAGCAGGAAGTCCTGGATGTTGGTGCGCACCAGGAAGCGCGTGCGGGTGGGCAGCACGAACACCGCCGCCAGCACGCCCGCCGCCGCGCCGACCGCGGTCTCCCACAGCCGCGTCTCCAGGACGGCCTCGTCGAAGGTGCCGAGCATCCCGTAGAGCGCGCCGAGCAAGGCGGTGATGAAGAACGTCATCACCGCGTACGAGTAGCCGGCGAAGTAGAAGCCCAGGAACACGCAGGTCAGGATCATGGCGATCTCGGCAGGGGTGTTGCCGGAGATCTGCGCGGCGACCAGGATGCCCGCGACCACGCCAAGCATGGTGCCCGCGGTGCGCTGCCACGCCCGCACCAGCAGCTCGCCGCGGCTGTTGGTGCTGATGAACACGACGAACGCGGTGATCACCGCCCAGTACCACCGGTTCGGCGAGACCAGCTGGCCCAGCATGATCGCCAGCGCGGTCGCGCAGGTCACCTGGATCGCCATCCGCAGCTCGGGCCGCCGCAACCCGGTCTCGTCATCCTCGGCCGGCTCCGGCTCGCCGGCCGGTTCCGGCGGCGCCTCCTCCCGGCGTTCCCCGCCGAGCTCGCCGGTCGCGTCGGCCAGCTCCGCGAGCCCGACGCCGAGCCGCCGCACCGCCATCGCGATCTCCACCGAGCCCTGCTGCTCGATCCCCTCGGCGACCAGCCGCGTGGCCTCCCGGACCTCCCGCGGCTCGGTGTTGAGCACCGCGAGCAGCGCGGTGATCGCGTGCGGCACGGTGGCGCCGCCGCTGGGATGGTCGACGAGCCGCATCAGCGGGGTGAGCAGATTCTCGGCCGCGAGTTCGACGTCGAGGATGCGCTGCCGGAGCAGCTCGCGGCCGGCCTCGTCGAGGTCGTCGAGCTGGCCGACGGTGTTCTCCAGCATCAGCGAGGTCTCGTTGAGCCGCACCGAGCGGTTGTGCAGTTCGCGTCGCCGCTGCGTCGAATCCGGGTGCTCGGCGACGTCGCGCGCCGCGTGCAGGAGCCCGTGCACCTGGGCGCGCAGCGTGTGGCGGCCGCGTTCGAGCACGCCTTCGGGATCGTCCCGCAGCACGAGGAACCGCATCGCGAACGCGGCCAGCGCCCCGACCACCGCCGCCGCGATCAGCGCGGGGAGCTGCGGCAGCTGGGGGCGCAGGAACATCGCGAAGAAGTAGCCCATGAACGCGACCATCCCCAGCGGGAAGAACCGCGGCCCGAACCGGCGGATGTAGGTGGCGGTGAAGATCACCACGAGGAACAGCAGGCTGTGCGGCAGCGGCCACGGCGAGGTGAGGATCGACAGCAGCAGCGCGAGCACCGCGGGCAGCGGCATCAGCAGGTTGGTGATCTTCTGCTGCCGCCGGTCCGGGTCGTTGATGCCGAGCGAGGAGTTGATCGCCACCACCGCGGCCAGCATGGCCAGCGGCAGCGGCTGCCCCCACCACGCCAGCAGCGGCAGCACCACCACGAGCGAGAGCGCGACCGACAGCGTCACCCGGGCAGCGGTGCGCAGGCGGCGCAGCGCCGGGTCCGAGGCGAGGAAGCGGTTCCACCACTCGCTCCACATGCGCCGCGCGCTCCTTCGGGGTGTGCGCCGAGCCGGATGGTCCTGCTGGGGCTCGGCCGTTCGCGGTAGCGAGATTACCCGGGCGGGCCGCGCGGGTCAGCTACCGCGGTGGCGGCGGACGCTCTCCTCGACGACGTCCAGCACCGCGGGGAGGTGTTCCGCGGGCAGGCCCATCGCCAGGTGGGACACGAGTCCCTCCAGCACCAGCTCCAGGTAGGCGGTCAGCACGTCGACGTCGACGTCGTCGCGGAGGTTGCCGGCGTCGCGCTGCCACTTCAGCCGGGCTCGGGTGGCGGCGGTCAGCTGCTCGGAGCGCTGCGCCCAGCGCGCCCGGAACTCCTCGTCCGTGCGCAGCCGGCGCGACACCTCCAGGCGGGTGCCCAGCCAGTCCGCGCCGGGCGCGCTGCTGGCGCCGCCGGCGGGCTCGGCGAGCAGGTCGCGCATCACCTGCACCAGGCCCTGCTCGGCCACCACGTCGGCCATCCGGGTCGCGTCGTCCTCGGCCAGCGCGAGGAACAGCGACTCCTTGTCCTTGAAGTGGTGGAAGATCGCACCCCGGGACAGGCCGGTCGCTTCTTCCAGCCGCCGCACGGTGGCGCCTTCGTAGCCGAAGCGCGCGAAGCACGACCGGGAGCCGTCGAGGATTTGACGGCGCCGGGCGTCGAGGTGGTCTTGGCTGACCCGAGGCATGCTCTGATCGTCCCAGGTGCGGTCGCCACATTGCAATCCGTACGTACGTTTTGCTGCGCATGTCCCAACCGATGGGCGACCTCCGACCATATGGTCGCCGGGACCGGCGGAACCGTTACCCGCGTGGCGGTCGAGATCCGGGAAAAGCGGGTGGGGGAACGGGTTTCCCGTTTCGCTAGTACCAGTTCTCCGGATCAAGAACAAGGGTCGCGGGCGTCAGGGGGGAGCGGTAGCGTCGGTAACCGGCCAATTACAGGGGGTGATCAAATTGCCCACTACGACCGACCCCGCCGCCGCCGACTTCCCGGCCTCCCGGGTCCGCACCAGGGCCGAGGCAGAGGCCTACGTCGCGTCGGTGTGCTTCAAGCACGGTCCGCCGCGACTGCTGGGCATCGAACTCGAATGGACCGTGCACCACTCCGACGACCCGGGCCGAACGCTCGACGCCGCGACTCTGATCGCCGCGCTCGGCCCGCACGCCCCGCGCTCCCTGGTCCCGGACAGCCCGCACCGCGAACTGCCCAACGGCTCGGTGCTCACCGTCGAACCCGGCGGCCAGGTCGAGATCTCCAGTCTTCCCACCACGTCCATGCGGTCGCTGTTCAGCGTCGTCGCCACCGACGCCGAGTACGTCGAGCGCCGGCTGCGCGCCGCCGGCCTGGTGCTCGGCGAGCAGGGCACCGACCCGTGGCGGTACCCGAACCGGATCCTGCGGGTGCCGCGCTACGCCGCGATGGAAACCGCATTCGACCGCATCGGCCTGGACGGCCGGTTGATGATGTGCAGCACCGCAGGCGTGCAGGTCTGCCTCGACGCCGGCGAACCGGACCGGGTGGCCGCTCGCTGGGCGGCGCTGCACGCGCTGGGGCCGGTGATGATGGCGACGTTCGCGAATTCGCCGATGCTCTTCGGCGAACGCACCGGCTGGGTGTCCACCCGCACCCGTGCGCTGCTGCGCACCGATCCGCCGCGCACCCGGCCCGGCCCGATCACCGTCGACCCGGCGACCAGCTGGGCCAAGCGGGTGCTCGACACCGCGATCGTGTGCCTGCGCCGCGACGGCGGGGACTGGACTGCGCCCAGCGGCATCAGCTTCGCGGAGTGGATCCACGGCGCGCTGCCGCACCCGCCCACCCGCGACGACCTCGACTACCACCTGTCCACGGTTTTCCCGCCGGTCCGGCCGCGCGGCTACTTCGAGGTCCGCTACCTCGACGCGCAGCCCGGCCAGGACTGGATGCTGCCCGCGGGCGCGCTGATCGCGCTGTTCCGCGACGAATCCACTGTGGACAAGGTGCTGGCGATGACGTCCCCGGCGGTCGGCCGGTGGGTGCAGGCCGCCCGGCACGGGCTGCTGGACCCGGCGTTGGCGCGCAGCGCCCGCGACGTGTTCGAGCTGGCGTGCCGGCACCTGGAGGAGGAGCCGGACAGCCCGGCCGGACTGGCCGGGCGGCTGGCCGACTTCGTGGCGCGACGGCTCGCCGCGCCCGCCGACCGCTGACGAAACCGGAGGTGACCGGTGGAAAGCACGCAAGATCTGGTGGATCTGGGGATCGCCGACCTGCGCGCGCACGTGGCCGCGGAACTCGCGCGCACCCGGCAGCGCAGCGCCGAGCTGACCGATTCGGTCGACGACGAGGACCTCGTGAAGCAGCATTCGCCGCTGATGTCGCCGCTGGTCTGGGACCTGGCGCACGTCGGCAGCCAGGAGGAGTTGTGGCTGGTGCGCGACGTCGGCGGCGCGCCGGCGATCCGCCCGGAGATCGACGACCTCTACGACGCGTTCCAGCACGCCAGGGCCGACCGCCCGCAGCTGCCGCTGCTGGGCCCGGCCGAGGCGCGCGAGTACGTCGCAACGGTGCGCTCGAAGGTCTTCGACCTGGTCGACCGCGTCCCGCTGGAGGGGCGGCGGCTGGTCCAGCAGGCGTTCGCCTTCGGCATGATCGTGCAGCACGAGCAGCAGCACGACGAGACGATGCTGGCCACCCACCAGCTGCGGGACGGGCCACCGGCCCTCGCGGCCGAGCCGCCACCGTCCGATGTGGACGTGCTGCCGCCCGAGGTGTTCGTGCCCGGCGGGCCGTTCACCATGGGCACCTCCGCGGAACCCTGGGCGCTGGACAACGAGCGCCCGGCGCACCAGGTCCACGTCGACGACTTCTACCTCGACAGCACCCCGGTCACCAACGGCGCGTACCTGGCGTTCATCGACGCCGGCGGCTACGACGACCCGCGCTGGTGGAGCGACGCGGGCTGGGCGCACCGGCAGCGGGCCGGCCTGCGGGCGCCGCGATTCTGGTGGCTGGAGGGCGACCGGTGGCTGCGCCGCCGGTTCGGCCACGTCGAGCCGGTGCCGCCGGAGGAGCCGGTGGTGCACGTCAGCTTCCACGAGGCCGAGGCGTACGCGGCGTGGGCGGGCAAGCGGCTGCCCACCGAGGCCGAGTGGGAGAAGGCCGCGCGGTTCGACCCCGCGAGCGGCCGGTCCCGGCGGTATCCGTGGGGCGACGCCGACCCGCGTCCCGAGCACGCCAACCTGGGGCAGCGGCACCTGCGACCGGCGCCCGCCGGGGCGTATCCGGACGGGGCGGCGCCGTGCGGCGCGCGGCAGCTCATCGGCGACGTCTGGGAGTGGACGTCGACGGACTTCTCGCCGTACCCGGGATTCTCGGCGTTCCCGTACCGCGAGTACTCCGAGGTGTTCTTCGGGCCCGACTACAAAGTGCTGCGCGGCGGCTCGTTCGGCACCGACGCCACTGCGTGCCGCGGCACCTTCCGGAACTGGGACTACCCGATCCGGCGGCAGATCTTCGCCGGATTCCGGTGCGCCCGGACGCCCCGACGAGGGGAGTGCGACTGACCGATGTGCCGGCACGTGGGATACCTGGGGCCAGCCGTGTCGCTGGCGGAACTGCTGCTCGAACCGGCCCATTCGCTGCTGGAGCAGACGTGGGCGCCCAACGACATGCGCGGCGGCGGCACGATCAACGTCGACGGCTTCGGCGTCGGCTGGTACCGGCCGGACGGCGCGGTCGCCCGCTACCGGGCCGCCGTTCCGATGTGGACGGACGAATCGTTCCGGCAGATGGCCGCGGACGTGCGCAGCGGCGCGGTGGTCGCGGCGGTCCGCTCGGCGACCGTCGGCATGCCGGTGACGCCAGGCGCATGCGCGCCGTTCACCGATGGCACCTGGCTGTTCAGCCACAACGGCCGGGTCACCGGCTGGCCGGATTCGCTGGCGAAGCTCGCCGCCCGGCTGGAGGTCGTGGACCTGCTGACGCTGGAGGCGGCCACCGACTCGGCGCTGCTGTGGGCGCTGCTGCGGCAGCGGCTGGCCGACGGCGAGGAGCCGGACCGGGCGGTGCGGGAGCTGGTGTGCGAGATCGTCGCCGCCGCACCGGATTCGCGGCTGAACCTGCTGCTCTCCGACGGTGCCCGGCTGATCGCCACCACCTGGACGCACGCGCTGTGGGTGCGCCGGGCGGAGGCGTCGGTGGCGGTGGCGTCGGAGCCGTTCGGCCCGGAAGCCGGGTGGGTGGAGGTCCCGGACCGGTGCCTGCTCGTCGCGGACACCGCGGATGCGCGGGTGACGTCGTTGTCGGAGTTGTCGATGGGGGAGCGATGAGCGAGCCGGAACTTCTCGTCCGATTCACCGAGGAAGACGCGGCCCGGGCGCTGCGCACCGATGCCCGCGAGGGACTGACGGACAGCCCGAAGTGGTTGTCGCCCAAGTGGTTCTACGACGCGGCGGGCAGCGACCTCTTCGAGCGGATCACGACCCTGCCGGAGTACTACCAGACCCGCGCCGAGCAGCAGATCCTGCAGCGGCGCGCGCTGGAGATCGCCGAGATCACCGGCGCGGCCACCCTGGTCGAGCTCGGGTCCGGGTCGTCGGAGAAGACCAGGCTGCTGCTGGACGCGCTGCGCAAGACCGAAACCCTGGAGCGGTTCGTGCCGCTGGACGTGTCCGGGTCGGCGCTGCGCGCCGCCGTGGAGTCCATCGCGCTGGACTACCCGGAAGTCCGGGTGCGCGGCGTCGTCGACGACTTCACCAGCGGCGTGTCCGCGCTGGACGCGGGGGCGGGCCGGCTGGTCGCGTTCCTGGGCGGCACGATCGGGAACCTGTTGCCGGCCGAGCGCGCGGGTTTCTTCGCCGCGGTGCGCGCGGCGCTGCGGCCGGGTGAGTGGCTGCTGCTGGGCACCGACCTCGTGAAGGATCCGGGGCGGCTGGTGCGTGCCTACGACGACGCGCAGGGCGTGACCGCGGAGTTCAACCGCAACGTGCTGCGGGTGCTCAACCGGGAACTCGGCGCCGACTTCGCGCCCGAGCGGTTCCGGCACGTGGCCCTGTGGAACGCCGAGCAGGAGTGGATCGAGATGCGACTGCGGGCCGGTCGGCCGATGCACGTCCAGCTGCCGGAGCTCGGCCTGGGCGTGGACTTCGCCGAGGGAGAGGAGATCCGCACCGAGATCTCGGCGAAGTTCCGGCACGGCAGGGTTCGCGACGAGCTGGCGGTGGCCGGATTCGACCTGCGCCACTGGTGGCTGGACGACGCCGAGGACTTCGCGCTGTCGCTGGCCGCGGCGCGGTAGAGCCGATCGGTGAATCAGGCGGTGATCACCCCACCGGCGGGTGATCGCGGTGGCGCGCGCGGGCGGGATCACGAGTATTGCGGTGTCAGCGTCCGATTTTCCCAGAAAGGGACGGTTTCGATGCGTCTACGCGCAACTGTCGCCGCCGCACTCGGTGCGGCCGGTCTGCTGCTGTCGCTGCCCGGTTCTGCGCTCGCCGCGGACGGCGAATTCAGCTACTGGGTCGAGGGGGCCAACGCGTACCACCAGCGCGCGCTCCTCGACCCGGCCGGGCGGCTCTGCCACCGGCTCGAACTGCCGAACCCGGGAGCCCCGGCCTACGGGGTGCGCAACAACACCGACGCAACGGCGATCGTCTTCCTGGACTCGAACTGCTCCAGCGACGTGTACTACTACGTCCTGCGGCCGGGGCAGCAGGCCCCGCGCGACGTCGCGGTGCGTTCCGTGACCTTCTCGCGCTGATCGTCGCAGCCGACCGCACCCGCCCGGCCTCCGGGCGGGTGCGGTTCTGCTATCCGGAGCCGAGTCGCGGTCTCGCCGGGCCGCCGGGGGCGCTGAGACAGCCCATGCACGGCATGCCGGACGGTTGCGCGGACACCTCGGCGACGTTCGCGGGGATCTCCACGCCGCAGTACGTGAGCCAGCGCTCCGGGATGCCGGCCTCGGGGGCGACGGCGAGGTGTGCTTGGCGGCTGGCTTCGCTGACGATCCCGAAGGCGAAGCGGACCACCACGGTGCGGGTCATGACGGGATTCCGTTGAGCCGCTCGGCCGCCTGAAGACAGTCCGGGCAGGTCGGCCACAGCCAGTCCAGTTCGGTGCGCCCGGCCGTGGAAACGGTCCGTTCGCAAAGTGCGTTGATGGATTCCCCGTCCCGATGGCGCTGCCCGCCCGGCAGCGCTCCCGCGACGGCGTGCCGCTGCTGCTCGGCAGGTTGCCAGTGGTGCTTCGGTCGAAACATCTTCCCCACCTCCGCGGACGGGACTGGCACGCAGGGGACGCGTGACGCCCGGTGGATGGGCAATGACCCGTTCGGCCCAATGTCCTCCTGCGGCAATGATCGACCATTCACCCGAACGGCGGGCGAACCGGGGTCGGCGTGCACGCACAGTGGTCAAATCGGGTGCGGCCGACGGCGGCGCTCCCGCCAGGTGCAGGCGTCCGGCCCGGTCTTCCGCAATTTCAATGGAAATCGGACCTTCGATTTCCATTGAAATTGCGGCACCGGGCACCGGGCACCGGGCACCGGGCACCGGCGCCCGGGGTCGGGCAGTGGGGTCTGTTTGATTGCGTCGGTGAGGGCCGTCGGGACCGTCATGATCGGTTTGGGGGCCGTTGGCGCCGGGGGTGCTTCGTTTCGCGGGGAGGGGCGCGGGCTCCGATCGCGGTGCGGGGAACGGCGAAGGCCGGTTTTCGGTGCTGTGGCGGCGAATCGGGCTTTGGGCCGGCCGCGCACCGACAGCCACTGGGGGGAGGTGCCGTCAGTGCGCGGCCAGCGGCCCAAGGCTACACCCGGCGCCGCGGTGTCCTTCTCCGGCGGGCGCGAACTTGTGGCTGGGACTGGGAAAGCGGCCGGATCGCGCCGCTTCGGGGCAGGAACAGCAGGGCGGCCGCTCCGGCGAGTAGCGCGCAGACGGCGGCCGTCAGGGCGCCCAGGTGTAGCCCCTCGGCGAGCAGCCGTGCGCTGACGTCGAAGGCCGGTTGCCGGAGGTCGATCGGGAGCCGGTCGATGATCGACAGATCTCCGCTGGACAGCGGGTCGATCGCGGCCGCCGGGAGCGCCGGCAGCCGGGCGGGCAGTTCCGCCCGCAGGTGCGAGACGAGCAGCGTGCCGCAGACCGCGACGCCGAACACGCTGCCCAGCTGCCGGAAGGTGTTGGAAATTCCCGATGCGGCACCGGCTTGCTCGGGCGGAACCGCGCTCAGCAGCGCCACGGTGGCGGGCGCGCCGACCAGCGAGACCCCGGCGCCGAGCAGCGCGAGCGCCCACCAGTACTGCCCGTATCCGGTGCCGACGCCGAGCCCGGTCAGGGCCAACAGGCCGATGGCGGTCAGCGCAGAACCGGCGACGATCGGCGGCCGCGGCCCCAGCTTCGCGGCCAGCACGCTGGCCAGGTACGAGAAGATCATGATCGCCAGGTTCAGCGCCAGGAACCGCAGTCCGGCCGCAGCCGCGCTGAGCCGGTTCACCTGCTGCAGGTAGAGCGTCAGCAGGAAGATGCCGCCGTAGAGGCCGAGCAGGCCGAACAGGTTGACCGCCCCGGCGACCAGCACCACCGGGCTGCGGAACAGCCGGATCGGCACCATCGGGTCGGGATGCCGCAGCTCCCAGCGCACGAAGACGACGAACCCCGCTGCGGCGCCCACGAGCGCGGCCACGACGGGCGTGGCCGTCCAGTCGCGCCCGCCTTCGATCAGCGCGTAGGTGAGCGTGGCGATCGACGCGGCGAAGAGCAGCTGTCCCAGCGGATCGAGCGAACGAGTCCCTTGTGGACGGTGTGTCGGGAGGAGGTGTCGGAGGGCGAGCGCGGCGGCGACGCCGACCGGGATGTTCACCCAGAAGATGCTCGGCCAGCCGAAGGCTTCGACCAGCACGCCGCCGAGCAGCGGCCCGACCGCGAGTGCCAGCCCGCCGATGCCGGCCCAGGTGCCGATGGCCTTCGCGCGCGCTCGTGGATCCGGGAACACCGTGCTGATCAGCGCCAACGACACCGGGATGAGCACGGATCCCGCGGCGCCCTGCAGGATTCGTGCCGCCAGCAATGCCTCGAAGGTCGGCGCGAGCGCGCAGAGCGCGGAGACGGCGGTGAACGCGACGAGCCCGCCGAGGAAGAGCCGCCGGTGGCCGAAGCGGTCGCCGAGGGTGCCCGCGGTGAGCAGCAGCCCGGCGAGCATGAGCGTGTAGCCGGCGACGATCCACTGCAGATCGCCGACGCCGACGCCGAGGTGCGCCTGCACGTCCGGTAGGGCGATGGCCACGATCGTCGCGTCGAGCTGGACCAGGAAGACGCCGCTGCTGATCAGCGCCAGCAGCAGTCGTGGATGACGTTCGGGGACAGGGGAATTCGGCATTCGGGAGAACCTCGCGGAGTGATCGGACGGCGCGAGCGCGCCGCCGCGAACGCTAACTGAATGACGCTCAGTCAGTCAATGAGCGCGGCTCAGTGAGCGTCGTTCAGTCGGGTGCTATGCTGGCGCCCGCCGCACAGCAGGAAGGTCGCCGAGATGTCCGCACGAACGCCGGCACGTCGCCGCCGGGTGACGATGAGCCCGGAGGACCGGCGCGAAGCGATCCTGCAGGCCGGGACCGAGGTCTTCTCGACCACGGGTTTCGCGCGGGCGACGATGGCGGAGGTCGCCCGGGCGGGCGGGATCGCCCAGGGCACCATCTACCTCTACTTCGAGTCGAAGGAACACCTGCTCGCCGCCGTCTGGGAGCGCTACGTCGAAGGCATCCTGGAGATCACCGACCGGGTGCTCGCCGGCGACGGGTCGAGGTGGTCCACATTGGACGAGCTGTGGGCGGCGCTGCTGGACCACGCGGTGCGCAACGCCGAACTGCACCGCACGGTCTACGGTTCGGCCAACGCCAAGGCCCTGGAGCTGTGCAAGGACATCAACCGCCGGGTGATCGACCGCATCGGCGACTTCGTCGCCGACGGCGTGCCCGACGGCACCTTCGCGCCGGACGCGCCCACGGCGTTCCGGATCGTCTACCACGGCGTGGACGGCCTCCTCGACGAGCTGATCGCCACCGGGGCCGAGATCGACGTCGCGGACCTGACGAAGCGGACCCAGGACCTGACCCGCCGAACCCTGAGCCCCCGGCCCTGAGGGGTTCACGATCCGCTGTGCAGGTCCCGTGCCAGGAGCGCGACGTGCAGTGACACCAGGGATTCCGGCGCGCTCAGCGACACGCCCAGCAGCTGCTCGATGCGCGCCAGCTGGGCGTAGTAGGCGGTCCGGGAGAGGTGCGCCGCCGCCGCTGCCGCGGACTTGTTCCCGCCGTGGCGGCACAGCGATCGCAATGCGTCCAGCAGCCGTTCGTTGGACATGATCGGCCCGAGCTCCCGTTCCGCGAACGCGATCAGCCGCTCGTCGCCGCGCAGCAGGTGCAAAAGCCCGCGCAGCCGCACGTCGTCCAGGCGGTGGAACTCGCGGCCGCCGTCGTCGATGTGCAGCGCCGCCTCCGCGACCTGCGCGGCCTCGGTCAGCGTCCGGCGCGCCCCGGTGATCGAGCCGACGACGCTGCCGACCGCCACCACCACCTGCAGCGAATGCGTGCCCGCGGACCGGCGGACCTCCGCGGCCAAGCGGGTCAGCACGGCGTCGGCTTCGGGCGTTCGCAGCGACACCAGGGCTTGGACGGTGACGTCGTCGACGACGCCCACCAGCACCGGCAGCTTCGCCTTGCGCGCGGCGAGCGCCGTCGCCTCGGCGAGATCCCGCAGCACCTGCTGGGTTTCCAGCGCCGGCGCGACCGTCGTCGTGGTGTGCGGGCGGACCGCGATGCCCACCAGCGGACCGTCGAGCGGCACGCCGACGCCCGCGGACCGGGCCGCCAGATCGGCGGTATCGGCGTTGCCCGCGAGCAGTTCGGTGATCAGCGTGCGGTGCGTCTGGCGCTCCAGGCTCTCCCGGTCGCGGGTCGCCAGCCGGTTCACCGCCAGCGCCGACGCCGCCCGCTCGGCGACCACGACGTGCCGGTGCGGCGGCTCCGGCCCGAGCATCACCAGCCGCCCCCAGTCGTCGCCGCGAGCCCCGACCACGGTGGTCAGCCACCGCTGGTCCGGGTCGTAGGAGGTGCGGCCGGACTGCACCACCGAGCGGGACCGCTCCGCCCACTCCGCCAGCAGCGCCACCGGGTCCTGGCCGGCCGAGTCGTAGGCGAGCACCTGGTGGGCGAGCGTCTCCAGCACCACCGGGCGGCCGGCGATCCGCGCCGCTTCCCGCAGCACCGACGCGGGTTCGGCGCCCGATGTGGTCAGCGCGGTGAACGTCTCGTGGATGGCGTGCGTCGCGCGCAGCTCGGCCAGCTGGGCGTCGCGGATCCGGGCGATCACCGCCTCGGTGACGGCCACGAACTTCGTCTCCTCCGACAGCGTCACCAGCGGCAGGTCGTGCCGGTGCGCCGCGTCCACCAGCGCCGTCGGCACCCGGTCGCGCCACCGGCGCACCAGCTCCACGACCAGTCCGCACGCCCCGACCGCGGCGAGCTCGTCGACGTAGCGCACCAGCTGCGCGGGCTCCTCGGGGAGCGCGATGCCGGTGGTCAGCACCAGCTCGCCGCCGCTGAGCAGCGGGGCGATGTCGGCGATCTCCGCGACGTGCACCCAGCGCACCCGCCCGTCCAGGCCGGAGGCGCCGGCCACCACCCGCGGCTTGCCGCGCCGAAGGACCGGCAGCTCCAGCACCTCGGACACGGTCGGCAGCGCCAGCACGTCCGGCGAGGTCGGTTTCATCGCGGCATCCATGGTGCACAAACCGTAATGCCCACGGCGCCAAATGAGTACAGGTTGTCCGTGGAAGCGGCTGCCGCGGCCGACAAGACTGGCCGCAGCGGCACGCACGACCGCCGCGGAGCAACCGGCCGCCCCTGAAGGGAAGAGGACGCTGATGACGGAATCCTTGTTGGCCAGGCACCGCGCCGCCATGCCCGGCTGGCTGGCGCTCTACTACGACGAGCCCATCGAGATCGTCGCAGGCGAGGGACGGCACGTCACCGACGCCGACGGCAACACCTACCTGGACTTCTTCGCCGGGATCCTGACCAACGCCATCGGCTACGACGTCGCCGAGATCAGCGACGCGATCCGCCGCCAGGTCGACACCGGCATCCTGCACACCTCGACGCTCTACCTGATCCGGCAGCAGGTGGAGCTGGCCGAGCGGATCGGCGAGCTGTCCGGGATGACCAACCCCAAGGTGTTCTTCACCGGCTCCGGCACCGAGGCGAACGAGACCGCGCTCATGCTGGCCACCCAGTACCGGCGCAGCAACCAGGTCCTCGCGCTGCGCAACTCCTACCACGGGCGCGCCTTCGGGACCCTCGGCGTGACCGGCAACCGCGGCTGGTCGGCCAGCTCGCTGTCGCCGGTGAAGGTCAGCTACGTGCACGGCGGATACCGCTACCGCAGCCCGTTCCGGGACCTCTCCGACGCCGGCTACATCGCCGCCTGCGTCGACGACCTGCGCGAGGTCATCGAGACCACCACCGCCGGTGACGTGGCCTGCATGATCGCCGAGCCGATCCAGGGCGTCGGCGGCTTCGCCACCCCGCCGGACGGGCTGTTCGGCGCCTTCGCCGAGGTCCTGGAGGAGTACGGGATCCTGCTGATCTCCGACGAGGTGCAGACCGGCTGGGGCCGCACCGGCGAGCACTTCTGGGGCATCCAGGCGCACGGCGTGGTGCCTGTGGCGATGACCTTCGCCAAGGGCCTGGGCAACGGGCTGGCCATCGGCGGGGTGGTCGCCGACGCGGAGCTGATGGACTGCCTGACCGCGAACTCGATCTCCACCTTCGGCGGCAACCCGATCTCCACCGCCGGCGCCGGGGCCGCCCTGGCCTACCTGCTCGACCACGACCTGCAGGGCAACGCCGCGAAGCTCGGCACCCGGCTGCTCGACGGCCTCCGGGCGCACGCCCAGCGGTGCCCGCTGATCGGCGACGTGCGGGGCAAGGGCCTGATGATCGGCGTCGAGCTCGTCGAACCCGGCACCCGCACGCCCGCCGCCGCGTCGGCCACGCGGGTGATGGAGCTGGCGAAGCGGCATGGGCTGTTGGTAGGCAAGGGCGGGCTGCACGGGAACGTCCTGCGCCTGGCGCCGCCGATGACGCTGACCGAGGAGGAAGCGGCGCAGGCGCTGCAGATCCTCACCGAAACAATCTCGCTGGCCGAGCAGGAGCTCCACGCATGACAGAACTGATCAGGCACTGGATCGCGGGCAAGCCCGCCGACGCGGCCCCGCAGCGCAGCGGGGAGGTCTTCGACCCCGCCACCGGGCAGGTGACCAAGCGGGTCGCGTTCGCCGCGGAGTCCGATGTGGACGCCGCGGTCACGGCGGCCGCAGAAGCGCTCAAGAGCTGGCGGCGCGCGTCGCTGGCGAAGCGGTCCAACGTTCTGTTCGCCTTCCGCGAGCTGCTCAACCAGCGCAAGGGCGAGCTGGCCGAGATCATCACCGCCGAGCACGGCAAGGTCGTGTCCGATGCCGCCGGCGAGGTGCAGCGCGGCCTGGAGAACGTCGAGTACGCCTGCGGCATCCCCAACCTGCTCAAAGGCGGCTTCTCGGAGAACGCCTCGACGAGCGTGGACGTGCACTCGGTGCGGCAGCCGGTGGGCGTCGTCGGGGTGATCTCGCCGTTCAACTTCCCGGCCATGGTGCCGCTGTGGTTCGTGCCGGGCGCCATCGCTTGCGGCAATGCCGTGGTGCTCAAGCCCAGCGAGAAGGACCCGTCTGCGGCGAACTTCATCGCGGGGCTGTGGCAGGAGGCCGGGCTGCCCGACGGCGTGTTCAACGTGGTGCACGGCGACAAGGTCGCGGTCGACGCGCTGCTGGCGCACCCGGTGGTGAAGGCGGTGTCGTTCGTCGGCTCCACGCCGGTGGCGCGCTACGTCTACGAGACCGGCACCGGCAACGGCAAGCGGGTGCAGGCCCTCGGCGGGGCGAAGAACCACATGGTGGTGCTGCCCGACGCCGACCTCGACCTCGCTGCGGACGCCGCGGTGTCGGCCGGGTTCGGCTCGGCGGGGGAGCGGTGCATGGCGATCTCCGCGGTCGTCGCCGTCGACCCGGTCGGCGACGAGCTCGTCGCCAAGATCGCGGAACGGATGGCCAAGCTCAGCGTCGGCGACGGGCGCCGCGGCTGCGACATGGGCCCGCTGGTCACCGCCGCCCACCGGGACCGCGTGACGTCCTATGTGGACGCCGGCGTCGAAGCGGGCGCGGACCTGGTGGTGGACGGGCGCGGCGTGCGGGTCGACGGCGGGGACGACGGGTTCTGGCTGGGGCCGACGCTGTTCGACCGCGTGGGCACCGACATGTCGATCTACACCGACGAGATCTTCGGCCCCGTCCTGTCGGTGCTCCGGGTGCCCGGCTACGACTCGGCGATCGAGGTGCTCAACAACAACCCGTACGGCAACGGCACGGCGGTGTTCACCGAGAACGGCGGCGCCGCGCGGCAGTTCTGCGAGGAGGTCGAGGTCGGCATGATCGGCGTGAACGTGCCGATCCCGGTGCCGGTGTCGTACTACTCGTTCGGCGGCTGGAAGGACTCGCTGTTCGGCGACGCGCACGCCTACGGCCCGGACGGCATCCAGTTCTACACCCGCACGAAGGTGGTCACCACGCGGTGGCCGGACCCGTCCCACGGCGGCGTCAACCTCGGGTTCCCGCAGAACAGCTGAGGTCGGGCCGCGCGCCCACCCCGGAGGTGCCGTGAGTGGCGGTGATCGCCACTCACGACACCTGCGCGACAACGGTGCAACAGCTGAATAAAGGAGTGGCATGTCGGAGCTGATCTACCTCAGTGCGACCGAAGCGCGAGCGCTGTTCGCCAAGCGCGCGTTGTCACCGGTGGAGCTGCTGCAGGCGCTGATCGAGCGCGCCGAGCAGGTCGAGCCCGAGGTGAACGCGTTCACCGAGCGGCTCTTCGACGAGGCCCTGGCGGCCGCCGCGCAGGCCGAGGCCCGGTACCTGGGCAAGGGGCCCGCGCCCCGGCCGCTGGAGGGAATCCCGGTCGCCGCCAAGGAGAAGCACGCCATCGCGGGCCGTTCGCTGACCGAGGGATCCTTGATCAACAAGGGCAACGTGGCCGCCGAGAACGCCCCGGTCATCGACCGCGTCCTGGATGCGGGCGGCATCATCCACGCCCGCACCACCACGCCGGAGTTCAGCATCTCCACGTTCACCCACACGCCGATGTGGGGCGTCACCCGCAACCCGTGGAACCCGGAATACACGCCCGGCGGCTCCTCCGGCGGGTCCGCCGCCGCGCTCGCCGCCGGCACGGCGCTGCTGGCCACGGCCTCCGACATCGGCGGCTCCACCCGGATTCCCGCCGCCTTCACCGGAACCGTCGGGTTCAAGGCCCCCTACGGCCGGATTCCCGGCACTCCGCCGCTGTCGATGGACTTCTACCGCGGCGACGGCACGCTGGCCCGCACCGTCGACGACACGATCCTGTTCGCCAACACGCTGATCGGCCCGGACCCGCGCGACCACACGTCGTTGCGGCCCCGCATCGCGCTGCCCACCGAGTACGAACCGGCCGCCGGGATGCGGGTGGCGCTGTGCGTGCGCCTCGGTGACTACGACGTCAAGCCGGACGTCGAGCGCAACACCCGCGCGGTCGCCGACGCACTGGCGCAGGCCGGTGTGGTCGTGGAGGAGATCGAACTGCCCTGGACCCGCGCGGAGATCGGCCGGGCCACCGGAATGCACTTCGGCACCATCTTCGGAGCGCTGGTCCAGGACGTCGTCGGCGACCGGCACGACCTCGTCGCGCCCTACACCGCGGCGTTCCTGGGCTGGGCGGCGAAGGCCGTGGACCGGGGCGGCTTCCTCGACGGGTTGCGGATCGAGACCCGCATGCAGCGCGAGCTCGCCGAGGCGATGTCCGGTTTCGACGCCCTGCTGTGCCCGACCGCGGCGATTCCGGCGCTGCCGGCCGGTGACGACCTGATCGGCGAGTTCGAAGTGGACGGTCACCGCTTCGCCCGGTTCTCCGACGCGACCCTGACGACCCCGTTCAACATCAACAACCGGTGCCCCGTGCTCGCGGTGCCCAGCGGTCACGGCGACAACGGCGTGCCCACCGGTGTGCAGATCGTCGGCCACACCTACGACGACGCCACGGTGTTCCGGCTGGGCAAGGAACTGGAGCGGGTCCGGCCGTGGGCGTACACGGAAAGCCACCGCCCGGCGCTCTAGCGCGACGCCGACCGCTCGGAGGAGGCGCTGCCGGCCTTGCCGGGCGGATCGGTCGGAACGAGTCGAGCCCCGTCCGGGACGATCGGCAACCGGTGATTTCCGGCGAGATCGCGGTACCCGGGGCGGGGGGCTCGGGGCATCTCCTACGCTCGCGGGCATGCCCGCACTCAGTCCTCGGTCCGTCCTGGAAGGCCGCAGCACCAACCGCGCGCCGATACCGCTGATCATCGGCCTGGTCGTGTCCGGTTTCTGCCTGCTGCTGGCGCTGGCCTTCTACCTGCTGCAGGGCGGGCCGGTGAACGTGGTGATCGGCACCGCGCTGGCGCTGCCGACCGCCGTCGTGCTGATCGGCCTGATCCTGCTCATCGACCGGCTGGAGCCGGAGCCGCAGCTCAACCTGTGGCTGGCGTTCGGCTGGGGCGCCGGGGTGGCCATCATCGGCGCGCTGGTCGTGAACACCGGCAGCGAGATCCTGATGGCTCCGGTGCTGGGCGTGGAGGCCGCCTCGGTGGTCACGGTGTCGATCGTCGCGCCGGTGGTGGAGGAGAGCTTCAAGGGTGCGCTGCTGCTGTACCTGCTGTGGGTGCGGCGGCACGAGATCGACGGGCCGACCGACGGGATCGTCTACGCCGGGATGTGCGGGCTGGGCTTCGCGCTGGTCGAGAACGTCCTCTACTACATGCAGGGCTTGGGCGCCGAGACCGGCGAGATCTGGGTGACGGTGCTGATCCGCGGCGTGATCGCGCCGCTGGGGCACCCGATGTACACCGCGATGACCGGGCTCGGCGTCGCCTACGCCGCGACGCACCGGGGCGTGGGCCGGTTCTTCGCCGTGGTCGGCGGTTGGTGCGGGGCGGTCTTCCTGCACGCGCTGTGGAACGGCAGCCTGACGTTCGCCGGCTTCCTGGGCATGGTGGTGGCGTACCTGGTGCAGTTCCTGGTGCTGATCGCGTTGGTCGTGATCGTGGTGCTGGACCGCAAGCGGCTGGTTCACCTGATCGGCAAGTACCTGCCCGCCTACATCCCGAGCGGCCTGGTGCAGCCGCGCGACGTGCAGATGCTCGGCAGCCTCGCCGGTCGCCGGCAGGCGCGGCACTGGGCGCGCGCGCAGGCGGGCGCGACCGGGGCGCGGGCGATGGGCGACTACCAGCTGGCGGCCACCGAACTCGCACTCTTGCACGCGCACGCCGAGAAGGAGACGATCCCGCCGGAGAAGTTCTTCGCCAGGCGGGAGGCGATCTTGGGGTTGATGCGTGCTGCGCGGGACGCCTTCTTCCGGCGGCTGCCGCAGGCGCCACCGCCGCCGTGGGCCCGCCAGGAGCGGTCGGGCTTCTTCGCCCCGCCCGCGCAGCTCGCGGCGGGCCAGCTGCCTGCCTACCAGCCGCGCCCACCGGCCGCCCGCGGCCCGCAGCCGCCCGGCGGGTTCCCGCCCGGCGGGCACCGGCCGCCGGGGCGTCCGCCGCAGCCGCCGGGGCCGAACGGCCCGCGGCCCGGCGGTCCCTGGGGCCCGAGGTGAGCGTCAGATCGTGCGGATTCGCGGCCACAGCGCGGGCCACGGCTGCAACGGGTCCTGGTAGAGCGTGATCGTGTTGCCCTCCGCCACGTTCACCAGGCCCGTCTCGACCTCGCCGAGTTCCCGCGATCGTCCGAAGTGGACCGAAAGCGGGTTCCTGCTCCCGACGTAGAGCACGGAGTCAGCGGTTTCCGGTGGTGCGCCGAAGAACCAGTAGCCGCGATGCGGGCTGTAGACGCGGGGCAGGCCCGCTTTCCGGCCGAGGACGTCGAGCGCCCCCGCCAGGTAGTAGTTCTCGGCGACGATCGCCGTGCGGCGCTGCTGCTCGGCCGGGAGCGCTCGGTAGGCGCGGGCCACCGCTTCGGTGAGTTCGGGCCAGCCGGTCTCGTAGAGGCGGACGTAGCTCGGCAGCTCGGGATGGCGGGCCAGGAAGCCCAGCGGGTAGACCGGCAGCAGCGACAGCGGCAGGACCGCCGAGAGCAGGTAGGCGGGCCACAGCAGCTTTCCGGTGCGGCGTTGCAAGCCGGTGGCCGCCGCGGCGAACAGCAGCCCGAACAGGCCCGCGACGTAGTTCGGCCGGCCGCCGGCGGCCAGGAAGAACAGGAACACCGAGATCGCGGCCCAGCCGAGGAACCGGAACGACCGCAGCTCCGGAGCCCGCAGGAGCCGGAGGGCGCCGTAGCAGCAGCACGCGGCGCCCACCAGCAGGCCCGCGTAGAACAGCGCGGTCGGCACCATGAGCAGCCGGTCGTTCTCGTTGTTCACCGCGGTGCCCATCGCCAGGGCGGGCCAGCCGTGGCGGGCCTGCCACCACAGCGTCGGGACCGCCGTGACCAGCGGGATCGCCGCGGCGAGCCACAGCGCCGGCCGGGCGAAGAGGGATCTCGGGCCGCTGATCGCGATGCTCACCAGCAGCGCCGCGATCAGCACGAGCACCTGGAACTTCGTCTGCACCGCCAGGGCGGTGATCAGGCCGATGCCGAGCAGCAGCCGGTCGCGGTCGACGCCGCCGTGCCGGAGCCTCGCCCAGCGAGTCAGCAACCAGAGGATGGTCGTCCACTGGAGCAGCTCCATTGTGGACGCCGTGAGCCAGTGGCCGTTGAGCAGGATCCACGGCGAGAGCGGATACGCCGCCGCGGCGAGGACCTGGGCCCGCCGGCTCCCGCCCAGCTCCCGCGCCATGAGCGCCGTGACGATCGCGCCGAGCGCCGTGGCGACGGCCGGGAGGAGCCGGAAGGCGAACAGGGAACCGGGGAACGCCCGGTCCAGGAACGCGGCGAGGAGCGGGACCAGCGGCTGCTGGTCCATGTACCCCCAGTCGGGGTAGTACCTCCCGGCGGCCAGGAAGTAGAGCTCGTCGGTGACGTAGTCGTAGCGGGTCGTCAGGGCGAGCAGGAGCGCGAGGGTCGCCGCGGCGACGACCGGCACCGCGGCGCGGGCGAACGGCGGGAGGGCGCGGGGGATGCGGTCGGTGGTCTCCGCGGCGGCGGTGCCGGAACTCGCGCTCATCTGCCCCCCCTGACATCGCGCGTTTCGCGACGCAGTTTAGTTGCGGTACCGGGCCGCGGTGCCGATCTCGGGTTCCCGCGCGCGGCGAGGGCACGCCTGTTCGAACCGGCAGGCGACGGCGTGCCGGGATTGCCGGATTGGGCTACAAACGGGCACATGGCGGAAAACCCGAACGACGACCTGTCCGCCTGCAGCCGGGCCAGGTCGAGTCCAAGGACAACGGGGAGCGGTTCGGCCGCTCGGCAGGCGGGTGCCTGGTGCAGCTGCGCCGCCGGGTCTCCGAGCCGGGGTTCGTCGTCACCGTGGACGCCGAGCCGCGGCCGGACGTGCCGACCGAGCTGATCACCCACGAGTGGGCGGCGGCCAACGTCGCGTTCGACCGGTACATGCACGAGTACTGACGCAACCGTCCACAAGGGAAATCTGGGTTCGAGCGCAAGTCTTCCTGTCGCCCGCGGGCGCGATGACTCGCGCTGGAGGTCTTGCGGCCAAACCGGAGTTGGATTCAATATACGTTCCACTCCCGCCGAGCCGGGCCGCACCCGCCAGCCGGGATCTTCGCCGATGCAGCCATCTGGAGTGCGCATGCCCTCACTGCCCGCCGCCCGCCGACTGCGGCAGCTCGTCGTCGGCGCGCTGGTGGTGTCGCTGACCGCCGTCGGCTGCACGAACCCCGACGAGAACGTCACGGGCACCGCGGACGGGCCCAAGTACGAGACGTTCGACGGTCTCGCCGCCGATCCGGCCGTCGCCGCGTTGCTGCCGGCGCGGATCCGCGAGGCCGGGACGCTCAACGTGGTCATGAACGTCTCCAGCGCGCCGACCAAGTTCTACGCCGAGGACAACACGACGATCGTCGGGCTGAACCCCGACCTGGCGCGGGCGATGGGACGCCTGTTCGGGATCCCCGTGACGCTGCACAACGTGCCGCTGGACGGGATCATCCCGGGACTGCAGGCGAAGCGCTACGACTTCACGATCTCCAGCATGTCGCCCACGGCCAAGCGCCTGGAGACGCTCGACATGGTCCGCTACGGCTCTTGGGGCAGTGGACTGGCGGTCAAGACCCGCAATCCGCTGGGCCTGTCCACCGAGCGGCTGTGCGGCTTCAAGGTCGCCGTGCAGCAGGGCTCGATCCAGGAGTCCCAGCGGCTGCCCGAGCTCAGCGAGCGGACCTGCAAGGGTACCGACCCGATCGAGCCGGTCATCCTGCCCAGCCAGAACGATGCGCTGCTGCAGTTGGACAGCGGCCGGGTCGACGCGGTGTTCGCCGACACGCCGGTGCTGGCCTACGCCCAGACGCAGGCGCCGGACTCGTTCGAGCTGATCGGCGAGCTGAACGTCAGCGCGATCACCATCGGGCTGCCCAAGGACTCCGACCTCACCCCGGCGGTGCAGGCCGCGCTGCGCACGCTGATGGAGAACGACGGCTACCGGCGCATCTTCCACCGCTGGGGGATGGACGCCAACGCGATCGTCGACCCCGTCGTGGAAACCCCGGCTTCCTGACCAGCGAGGAGAACCCCGCTCATGACCACAGTGGACGCAGCGGTCGGCGAGGCCGGCCGGCTGGTGATCGTCAAGCGCCCGAGGCCGTGGCGAATCGTCGGGACAGCGGTCCTGGTGCTGCTGGGCGCGGCGCTGCTGACCAGCCTGGTGACCAACGAGCAGTACAAGTGGGACGTCGTCGCGGAGTACCTCACGGCGCGGTCCATCGCCGGAGGTGCGCTGCTGACCGTGGAGCTGACCGCGATCACCATGGTCGCCGGGCTGCTGCTGGGCATCGTGCTGGCCGTGATGCGGCAGTCGCAGAGCAAGCTGATCAGTGGCGCCGCGGCCGGTTACATCTGGTTCTTCCGCGGCACCCCGCTGCTGATCCAGCTCATCTTCTGGTTCAACCTCTCGGCCCTGTACCCGGTGCTGGAGCTGAAGATCCCGTTCGGCCCGGTGCTGATCTCCGGCAACGCCAACGTGTTCATCACCCCGTTCGTCGCCGCGGTGCTCGGGCTGGCGCTCAACGAGGCCGCCTACATGGCCGAGATCGTGCGCGGCGGCCTGCTCGGCGTGGACCGCGGGCAGACCGAGGCCGCGCAGGCGCTGGGCATGGGCAAGCTGCACATCCTGCGCCGGATCGTGCTGCCGCAGGCGATGCGGATCATCATCCCGCCGACGGCGAACCAGACGGTGGCCACGCTGAAGAACACCTCGCTGGTCAGCGTGCTCGGCGCGATGGACCTGATGCACAGCGCGCAGGTCATCTACTCCCGCACATACCAGACGATGCCGCTGCTCATCGTCGCCGCGCTGTGGTACCTCGCGATGACATCGGTGCTCACCGTGGCGCAGCACTACGTCGAACGGCACTACGGGAAGGGGACCGTCGCGTGAGCACCCCGCTGGTGAAGCTCAGGGACGTGCGCAAGTCGTTCGGTTCGGTGGAGGTGCTGCGCGGCATCGACCTGGAGGTCGACTCCGGCGAGGTGTGCTGCATCATCGGCCCCAGCGGTTGCGGCAAGTCGACGCTGCTGCGCTGCATCAACCACCTGGAGCGGGTGGACGGTGGCGAGGTGCAGGTCGACGGCGCCCGGATCGGCTACCGGCGGTCGGGCAACCGGCTGATCGAGCTGCCGGAGCGCGATATCGCCCGGCAGCGCGCCGACATCGGCATGGTCTTCCAGCGCTTCAACCTCTTCCCGCACATGACGGTGCTGGAGAACCTGCTGGAGGCGCCGTGCCGGGTCAAGCGGGAACCGCGCGAGGAAGTGCGCGAGCGCGCCCGCGAGCTGCTGGGACGGGTCGGGTTGGCGGCCCGGGAGGACGCCTACCCGGGCCAGCTCTCCGGCGGGCAGCAGCAGCGGGTGGCGATCGCCCGGGCGTTGGCCATGCGCCCCAAGGTGATGCTGTTCGACGAGCCGACCTCGGCGCTGGACCCCGAGCTGGTCGGCGAGGTGCTGGCGACCATGCGCGACCTGGCCGCCGACGGGATGACGATGCTGCTGGTCACCCACGAGATCGGCTTCGCCCGCGAGGTCGGCAGCACGCTGGTCTTCATGGACGAGGGCACCATCGTCGAACACGGCGACCCGCGCGAGATCATCGCCGCCCCGAGCCACGAACGCACCAGGTCGTTCCTGTCGAAGGTGCTTTGACCCTGCGATCTCCATTGAAATCGGACCTCTGATCTCCATCGGAATCGCGGGGTTCGACCATCCGGTGCAAATTCACGGACAGGGGCTGAGAGAATGACCGCAAGCAACCTGGACGCCCAGGTCGGCATCATCGGGACCGGCACGATCGGCAGCATGCTCGCCTGGCAGCTGGCGCGCCGCGGAGTCGACGTGCTGGCCTTCGAGCAGTTCTCGCCCGGCCACGACCGCGGCGCGGTGGGCGGCGAGACCCGTCTGTTCCGGCTCGCCTACGCCGAAGGCGCGCAGTACGTGCCACTGCTGCGCGATTCGCTGCGGCTGTGGCGGGAACTCGAAGCGGAGTCGGGGGACGGCATCCTCACGCAGTGCGGCGGTCTGGCGATCGGCGACCCCGCGGAGGACTACATCTCCGGGCTGGTCGAGAGCGCTCGCGAGACCGGGGTCGCGGTCGAGGTGCTGTCGAGGGACGAAGCCGCCCAACGGTATCCGCAGCACCGGCTGCGCGACGGCGAGGTCGCGGTGCTCGACGAGCAGGCCGGTTTCCTTCGCTGCGAGCAGGCGGTGCTGAGCGCCACCCGGGTAGCGGAAGGGGCAGGGGCGGAGGTGCTGCGCTACACGGAGGTCACCAACATCGCCGAGGACGGCGACAGCGTTCTGGTGCACACCACGGGTGGCACGCATCGGGTCGGTGAAGTCGTGGTGTGCGCGGGCTCGTGGGCATCGCGGTTCCTGCCCGGGGCGCTGGCCGCGGCGGTGGAGCCCCGGCGGGTCTTGCTCTCCTGGTTCGGGACCGAGGCCATCGACGACTACCGGCCGGAGCGCTTCCCGATCTTCATCCACCACGACGGCGACGTGCACGTCTACGGAACGCCCACAGTGGACGGTGTCATGGTGAAGGTCGCCGGGGCGGTCACCTCGCACCCGGTGCCGGAACCGGCGGCGGTCGACCGGCGGCACAGCCTCCCCGAGATCCGCACCATCGCGGGCGCGGTCCGGCAGATGCTGCCGGGCCTGCACCCGGAGCCGGTGCGGACGGACGCGTTCACCGACCTGTTCACCACCGACGGCAAGCCGCTGGTCGGCCGCATCGGCGATGGACGGGTCGTGCTGGCCACCGGGCACTCCGGGCGCGGCTTCAAGTACGCGCCCGGCATCGCCGCGATGGTGACCGACGCGGTGACCGGCAAGGCCGGCCTACCGGAATTCCTTGCGCCGGAACGGTTCTGAGGCCGTGCCCCGCATGCAACGGGCAGCCGACAGCGGTCGCCTCCTCCTGGCTCCGGGCGCATCGGCCGGGCGCCGGTTCGTGCTCCGCGACGTTCGGAGCCCGGGCCGCGCGGACCTGGCGGTCACCTCCGAGGTACCGCGGGTGCCGGTCGGGCGGGGACACCGCAGACGACCCGCGTGCTCCGGGCATTCCGCCTGACCTGTGGCAGCGGGACGGAGCGGGCGGCGGTTTCGCCGGGGACCGGGGCGGGTAGTGCGAGGGCAGCCCAGCACCGCAGTCGAAAGGATCAGCCATGACCACTGCGCGCGACATCATGCATGCGGGGGCTCAATGCATCGGTGAGGACGACAGCCTGTACAAGGCCGCGCAGATGATGCGCGACCTGAATGTCGGGTCGCTGCCGATCTGCGGCCGGGACGACCGGCTGCACGGCATCATCACCGACCGCGACATCGTCCTGCGCTGCTGCGCCGAAGGCCGCGACCCCGCCGGGATGAAGGCCGGCGAGCTGGCCCAGGGCAAGCCGTACTGGGTCGACGCCGCCTCCGACGTCGGCAAGGTGCTCTCGATGATGGAGGAGCACCAGATCCGGCGGTTGCCGGTGATCGCCGACCACCGGCTGGTCGGCATGATCAGCGAGGCCGACCTCGCCCGGCACCTGACCGACGAGCAGCTGGCGCACTTCGTGGAGAGCGTCTACGCGATGAAGTGAGCTCCCTCGCCCGGCGCCCGGTCGCGGCCGGGCGCCGGCTCCGGCGCGTTCCGGCCAGCGCCCCGCAGACGAGCTATTTATCCTGGTCAGTGCCCTCCCTAGGAGTTCGGCGCGAAGGGGGCGGGGATACCAGATGACCACACGCGTCTTCGTGGTCGACGACCACGATGTGATCCGGCGGGGAATCGCCGCGCTGGTGGCAGCGGAGGACGACCTGGAGCTGGTCGGCGAGGCCGCGACGGTCGCCGAGGCGCTGGCCTGGGTACCGAGGGCGCAGCCGCAGGTCGCCGTCCTGGACGTGCGGCTGCCCGACGGCAACGGCGTCGAGCTGTGCCGCGAACTGCAGTCGCAGCTGCCCGAGCTGCGCTGCCTGATGCTGACCTCCTTCGACGACCACGACGCCCTGATGGACGCGATCATGGCCGGCGCCGCCGGGTTCGTGCTCAAAGGCGTGGTCAGCGAGGAGCTGGTCACCGCCATCCGCACCGCCGGGGCCGGGGAGTCGCTGCTGAGCCCCAAGAAGACCGAGGCGATGCTGGCCTGGCTGCGCCGCGAGCAGGAGCAGACCGACCCGCTGCGCGAGCTGACCGCCCGCGAGCGGCAGGTGCTGGAACTGATCGGCGAGGGGCTCACCAACCGGGAGATCGCCAGCCGCATGTTCCTCGCCGAGAAGACCATCAAGAACTACGTGTCCCAGATGCTGGCGAAGCTGGCCATGCGGCACCGCAGCGAGGCCGCGGTCCTGGCCACCGAGCTGCGGCTGGACCGCGATTCGCGCGGCAAGCGCTGAGCGGGGCGGAGGCCGTCATGTCGTCACAGCCGTCGAACGTCCCGTCCGCGGAGCTCGCCCTCGCCGGGCAGGAGAGCGATGAAGTGCTGCTGACGCGCCTGCTGATCGGGCTGCGCGAGCTGCGGGACGGCAACTTCCGCCGCCGCCTGGTGTTCTCCGGTGGCGGCCTGGCGACCGAGATCGCCACGGTGTTCAACGAGCTCGCCGAGCGCAACCAGTTCCTGGCCGGCGAGCTGCAGCGGGTCGGCGTCGCCGCGGAGCGGGGCGACTGGCCGATCCCGCAGATCGACTTCGACGGCTCCTCGCACGGCGGCTGGACGGTCGCCGCGAACTCGGTGAACGGGATGATCAGCACCCTGCTGGCGCCGATGGCCGAGCTGAACCGGGTGCTGGGGGCGCTGACCCGCGGCGACCTGTCGCAGCGGATGCCGCGCCGCGCCGCGGACGCCGCCCTGCCCGGCGAGCTCGCCGGCCTCAGCGGGGCCGTCAACGACATGCTGGACCAGCTGTCGCTGTTCGCCCAGGAGATCACCAGGGTCGCGCGGGAGATCGGCACCGAGGGCAAGCTCGGCGGCCAGGCGCAGGTGCCGGGCCTGGTGGGGACCTGGCGGGACCTGGCCGACACGGTCAACGCGATGGCCGCCGACCTCACCGGCCAGCTGCGCGACATCTCGCACGTCGCGAAGGCGGTCGCCGCCGGCGACCTGACCCGCAAGATCACCGTCGAGGTCTCCGGCGAGACGCGCGAGCTCAAGGAGACCATCAACACGATGGTCGACCAGCTGTCGGCGTTCGGCGAGGAGGTCACCCGGGTGGCCCGGGAGGTGGCCAGCGAGGGCAGGCTGGGCGGTCAGGCCGAGGTGCCCGGCGCGGCCGGCACCTGGCGCGGGCTGGTCGACTCGGTGAACTTCATGGCCAACAACCTCACCGTGCAGGTCCGCAACATCGCGCAGGTCGCCACCGCGGTCGCCCGGGGCGACCTGACGCAGAAGATCGACGTGGACGCCCGCGGCGAGATCCTGCAGCTGAAGAACACCCTCAACACGATGGTCGACCAGCTGTCGGCGTTCGCCGACGAGGTCACCCGGGTGGCTCGCGAGGTCGGCACCGAGGGCAAGCTCGGCGGCCAGGCGCGGGTGCACGGCGTGGCGGGCACCTGGAAGGACCTCACCGACAACGTCAACATCATGGCCGACAACCTGACCATCCAGGTGCGCAACATCGCGCAGGTGACCACCGCGGTGGCGCGCGGCGACCTGTCGAAGAAGATCATGGTGGAGGCCAAGGGCGAGGTCGCCGCGCTGGCCGAGACGATCAACGGGATGGTCGAGACGCTGCGCGCGTTCGCCGAGCAGGTCACGCTCGTCGCCCGCGAGGTCGGCACCGAGGGCATCCTCGGCGGCCAGGCGAGGGTGCCCAACGTGGCGGGCACCTGGAAGGACCTCACCGACAACGTCAACATCATGGCCCGCAACCTGACCAACCAGGTGCGCAACATCGCCCAGGTGACCACCGCGGTGGCCGGCGGCGACCTGTCGAAGAAGATCGACGTCGACGCCCGCGGCGAGATCCTGGAGCTCAAGACCACCATCAACACGATGGTCGACCAGCTGTCGGCGTTCGCCGCCGAGGTCACCCGGGTGGCCCGCGAGGTCGGCACCGAGGGCAAGCTCGGCGGCCAGGCCGAGGTCGCCGATGTCTCCGGCACCTGGCGGCGGCTGACCGAGAGCGTCAACCGGCTGGCCCTCAACCTCACCACCCAGGTGCGCGCCATCGCGCAGGTGGCCACCGCGGTCACCGAGGGCGATCTGACCCGGCAGATCACCGTGGACGCCTCCGGCGAGGTCGCGGAGCTCAAGGACAACATCAACGCGATGATCAGCAACCTCAAGGAGACCACCAAGGACAACCAGGAGCAGGACTGGCTGAAGACGAACCTGGCCCGGATCTCGGCGCTGATGCAGGGCCAGCACGACCTGGACGCGCTCGCCCAGCTGATCATGACCGAGCTGGCGCCGCTGGTGTCGGCC
This sequence comes from Saccharopolyspora sp. NPDC050642, assembly GCF_040654735.1. Lineage (NCBI taxonomy): Bacteria > Bacillati > Actinomycetota > Actinomycetes > Pseudonocardiales > Pseudonocardiaceae > Saccharopolyspora > Saccharopolyspora sp. NPDC050642. The sequence goes on along the minus strand of NZ_JBFAIN010000003.1, from coordinate 78,976 downwards.
CAGTACGGCGCGTTCTTCCTGCGGCGAGCGGGGGAGGACGGCCGCAGCATCCTGGAGCGCACCGCCGCCTACGGCCGCCCCAGCGACCGCAACGGCCGCCCGCCGCTGCGTTTCGAGCTGGGCGAGTCGCTGGTCGGGCAGGTCGCGGCCGACCGCAAGTCGATCCTGGTCAGCGACGCGCCGCCGGGCTACATCCGGATCAGCTCCGGGCTCGGCGGCAGCGCGCCCACCAACGTGGCGATCGTGCCGGTGCTGTTCGAGGGCGAGGTGCTGGCGGTGATCGAGCTGGGATCGGTCAACGCGTTCACCCCGGTGCACCTGGACCTGCTGGAACGGTTGAAGGAGACCATCGGCGTCGACGTCAACACGATCGTGGTGAACTCGCGCACCGAGGCGCTGCTGGCCGAGTCCCAGCACCTGGCCAAGGAGCTGCAGGCGCGGTCCGAGCAGTTGCAGCAGCAGCAGACCGAGCTGCAGCGCTCCAACACCGAACTGGAGGAGAAGGCGGCGCTGCTGGCCAGTCGCAACCGGGACATCGAGCTGAAGAACATCGAGATCGAGCAGGCCCGGCAGGAGCTGGAGGAGCGGGCCCGGCAGCTGTCGCAGGCCTCCGCCTACAAGTCGGAGTTCCTGGCCAACATGTCGCACGAGCTGCGCACCCCGCTGAACAGCGTGCTGATCCTGGCCAAGCTGCTGGCCGACAACATGGAGGGCAACCTCACCTCGCAGCAGGTGGACCTGGCCAAGACCGTGCACCAGGCGGGCACCGATCTGCTGCAGCTGATCAACGACGTGCTGGACCTGTCCAAAGTGGAAGCCGGTCAGATGCACCTGCTGCCGGAGGACGTCGAGCTGGCCGATCTGGCCGCGCACGTGGAGTCGCTGTACCGGCCGCTGGCGGCGGACAAGGGCCTGGACTTCCGGGTTTCCGTGGCTCCGTCGGTGCAGCAGACCCTGCGCACCGACCGCAACCGGCTGGAGCAGATCGTGCGGAACCTGCTGTCCAACGCGGTCAAGTTCACCGACCGGGGAGGTGTCGAGCTGCGGATCCGCCCGGCGCAGCCCTCCGAGGTGCACACCCAGGCACTGCGCCACGCCCGGCAGCGGCTGGCGTTCTCGGTGCGCGACACCGGGATCGGCATCCCGGCGGACAAGCTGAACCTGATCTTCGAGGCGTTCCAGCAGGTGGACGGCACGACGGTGCGCAAGTACGGCGGCACCGGCCTGGGCCTGTCCATCAGCCGCGAGCTGACCACGCTGCTCGGCGGCGAACTCCAGGTGCAGAGCGAGCCCGGCGAGGGCAGCACCTTCACGCTGTACCTGCCGGTCGAGCCGCCGCTGGGCAGGCCCGCGGAGCTCGTCGAACGGGTGGAGCCGGAACGCCTGCCGCGCCCCCACGTGCCGAGCGCGGCGGAGAGCAGCCTGGACGTGTCGGCCGAGGGCATCGACCCGCCGATGCGGTCCACCGAGCTGATCCGGCAGGAGGGCCACCAGCACATGCTGCACACCGACGAGCCGGAGGAACACGCGTCACTGCAGTTCAACGGGGAGAAGGTGCTGGTCGTCGACGACGACTACCGGAGCGTGCAGGCGATGACGCTGCTGCTGGAGCAGCACGGCCTGCAGGTGGTGCACGCGGACAACGCGCTGGCCGGGCTGAACGCCCTGCAGCAGCACGGCGACATCGTGATCGTGCTGATGGACGTGATGATGCCGGAGATGGACGGCAACGCCACCATCCGGATCATCCGGGAGATGCCGCGCCACCGGGACCTGGCGATCGTCGCGATCACGGCGAAGGCGATGAAGGGCGACCGGGAGGCGAGCATCGCGGCGGGCGCCAACGAGTGCCTGAGCAAGCCGGTCGACGTCGGCAGGCTCCTGGAGCTGCTGGCCGAGCACCTACCGGCCGGCCGCGCCCCCGAAACCGAGGGCTGAGGGTCAGTCGACCTGCTCCGGTTCTTCGATCGTCGGCATTTCGGCGAGCTGCTCGCGGAGCCGCTGGGCCCAGGCGAGGTCGCGCGCGAACGTCGCGTCGAAGTGATCGATGCCGTGTGGATCAGCCATGGCGGTGTCCCAACTCTGATAGCTCGCAGGCTGTTGCCGACCACCATAACCGCAGGTGGAAGACCGGCCGACGGCCCGGGGCCGTCCTACCGGGCAACGGCCGGGGCGGCTGTTGCCGGTGTGCCGCCAGGGGCGTTCCAGGGCCCCTGGCGGCCGACGAACGTCACACTTCCGGGTCTTTCGGCACTGTCCCGACCGCCACCGGTTCCTTCTTCTCCGGCGCCGCTGCGATCAGCGGGTCCTGACGCAGCTCCCGCCACAGCGAGACCGCCAGCGCGAGCATCACCAGCACGAACGGCGCGGCCGTGACGATCACCGTGTTCTGCAGCGCGTCGAGCCCGCCGGCGACCAGCAGCACGATCGCGGTCACGCCGGTGAGCCCGCCCCACAACGCCAGCACCGACGTCCGCGGCCGGGCGTGCCCGTCGGAGGACAGCATGCTCAGCACGAAGGTGTTGGCGTCCGCGCCGGAGACGAAGAACAGCAGCACCAGCGCCATCGCGATCAGCGACGTGATCGTCGGCCACGGCAGCGTCTCCAGCATCGCGAAGATCGCGTTGTTGGAGTCCGCCGCGGCGGCCTGCGCCACCTGCCCGCCGCGGAAGGCGTCCTCGAAGATCGCCGTACCGCCGAAGGCGGTGAACCAGAGGAAGAACACCGCGCTGGGCACGCCGAGCACGGCGATCACGAACTCGCGGATGGTGCGGCCCTTCGAGATGCGGGCCAGGAACACGCCGACGAACGCGCCCCAGGAGATCCACCAGGCGAGCATGAAGTAGGTCCAGCTCTGCATCCACTCCAGCTCGCCGAAGATCCCGGTGCGCAGGCTCATCGGGATGAAGTCGCCTGCGTACTGGCCGAGCGACTCCACCAGCAGGTTGAGCACGAAACCGGTCGGCCCGAGCAGCAGCACGAAGCCGAACAGCAGCACCGCCAGGCCCATGCTGGTCTCGCTGAGGAACCGGATTCCCTTGTGCAGCCCGGTGATCGCGGAGATGGTGAACAGCAGCGTGACGACCGCGATGATCAGGATCTGCGTGCCGGTGCCGCCCGGGATGCCGAATAGCCTGGACAGCCCGCCGTTGATCTGCAGCGCACCGAGCCCCAGCGACGTGGTCGTGCCGAACAGCGTCGCGAAGATCGCCAGCACGTCGATGGCCTTGCCGAGCGGGCCCTCGACGCGGTCGCCGAGCAGCGGCCGCAGCATCGGGCTGACCAGGCCCTTGCGGCCCTTGCGGTGGGTGGAGTAGCCCAGCGCGATGCCGAACACCGCGAAGATCGCCCAGGCGTGCAGGCCCCAGTCGAAGAACGAGTACTGCATCGCGACCACTGCCGCGTGCTTGGTGCCCGGCTGCGCCAGCCCGTGCGGCGGCGTCACGAAGTGGCTGATCGGCTCGGACACCCCGTAGGAGACCAGGCCGATGCCCATCACCGCGGCGAGGATCATGGCCAGCCAGCTCAGCGTGCTGAACTCCGGCCGGTCGGTGTCGGCGCCCAGCCGGATGCGGCCGTAGCGCGTGGTGGCCAGCACCACCAGGAAGCCCAGCATCGCCAGGCTGGCGACCAGGTAGACCCAGCCGAACGAGCCGGTGATCCAGTTCAGCGCGGCGCCGGTGACCGCGTCGAGGCTGTCGGTGAACAGGGTGGCCCAGCAGACGAACAGGGCGCAGAGCGCCACCGATGTGTAGAAGACCGCGCCCAGCCGGTTGGCCGGGGGCGTGCTGGCTCGTGCCATGAGGTCGACTCCAGTGGAAAGGTTCGGACCCGGCCCGGGCGCGCGCATCCGGCGCAGCGACCCGAGCGGGAAGAGTGAGGGGAAGCACCCCGGACGCGCGGAGCGCGTGCGACGGCGGGCGCAGAGGTGGAGGCTTTGCGGAGGCTCTTCCTGTCGGAGATCGCGGCCGGAGGTCCCGTCGGACCTCGATGCTGGCGGCCCGGGCAACTGCCGCGCGGAAAAAGCCCGCCGCCGAAACGAGAACTATACCGCACCCGGGTGCGACCACAGTGGAGGCGACCGGCCGTGTGGCGGAGCACACGGCCGGTCGTCAGCGTCCCGCCACGCGCAGCCGCAGCAGATATTCCTTGCGATCCAATGGATTTCGGTCCGTCCTGGGGCGGGTCGGGATCTCGCCGCGGACCGGTTCGTAGCGGTCGAAAGCGGAATCGAGCACACCTTCGCCGCGCGTCAGTCCCGGCAGCTGCTGCTGCAGCTCGTACACCCGCGCCGCTGGGATCTCGCCCTCCAGCAAGCACGACGAACCGCGCATCGTCGTCGTCCCGGGCGCGGCGCGTAGTCGCGCGAGCACGGGCAGCACCGTGCCGAGCGCGTCGGCCGGGAGCTCCAGGTGGAACTGGTGCAGCGGCTCGGACACCTCCGTGCCGCCGTCCTGCAGCGCGCTCATCAGCACCAGCGGGGTCAGGTTGCGGAAGTCACCCGCGGTGCTGGACATCGACTTGTCGAAGGTGCCGTGGGAGTGGCTCTGCCGGGCCAGGTAGTGCGAGTACGTCATGGCGACCAGGCAGTCGGTCACCTGCCACCCGTGGATGCCCTGGAGCAGCGTCTCGCGCGCGGATTCCTCCACGGCCTTGATGAACGCCGACGGCAGCGACCCGAGCTCGATCTCCAGCCGGAAGTCCACGCCCGGGTGCGGCTGCACCCGCAGCCCGATCCCCGCGAGGAACGGGTTGCCGCCCTTGCCGATCATCTCGACCGCCGTGCCGGCGCCGGTGGGGCGCTCGATGCAGATCGTGGTCGTTTCCCGGAATCCGACGTCGATGCCGTACTCGTCGGCCAGCGTCGACTGGATGACCTCCTTCTGGACCTCGCCGTAGAGCGAGACGGAGATCTCCTGCCGCACGTCGTCCTGCCGCAGGTCGATCAGCGGGTCCTGCTCGGCGAGCTGGGTGAGCGCGAGGTGCAGCGCCCCGAGGTCGGCCCTGCGGCGTGGGAAGATCACCGTTTCCAGCGTCGGCGGCGCGAACCGGTGGTTCGTCCCGGCTCGGGGTTCGCCGACCGCGTCGCCGATCCGGACATCGGCGAGCCCCCGGAGCACGCCGATCTCACCGGCCGCGACCGATGCCCGGCGGGCCGCGCCGCCCCGGTCGAAGACGTTGATGGCGGTCACCTTCGCCGCGTCGCCGCCGCGGAACCGCAGCCGGTCGCGCGTGTTCAGCGTCCCGGAGAACATCCGCACGTAAGCGAGCTTCTCCCCGGCGGGGCCGCGCTCGACCTTGAACACAGTGCCGGAAAGCGGCCCGTCTGCGGCGCCATCGGCCGTCGGGAGTAACTCCCGGACCCCGGCGATCAGCGGGCCCACGCCCGCGCCGGTGGCCGCGGAGCCGAAGTACACCGGATGCACCAGCGCCCGCTTGGTCTGCGCGGCGAGTTCCCGGCGGATCCGCGGGTAGGGCAGGGCCGTTCCGGCGTCGAGCCACTCGGCCAGGAAGTCGTCGTCGTGATCCGCGAGCACTTCGGTCGACCTGGCGGTGAATTCGGCGTCCGCGCCGTCAAACGGCGCGAACTCGGCGCCGGGAGTGCCGGGATCGCGCAAGCGTCCCATGGGGACGGTCGCCGGCGTGAGCTTCGCGGAAATGCCTTGCAGCACTTGGTCGTACGTCGCGCCGCGGCGGTCGATCTTGTTCGCGAAGATGAGCGTCGGAATGCCGAGCCGACGCAGGGTTCGCAGCAGGATGCGGGTTTGGGCCTGCACGCCCTCGACGGCGGAGACCACGAGCACGGCCCCGTCGAGCACGCCCAGCACGCGTTCCACCTCGGCGATGAAGTCCGGGTGACCGGGTGTGTCGATCAGGTTGACCGCGATGTCGTCGACGACGAACGAGACGACCGCGGACTTGATCGTGATGCCGCGCTGCCGCTCCAGCGCGAGCGAGTCGGTCTGCGTGCTGCCGTCGTCGACGCTGCCGATCTCGTCGATGACGCCGGCGGAATGCAGCAGCCGTTCGGTCAGGCTCGTCTTACCCGCGTCGATGTGCGCCAGGATCCCCAGGTTCAAAGTGTGCACTGAGCTTCATGTCCTCTGCGTGGATGGCCATTACCGGGTGGGTGGCCACGGCAGCTCGGCGCATGTGGGTCTCTCCTTCGTCTCGGTTCGCCGGGATTGCAGCAGAGGGCAGGACCGCGCGGCAATCGATTTTCGATGTCCTGCGCGTTGCGCTCATCATTCCTGCGCACTATTGCGTGATTCGCGCAGCGATCACTATCGTGTAGCTCGCGGCGCCGGCCGCGCGACGGGCGGCCGGATGTGTTCCGGCGAACGGAAGAGCAGGTGATCATGGGATCGCGAGTCTTGGTCGTGGCCGATGACCTCAGCGGTGCCGGTGATTCCGGCGTTCCCTTCGCGTTGCGTGAAATGCGCACACTGCTGGCCCTCGATGACACCGGTGACGCCGAGGTGTTCGTCGCCGACACCGACAGCCGACACCTCGAACCGGTGCAGGCGGCCGAGCGCGTCGCGGCGGCGCTGCGCGGGCACGCAGCCGGGCGGGTGGTGTTCAAGAAGATCGACTCGACGCTGCGCGGGAACCTCGCCGCCGAGATCGGCGCGCTCGTCGAGCACGCCGACGGCGCCGGGGTGCTGCTGTGCCCGGCGTCCCCGGCGACCGGGCGCACGGTGCTGGGCGGTGTCGTCCACATCGGCGGAATCGCGTTGCACCACACCAATTCCTGGGCCGCGGAGGTCACCGATCCGCCCGTGGACATCGCCTCGGCGCTCAAGCCGCTGGCGGTGCGGCACGTGGCACTCGCGTCGATCCGCGGCAACGCGGCGGCGCTGCGGGCGAAGCTCGCCGAACTGCTCGCCGAGGCCGACGTCGTGATCTGCGATGCCGTGGCCGAGAACGACCTGCGGGCCGTGGTGACGGCCGGGACGGCCGGCGGTCGCCTGCCGTACTGGGTGGGCTCGGCGGGGCTGGCGGATGCGCTGGCCGAGCAGCTGCGGCCGGGCCGCGAGGTCGAGCCCCCGCCGCCGGTCGGCGGCCGCGTGCTGGCGGTGGTCGGCAGCGCCAACGACGTCTCCCGCGAACAGGCGGACTTCCTGGCCGAGCGGGTCCCGCACACCCGCCGATTACCGGTCCGGAACCTGCTCGACGCGAACGCCGCCGCACTGGCGCGGATGGCCGAGCAGCTGCGCGACGAGCTGGCCACCGGCGACGTCGTCGTCACCGTGGACGGCCCGGTCGACGCCGGCTCGGCCCGCCGCGTCAACACCGCCCTGGCCGAAGTCTGCGCACCGGCGTCGGAACACGCCGAGCTGCTCGTGCTCACCGGCGGCGAGACCGCTCGCGCGGTGCTCAGCAGGCGCGGCGTCACAGGCCTGCGGCTGCTCAACGAACTGGAACCGGGCGTGGTGCTCGCGCGCACCGAGCCGCAGCCCGGCTACGTCATCACCAAGGCCGGCGGCTTCGGCACGCCGGAGACGCTGCACCGGGCCATCACGGCGGTGCGTTCCGGAAGGGGACTCGGATGAACCTGCCCACCATTGCCGTCACGATGGGCGATGCGGCCGGCGTCGGACCCGAAGTGGTCGTGCGCGCGCTCGTGGAGCCCGAGGTGCGCGGGCTGGCCCGCTGCGTGGTGGTCGGCGACGCCGCGCGTCTGGCGAGGGCCGCCGAGATCTGCGGCATCGACGTGCGGTTCAAGACCGTCGGCTCGCCGGCGGAGGCGACCGGCGAGACGGGCGTGATCGACGTGCTGGACCTCGGGATCATCCCGGCGGACCTGCCGTTCGGCGAACTGTCCGAAGTGGCCGGTGAGGGCGCCTTCCGGTACGTGGCCAAGGCCGCCGAGCTGGCGATGGCCGGGGAGGTGCAGGCGATCTGCACGGCGCCGCTGAACAAGGCGGCGCTGCACGCCGCGGGGCATCGCTATCCCGGGCACACCGAGCTGCTCGCCGAGCTGTGCGGCGTTCCGGAGGTGTCGATGATGCTGTCCACCGGCAAGGTGCGGGTCATCCACGTGACCACCCACATCGGGCTGGTCGACGCCATCGAGCGCATCGATCCGGGCCTGGTGGAGCGCACCGTCCGCCGCGGGCACCGCACGATGGTCGATTCCGGCATCGCGGAGCCGAAGATCGCGGTGTGCGGGATCAACCCGCACGCCGGGGAGAACGGGCTGTTCGGTCGCGGCGAGGAGGAGGAGAAGATCGTCCCGGCGCTGGAGTCCTGCCGCGCGGACGGCATCGACGCGCAGGGGCCGCTGCCCGCCGACACGGTGTTCTTCCGCGCCGGCCGGGGGGATTTCGACCTGGTGGTGGCCATGTACCACGACCAGGGGCACGGGCCGGTGAAGATCCTCGGGCTGGAGGCCGGGGTGAACATCACGGTAGGCCTGCCGGTCATCCGCACCTCGGTGGACCACGGCACCGCCTTCGACATCGCGGGCACCGGCCGAGCCGAGGCGGGCAGCCTGGTCGAGGCCCTGCGCCAGGGCGCGGCACTCGCCCGCCGCCCCTGACCTTGGTCTGTTTTGCAAGCGGCGGTAGCCGCTTGCAGCGTGGGACCCAGCTTGCACCGCCGCGGGTTCTCAGAGGTCTTCTGGCGAGGACAGCCCCAGCTGGGCATGCATGAGTCGGGGATCCCGGAGCGAGAAGGCCTCTGAGGTTCCGCTACCTGCACCGCTACGCGGATTACTACCAAGAACTTCCTTTTTGAAAGGATGGCGGGGTGAGCACTGATTTCGGGCAGCGGATGTCCGCGGGCCAGCGTCGCGCGTTGATCGAGCGGCTGGTGACCGAGCAGGGCGCGGTGCAGGTGGAGGAGCTCGCGGCATCCCTGGCGGTCACCCAGTCCACCATCCGCCGCGACCTCTCGCTGCTGACCGAGCAGGGCAAGCTGGCCCGCACCTACGGCGGCGCGATGCCCGCGACGGCGACCGAACCGTCGCTCGGTCAGCGCACCGCGCTGGCCACCGCGGAGAAGGACCGCATCGCGCGGTGGGCGGCGGCGCGCATCGGCGCGCCGGACACGGTGCTGCTGGACGCCGGGACGACCACCGGCCGCCTCGCCCACCACCTGCGCGACCGCGCCGGGCTGACGGTGATCACCAACGGCATCCCGGTGCTCACGGAGCTGGCCGACGCCGACGCGGTGCAGGTGATCGCGCTGGCGGGGGAGATGCGGCACATCAGCCAGGGCTTCGTCGGACCGCTGGCGGAGCTCACCCTGTCCCGGCTGACGGCCGACAAGGTCTTCCTCGGCGCGGACGGCCTCGATCCGCGGCTGGGCATCTGCGAGGCGAGCCTCCTGCAGACCCGCCTGAAGGAGCAGATGATGGCCCGCGCCCGCGAGGTCTTCGTGCTCGCCGACAGCAGCAAGCTGGGTGCGGCGCCGTTCAACGCCTGGGCCCCGCTGCCGGCGATGTGGACGCTGGTGACGGACGACGGCGCGACCGACGACGACCTGGCGCCGTTCCGGGCGTTGCCGGGCGCCGAGATCGTCGTGGTGTGAGGCGGAAACCGTTGGCAATGAGTCAGATGAGGAACTCGCCGAGCTCGCGGGCGACCGCTTCGGGCTCGTCGAGCATCGAGAGCACGTACGCGCCGGGCACCTCCGCGTAGCGGGCGCGGGGCATGCGGGCGGCGAGGCGGCGGCCGTGCTCCGGGGGCATGACGCGGTTGTCCGGCGACCACAGCACGAGCGCTTCGCCCCGGAACCGGCTCAACGCCTCGGTGTCCCGGATGAGGCTCGGCCCGTCGAACGAGCCCCGGCAGTAGGCGAGGAGGTCGCGACGCACTCCTGGGTCGCGCAGCAGGGGATCGGTCCAGCGTCGGACGAGGTCGTCCGGTACGGGGCGCCGCGCCATCTGGCCGAACAGCGGCGGAAGCCCGCGCAACCAGCCCACCCGGAGTTGGCGCGCCGCGAACCGCAGGCCACCGGGCACCCGGCTCGCGAGCTTCACCATCGCGCCCGGCAGCCCGGGCGGGAAGTTGTCGAACGCCTCGCACGGCAGGAAGACCTGTCGCGCCACGCGGTGGTCGAGGCCGCGCGCGGTCAGCAGCAGAGCGCCTCCCCAGTCGCTGTGCACGAGCGTCACGTCGTCCAGGTCCAGCGCTTCGAGGAAGTCGGCCACCACCCGCACCTGCCCGGCCAGGGTCAGGTCCGCGCCCGGGTTCATCGGCCGCCGGTGTGCGCCGAGCGGCAGGACCGGCCGCACGATCCGCAGGCCGCCGGGCAGGAGCGGGAGCACGCGATCCCACACGGTGTGGTCCATCAGCAGCCCGTGCAGCAGGACCACCGGCGGCCCGGATCCCGTCTCGTCGTACTCGACCGTGCCCGCCGGTATCTCGATGCTGCGCATGCCGCCTCCTAGAATGGTCATTCTAGAGAGACCGTTCTACCATGCTGGGGTGAAGACGGACCAGCGAATCGTGAACGCGATGGCGGAGCTGTTGCGGGTGCAGGGCTACGCCGCCACCGGGATCCAGCAACTGGCCAAGGCATCGGGGGCGCCCACCGGTTCGATCTACCACTTCTTCAAGGGCGGCAAGCGCGACGTCGCGGCCGCCGCGCTGCGCCAGACCGGCGCCACCTACATCGAGCTGCTGCCGCTCCTGCTGGACCGGCACGCCGACCTGGCCACCGGGATCGAGGCGGCGTTCGCCGCCGCGGCCGAAGACCTCGCGCAGACGGGCTGGGCCAACATGTGCCCGGTCGGCACCGTCACCGGCGAGATCGCGGACGTCGAGCCGCAGCTGCGCGAGGTCGCGGACGAGGTGATCGCCTCGTGGATCGACGAGGGCGGCCGCTACCTGGCGAGCAGGGGGCTGTCCGATGCCGACGCCCGCGCCGCGATGTACGCGCTGCTGTCCGCGTTGGAAGGCGGATTCCTCCTGGCCAGGGGGCAGCGCAGCACCGAGCCCCTGCTCGCCGCGGGTCGCGCCATGGCCGCGTACGTGGCGTCGCTGCCGGTGGCGGCCGCGGCGGACGGGTAGGCCGGCCCGCGCGTCAGTCGCGGTGCAGGAAGTCCTGGATCCGCTTGCGGAGGTCCGTTCGGTCGTAGGTGCTCACCAGGGCTCCCGCCATCCGGACCGGGTCGCCGAAGAAGAAGTGCTCGTAGAGGTTCTGGCGGCCGGCGAAGGACGAGGCGCTGGCGTCGAAGGCCAGCTTGAACAGGCGGACCCGCTCCGGGCCGTCGATCGCCTTGCCCTGCAAGTACTTCTGCACGTCCGCCGCCGCCGCGCCGAAGACGTCCTGCTCGCCCGGTAGCGCCATCAGGCCGCTGGCGGCGAACTTGCGGACGATCTCCGGGAACCGCTGCGACGCCTTCGGGTACCAGTTGCGGGCCGTGTTCAGCGGCGCCCACAGCGGGGTGTGCACGCCGAATTCGTTCGTCGTCGCCTGGGACTCCGCCGACTGCAGCAGGGCCTTGCCGATCTCCACCGCGCTGATCACCTCGGCGATGTCCTGCTGGATGTGCTGGAAGCCGTCGATGCCGATGGCGTCGGCCAGTTCCGAGAGCAGCCCCAGGAAGAACTCGCTCTTGGCCACCGTCCGCGTCACCACCTGGTGCGTCATGTGGGTGGTCGCGCCGGTCCGCGAGTAGAAACCGTTGCACAGCTCGGGATCGCGCAGCACGAACACCCGCTCGTAGGGCACGTGCACGTCGTCGAAGACCACGACGCAGTCGCTCTCCTCGAACCGGGACGCCAGCGGCTCGTCGAACGCGCTGCGGTTGCCGTGCAGCGGTTGGCGCGCCACGAAGCGCAGGCCCGGGGTGTCGGTGGGGATGGCGAAGGCGAACGAGTAGGGCTCGTCCTCGGGGGTGCCGCGCAGCACGGTGGACGGGAACACCAGCAGCTCGTCGGAGATCGGGGCGATGGTGGCCAGCATCCGTGCGCCGCGCACGACGATGCCGTTGTCGTCCTCGCGCACCACGTGCGCCATCAGCGCGCCGCCGCCCTGCTGGCCGCCGCTGACGCTCCGGTTGATCTGCGGCGGGATCAGCGTGTGGGTGAGCAGCAGGTCTTCCTCGCGGACCTGCTGGTAGTAGCGCTCGATGTTCTCGCCGAAGGCGGGATCGGCCTGCGCGAACCAGGATTTCGCCCGGCCGAGCGCCATCAGCGAGCTGTTCAGGTAGTCGCCGGTGCGGCCGAGCATGCCGAAGGAGCGGTTCGCCCAGGTGCGGAACGCCTCGCGTCGCCTGGCGAGGTCCGCGGCGTTCTCGGGCACCAGGAACGAGGTGCCCACCCGGTCGCCGGAGGTCGGCGACGGGTAGGTGAGCACGTCCCGGAACTCGGGGCTGACCTGCATGTCGAACAGTTCGGCGTAGCTGCGGGCGACGCCGGCGAACGCGGGGTGGTCCGGGGTGCCGCCGATGGTGGTGTCGCCGTCGATCTGGACGTGGATGCGCCGCCGCGCGAGGTCGTCGAGGTACTGCCGTCCTGAACGAGCGCCCATGGTTCCTCCAGGTCATGCGTGAGTCGGGGTTCCCGCGGTGCAGGCGGTGTCTGCAACTCCCGCAGGGGAGCCGCCACTCGCACCGCTACGAGAAATCTGTTCAGAGCAGGTGTTCCAGGCCGAGGGAGGGTTCGGCGATGGTGACGAAGCGGCCGGCCGCGAAGCCGAGCAGGTCGCCGCCGCGGTAGTCGAAGTCGACGACCTCGCCGATGTGCAACGTGTGGTCGCCCGCTTCGCAGGTCTGCCACGGGTGGCACTCGAAGTGGGCCAGCGCGCCCGCCAGTCGCGGGGCCGCGCCCGCGTCCAGCCAAGCAGGTTCCAGTTGCGGCCGCCCGGCGAAGTGCATGGCCAGCGCCTGCTGCTCCGCGCCGAGCACGTTGATGGTGAACGGCCGGCCGGGCAGCTCGCCGTGCGCCTTGGCGGCGCGCGCAACGCTCACGAGCACCAGCGGCGGGTCCATCGACACGGAGGTGAATGAGTTGGCGGTGAAGCCGTGCCGCCCGGTCGCGCCGTCGAAGGCGACCACCGCGACGCCGGTGGCGAACCTCCCGAGGCAGGAGCGGAATCGGCGGTGGTGGACATCGTCGGGTGAACGCGCCGTTTCCGGTCTTGGCATCTCGACCACCACCTCGTGCTCGACCGCGTTCCGAAGCGTAGTGTTCTATAATCGAATTCGATGTTCCCTATTGGAACGCTAGTGGCGTGTGAGCGGCGGCACAAGGGGTGGGCGGCTATGTTCGCCGACATGGTCGAACGGGCGAAGAACGACGGGGCGCGGTCCCAGACGCTGTCGCGCGGCATCCAGGTGCTGGAGCTGCTCGCCGCGGCGGAACGACCGCGCAGCATCGACGAAATCGCCGCGGACCTCGGCGTGCACCGCTCGATCGTCTACCGGATCGTGCGCACCCTCGAGGATCACCGCCTGGTGGCGCGGGATTCCGCCGGGCGTTGCGCGCCGGGCGCGGGACTGGCGGTGCTGGCGCACGGCGTCGCCCGCGACCTGCAGAGCGTCGCGGTGCCCGAACTCGCCGCCGTGGCAGCGGATTTGGCGATGACCAGCTTCGTGGTGGTGCACGACCACGGCGAGTGCATCACGCTCGCCAGCGTCGAACCCCGGCGCGCGGCCGGGACCGTGGCCGAGCACCCGGGCACCCGGCATCCGCTGGAGCACGGCGCGCCGGGTGTCGCGCTGCTCGTGCTGCTGGGGGCGGAGGGGCTGGGCGAGGACGTCGCGGCGCGCGTGGCCGAGGCCCGTCGGCGGGGGTACGCGACGAGCCGGGACGAGGTGATCCCGGGCCTTTCCTCGGTGGCCGTCCCGATCCCGTCGCGCGGTTCCTGCGCGGCCGTGGCCGTGGTCTACGTGTCGAGCGACCGGGAGCCCGACGAGCTGGCGGAGCGGCTACAGGCCGCCGCGAACGCGATCGGTGCCCAGGTCGGGTGACGGCAGCGTCTTCGGCAGGCCGGGGCGGCGCAGCGCTGCGCACAAGGCCGAAGCGATCAGCGAAAGCACCGCTGCGGCCAGCAGTGCGGCCGGGGATCCCCACTGCGCGACGACGATGGCGGCCAGACCGATGCCGACCACGCCGCTGAGCGCCTTCGCGCTGTAGACCAGCCCGTGCACCTCGGCGCTGCGCTGCTCGCCGAAGTACTCGCGGGCCAGCGCGGCGAACAGCGGGTAGAACGCGCCGCCGCCGATCCCCGCCGCCGTCGCACCGGCGATCACCAGCGCGACCGATTCCTGCGAAACCGCTGCCAGCAGCAGGACCTGACCGATGGCCTGGACCGTTACCACCCAGCGCAGCGTGCGCCGGCAGCCGATCCGGTCGGCGATCGGGATCGCCAGCGCCCGCCCGGCGCCGTTGGTCGCGACGAACGCTGCGGCGGCCGGAGCGGGCGCCAGAGCGGCGGCGAACAGCACCAGGAACGCCGCGTTGAACAGTGAAACCGTTGCGGCGCAGAACAAGCACGCCGCCATCACCGGGAGCACCGGCGTGCGCAGTGCCTCGGCCGCCGAGTACTGCCGCGCTGCCGGTGGTCTGGTGCGGGCCAGGGCCCATTCGCGGGGATCGAGGTGCGCAGGCCACCAGTGCCGCGGCGGGTCGGCCAGCAGCAAGCCGCAGCCGAGCACCGCGGCGAACAGCACGAGCGCGAAGACGTCCAGCGCCGCGGTCACGTTCCACGGCCCGGTGAGCAGGGCGAGGACGAACGGCACCGATCCGTACGCGAATGCTCCGGTGACGAACCCGACCCGCGAGGCGGCGCGCTCGGGGAACCACTTGGCCGCCGTCGAAGTGCACGCGGCGTAGACCAGCCCGGCGCCCGTGCCGCCGAGCACGGAGTACCCGGCGAGCAGGCCAGGAAAGGCGTGCGCGTGCGCCAGGCTCAGCACGCCGAGCGCGCAGAGGAAGGCGCCGGCGATCATCGCCGAGCGCGGGCCGGCGCGGTCGCGCTGCCGCAGGTGCGCCACTGGAAATCCGGCGCCCGCCTGGAAAACCGCCCATCCGGCCAGCGACCAGAACAAGTTGCCGGTGTCGTGGCCGCCGGCGGCCAGCGCGGGAACCGCCGCGCCGTAGGCGTACTGCATGGCTCCGACGAGGAGCATCGGCAGCCAGCACAGCCACAGCACCGTCGCGCGGGAACGCCCGATGAGCTCTCGTGGCACTTCGCCCACCCGGTACCTGCGGCCGTGGTGGTCGCGGACCTCGAGGTTCGGCGTGTGCAAGCCGATCATCGTCCACCGCCCTCTCATGACTGGTCCGCCTCTCCGCGATTCACAGTGGTGGTTGCGTTCAGCCCAATCTCCCGTTACGTGGTTTCTCGTGGCTGGTTTGCGTCACGGTCCCCTGGGGTGCGGTTGAGGAGGGCTGAGGTTGACACAGGGCTCTCATGCCGGCACCAGCCTCAAGCGGTGCGCCCCGGCGTAGACGTTCATGCTGGTGCCGCGCAGGAATCCGACCAGCGTCAAGCCGGATTCCGCGGCGAGGTCCACGGCCAGCGACGAGGGCGCGGAAACGGCGGCCAGCACGGGGATTCCGGCCATCACGGCCTTCTGCACCAGCTCGAAGGACGCCCGGCCGCTGACCACGAGCACCGTCGCGGACAGCGGCAACCGGTCCTCGCGCAGCGCCCAGCCGACGACCTTGTCGACCGCGTTGTGCCGCCCGACGTCCTCGCGCAGGCACAGCAGTTCGCCGTCGAGGCCGAAAAGGCCGGCGGCGTGCAGGCCGCCGGTGCGGTCGAAAACCTTTTGCGCGGCGCGCAATCGGTCGGGGAGCGCGATCAGCACGGCCGGGTCCAGCGGGGCGGGATCGTCGCGGACCGGCCAGGTCGCGACGGTGCGGACCGCGTCGAGGCTCGCCTTCCCGCAGACGCCGCAGGAAGAAGTGGTGTAGAAGTTGCGCTGCAACGAGATCTCCGGCGGGGCCGTGCCGGGCGCGAGCGCCACGTCGAGCACGTTGTAGGTGTTCGCGCCCTCGCTGGTCGCGCCCGCGCAGTAGCGGATGCCCAGCAGGTCGCCGGTGCGGCGCACCGCGCCCTCGGAGACCAGGAATCCGGCCGCCAGGTCGAAGTCGTCGCCGGGCGTGCGCATGGTGATCGTCAGCGGTCGCCCGCCGAGGCGGATCTCCAGCGGCTCCTCGGTGACGAGCGTGTCCGGGCGTGCCCGGCGCGCGCCGTCGCGGAGGCTGATGACAGGTCGTCTGCTAGTCACGCGGCCCACCGGGCATCACCCATCCAGGTGCTACTGATCACATGAGCTTCACTATTCGGACAAATGACGGGATACTGTATGCACGAAGGGAGGTGCATCTGAATGCGGATACTTCGTTCCGTGCTGCGGCATTTCGCCGATCTGCCGCGCGGTTACGCGGCGGACGGGCGCATGCTGGGGCTGGCCACGTCCGCCGCGATCGATTCCAGCCGCGCGGATCGTCAGCGATCCGGCGGCGCGCGGTCCGAACCGGTCGCCCGGGAGCGCTGAGCCGCGGGCGCCGTCATCTCGGGGCACCGCGGGGCAGCAGCCGCTCGTGCACCCACACGAACCCGATCGCGAACCCGACGCTGATCAACGCCTGGTACGCCAGGAAGGCCAGCGGCTGCGGCGGCCAGTCGAACCGCTCGTCCAGGACCAGGCGGGTGCCCACGTCCTGGACGAGCCGGGCGACCGGGAAGGCGATCACCCAGTACAGCGCCACCGGGGCGAAAGCGCCGCCGCGCAACACGCCGTGCTCCCGCAGGGCGCTGCAGCCCGTCCCGAGCGCGGCCAGCGGCAACGCCAGCATCAGGCCGGTGACCGCGGCCCACCCCGGCGGCGCCCCGCCGGCCAGCACGAGCGCCCCGGCGAACAACCCCGCTACCGCCCCGATCACCAGGCCCGGCGCGGACGTCCGGCTGCTGAATGGCATGTCAGCTCACGACCACTCCGTACTCGACGAGGCTGTAGAACAGCATTCCGAGGTAGAACACCGCGCCGAAGCCGATGATCACGTTGCTCCACCACCGCGGCCGGATCGGGCGCGGCAGCATCCGGTTGTTCACCAGCAGCAGCACCACGCAGTAGGCGCCCATCGCGAAGGTGGACAGGAACGCGAGGACGTCCAGGATCGCGCCGGGCCCGTCCGCCGGGCCGAACAGCAGGATCAGGATGCCGAAGGCGATGACGCCCCACAGGAACGCCGCGTACAGGTGCGACATCCGGAAGCGCCGCGCACCCGGCACGAAGTGGTAGGTCATGTCGGCCTGGCCGCGCGAGAACGAGTCGAACAGGCCCAGCGTGGCGTTCAGCCCGATCAGCGCGATGAACCCGAGGAACACCGAGCCCAGCACCGGGCCGCCCGCCGCCGAGAACGCGTCGGCCATCGCGCCCAGCGCGGCCTCCCGCTCCCCGGACTCGATCAGCCCGCGCACGTCGGGGTTCTCCCGCGCAGCGGATTGCGCCAGCACGGTGAACGAGATCGTCACCAGCATGGTGATGCCCCAGAACAGCAGCAGCGCGTCGAAGGTGACCCAGCGCCGCCAGCCCTTCCACTTGCGCATCTCGTCGGGATCGGTGGTGTCGAACATGAACCCGCGGGAGGGCATCGCCTCCTCCTCGCCCGCGTGCCGCAGACCGCGGATGCGGGGGATGTGCGCGCCCATCCCGGCGCCCTTGTCACGCAGGTGCAGCGTGTACCACATCTGCTGCATGCCGGACGGCCCGGCGAAGGCGATCGAGCCCACCACGACCGGGAACCACGACGGCGACATCGCCTCCGCCGGGAAGTACCCGAAGTGGAACATCCCGGTGATGGTGGCGGCCAGGTCCGAGAGGTCGCCGACCATCGCGGCCACCACCGCGGTGCCGACCACCAGCAGCCCGATCAGCACCGACAGCACGTTCTCCAGCAGGTTGTAGATCACCTTGGCCAGCGTGAACACCACGCCGACCAGCAGCAGGCCGACGCACGCCGACACGACCCACGGCACGCCGGTGATCTCCTCCAGAGCCGCCGCGCCCGCCGACAGGTGACCCGGCCAGATGTAGACGGCGATCGCGGTGACGAAGAAGAACCACATCACCGGCTTGGCCACCCGCGCGGCGCCGGAGAAGATGCTCTCGCCGGTGGCCATCGCGTAGCGGGCCATCTCCAGCATCACCACGGCCTGCAGCGTGACCCCGATGAGGAACAGCCAGCGGATCTCGGGGCCGAAGACCAGCACCAGCCTGGGCCACATGTACGACTCGCCCATGCCGACCCCGAGCGCGACCAGGAACACCGTGGGGCCGAGCAGGTGGACCGACGGCGGCGACTCGGGCAGCTTGCGGATCGGCATCGGCTCCAGCCCGCCGGCCCGCCACACCTCGTCCCGTCCTATTACAGGTTCTGGATCTCTCCCGGGCGCTCTCTCAGCGTCCACATCGGACCTCCTTGCCCTGGTTGGACTTCTTCAAGCCGGTGCGATGCCCGCAGGGGAGCGGCGACTTCGCGCGAAATCGCCCACCTGCACCGGACTCAGCCGAGGAGGCCGGCGGCGCGGGCCCACTGGTACTTGGCGCCCAGCACCGCGACGGGCTTCTCGGTCGTGTAGGGGTAGGCGACGATGCCGTGGTCGAAGAGGTATTCGGCGGCCTTCTCGACCTCCGTGTCACCGGCCAGCGACACCACGATGGGCTTGTCGACACCGTCGGCGCGGGCCTCCTCGGCGACCCGCGCGGCGAGTTCCGCGAACACCATCGGCGGGGTGACGATGGTGTGCCAGTAGCCGAGGACCAGCGCGTGGATGCGCGGGTCCCGCAGGCCCAGCCGGATGGTGGCCTCGTAGGTGCTGGGCGGCTCGCCGCCGGTGATGTCGATCGGGTTGCCCGCCGCCCCGAACGGCGGGATGTAGCGCCGGAACTCCTCGTCGAGGTCCGGCGGGATGTCCATCAGCCGCAGCCCGGCCGCCACGCAGGCGTCCGACAGCAGCACGCCGGAGCCGCCCGCGCCGGTGATGATGACGACGTTCTCGCCCTTCGGCGTGGGCAGCACCGGGATGCCGCGCGCGTACTCCAACATCTCGTTGAGCCCGGGCGCTCGGACCACGCCGGACTGCCGCAGGATGTCGTCGTAGACCTTGTCGTTGCCCGCCAGCGCTCCGGTGTGCGAGCTGGCGGCCCGGGCACCGAGATCCGTGCGCCCGGCCTTGAGCACCACGACCGGCTTCTTCTTGGTGACCCGCTGGGCGGCCTCGACGAAGGCCCGGCCGTCCTTGAGGTCCTCCAGGTGCATCGCCACGCAGTGCGTGTTGTCGTCCTGCTCGAAGAACGTCAGCAGGTCGTCCTCGTCCACATCGGACTTGTTGCCGAGCCCGACGATCGCCGACACGCCCATCTTGGTGGTGCGGCTGAAGCCCAGGATGGCCATGCCGATGCCGCCGCTCTGCGACGTCAGGGCCACGCCGCCGCGCACGTCGTAGGGCGTGCAGAACGTCGCGCAGAGGTTCTGCGGCGTGTAGTAGTAGCCGTAGATGTTCGGCCCCAGCAACCGGATCCCGTGCTTGCGCGCGACTTCCACCACCTCCGCCTGCAGCTCGTGGTTGCCGGTCTCGGCGAACCCCGACGGGATCAGCACGGCGGCGGCGATCTGCTTCTGCCCGCATTCCTCCAGCGCCGCGGCCACGAACTTGGCGGGCACGGTGAACACCGCGACGTCGACCTCGCCGGGCACGTCGGTGATGCTGCGGTGGGCCTTGCGGCCCAGGATCTCGTCGGCCTTCGGGTTGACCGGGTGGATCTCGCCCGCGTAGCCGCCGTTGATCAGGTTCTTCATTACCGAGTTGCCGATCTTGCCGTCCTCGTTGGAGGCGCCGATCACGGCCACGCTGCGGGGATTCATCAGCCGTTGCATCGCATGCAGGATCGCCTCCGGCGAATGCCGGACCGGCGGGGCGCTCTCCTTGGTCGCCAGGACGATCCGCACGTCGGCGGCGGTGGCCCCGGCGGCGGTGGCGAACACCGGGTTGAGGTCGAGCTCGGCGATCTCCGGGAAGTCGTGCACCAGGTCCGAGACCCGGCGCAGCACGTCGGCCAGGGCGTCGGCGTCCACCGGCTCGCTGCCGCGCGCGCCGCGCAGCACGTCGGCGGCGGCGATGTCGTCGAGCATCGAGCGCGCCTGCTCCGCGGACAGGGGAGCGAGCCGGAACGTGACGTCCTTGAGGACCTCGACGAGCACCCCGCCGAGGCCGAACGCGACGACCTTGCCGAAGGTCGGATCGGTCGTGGCGCCGACGATCACCTCGTGGCCGCCGACCATCTGCTGCACCTGAACTCCGGCGATCGCCGGGTTGTCGGTGAAGGCGTGCGCATTGGCGAGGACCTGCGCGTAGCCGGCGCGGACCGCCTCGTCGCCGTTGACGTCCACGAGCACGCAACCCGCGTCGGTCTTGTGCAGGATGTCCGGCGAGACGATCTTCAACGCCGCCGGGCCGCCGAACTCCCGCGCCAGCGACACCGCCTCGTCGGCGCTGGTCGCGAGGCCCTCCCCGGCGGTCGGGATGCCGTAGGCGTCGCAAAGCGCCTTCGCCTCCGGCGCGGTGAGCGCCGCCCGGCCTGCCGCCCGGACCGCGTCGAGCACCTCCCGCACGCGGGCACCGTCGTAAGCCATGCTCAGATCACCCCGTTCGACTTCAGCTCGGCCAGTTCGGTTTCGCCGATGCCCAGCCGGTCCCGGAAGATCTCGGCGGTGTGCTCGCCGAGCAGCGGGGAGCGGTCGACCCGCACCGGGGAATCGGACAGCTTGATCGGGCAGCCGACGGTCTTGAACGCGCCGCGCTGCGGGTGGTCGACCGTGACGATCATGTCGTTGGCGGCCAGCGACGCGTCCTCGATGATCTCCTGGGTGGACAGGATCGGCCCGCACGGGATGTTGTGCTCGTTCAGGGCCGCCAGCACGGACCACTTGTCCAGGCCGAGCGTCCACTCCTCGATCATGCTGAACATCTTGTCCAGTTTGGACAGCCGTGCCTCCGGCGTGGCCCAGTCCGGGTCCTCGACCAACTCGGGCCGCCCGATCAGCCGCGCGATCGGCGCCCAGCCCTGCGGCTGCACGATGACGTAGATGTAGTCGTTCGGGCCGCCGGGCTTGCAGCGCACCGCCCAGCCGGGCTGACCGCCGCCGGAGGCGTTGCCCGAGCGCGGCACCTCGTCGCCGAAGGCGGCGTTCGGGTACTCCCGCAGCGGGCCGTGCGCGAGCCGCTGCTGGTCGCGCAGCTTGACCCGGCACAGGTTGAGCACGGCGTGCTGCATCGCCACCGAAACACGTTGCCCCCGGCCGGTTTCCGCCCGCTGCAGCAGCGCGGCGAGGATGCCGGCGACGGTGTGGATGCCGGTGCCGGAGTCGCCGATCTGCGCGCCGGTGGCCAGCGGCGGCCCGTCCTCGAAGCCGGTGGTGCTCATCGACCCGCCCATCGCCTGGGCGACGACCTCGTAGGCCTTGTAGTGCGTGTACGGGCCGTCGCCGAAGCCCTTGATGGAGGCGTAGACCAGCCGCGGGTTGATCTCGCGCAGCCGCTCCCAGCTGAAGCCCATCCGGTCGACGGTGCCGGGCCCGAAGTTCTCCACCAGCACGTCGGAGCCGGCGACGAGTTCCGCGAAGATCTCCTTGCCGCGCTCGGACTTCATGTTCAGCGTGATGCTGCGCTTGTTGCAGTTGAGCATGGTGAAGTACAGGCTGTCGGCGTCGTCGACGTCGCGCAGCTGGCGGCGGGTGATGTCGCCGGTCGGCGCCTCCAGCTTCACCACGTCGGCGCCGAGCCAGGCCAGGATTTGCGTCGCGGACGGTCCGGATTGGACATGCGTCATGTCCAGCACCCGGACACCTTCGAGTGCAGTCATGTCAAGGCCCCTCATTTGTACATGGTCTGGTTCATGGTTCCGGGTGCGTAGACGTCGGGATCGACCCAGACGTTGATCAGCGACGGCAGGCCCGACTCCCTCGCGCGGCGCAGGGCCGGGCCGATCTCGTCGGGGTCGCGGACCTCTTCGCCGTAGCCGCCGAGCATCTGGGCGAACTTGCTGTACTCGACGTCGCCGAGGGTGTTGCCGACCCGGCCGCGGTCCTCGCCGTACTTGGCGATCTGGCCGTAGCGGATCTGGTTCATCGACGAGTTGTTGCCGACGATGCCCACGAACGGCAGGCCGAAGCGCACCATCGTCTCGAAGTCCCAGCCGGTGAGGCTGAACGCGCCGTCGCCGAACAGGCACACCACTTCCTGGTCGGGGCGGGCGTGCTTGGCCGCCATCGCGAACGGCACGCCGACGCCGAGGGTGCCCAGCGGGCCGGGGTCCATCCAGTGCCCGGGCGCCTTGGGCTGGATGACCTGGCCGGAGAAGGTGACGATGTCGCCGCCGTCGCCGATGTAGATGGAATCCTCGGTGAGGAACTCGTTGATCTCGTGCACCAGCCGGTACGGGTCGATGGGGGAGGCCGTGGAGTGCTGGCGCGGCAGCCGCTTCTCGTAGGCCGCGGTCTCGACCTCCCGCAGCTCCTGCACCCACCCCTTCCGGCCGCTCGCGCCGTTGTCCAGCCGCCCGGAGGTGGCCTGGGCGAGCGCGGTGAGCACCGCGTCGGCGTCGCCGACGATGCCCAGGTCGATGTCGCGGTTGCGGCCGACGGTGCGGTAGTCCAGGTCGATCTGCACCACGGTGGCCTCGGGCGAGAGCCGGCGGCCGTAGCCCATCCGGAAGTCGAACGGGGTGCCCAGGATGATGATCAGGTCGGCGTTGTCGAAGGCGTAGCGGCGGGCGAGCTGGAAGTGCAGCGGGTCGCCGGGCGGCAGCGTGCCGCGCCCGGCGCCGTTGCAGAACGCGGGCAGGTTCAGCTCGCGGACCAGCTGCACCGCCGAGTCCGTCGCCCGGCAGGTCCAGGTCTGGCTGCCCAGCAGGATGCACGGCTTCTCCGCCTTGACCAGCAGGTCGGCCAGCTTCTCGACGGCGTCCGGATCGCCTGCGGAGCGGGTGGTGGCGCGGTATCCGCCCGCGCCGGGGATGCGCGCCTTCGCCAGCGGCACCGACCCGTCGAGGATGTCGCGCGGGATCTCCAGGAACGACGGGCCGGGCGCGCCGTGGAAGCACTCCCGGAACGCCATCGACACCATGTCGGCGACGCGTTCGGTGTGCGGCACGGTGGCGGCGAACTTGGTGATCGGGTTCATCATGTCGACGTGCGGCAGGTCCTGCAGCGAGCCCATCTTGTGCTGCGACAGCGCGCCCTGCCCGCCGATGAGCAGCATCGGGCTCTCGGCCCGGAACGCGTTGGCCACGCCGGTGACCGCATCGGTGGTGCCGGGGCCGGCGGTGACCACGGCGCAGCCGGGGCGGCCGGTGATCCGCGCGTAGCCGTCGGCGGCGTGCGCGGCGACCTGCTCGTGCCGGACGTCGATCACGTCGATGCCCTCGTCGACGCAGCCGTCGTAGATGTCGATGATGTGCCCGCCGCAGAGCGTGAAGATGGTGTCCACGCCTTCGGCCTTGAGCGCCTTGGCTACGAGGTGACCGCCGGAGATCAGCTCGGTTTCGCCTGCTTGGTCGGGTGTCGTCTGGGCCATCTGCGCTCTCCTCCAAGCCGGTGCCTACGGTCGGCTCCATACTGCATACCGTATGAGGTGCTCTTCAGGCTTACCGCAGAACCAGGTGGGTGTCCATAGCCGGATCCGGCTCTCCGCGTGGCCCACATTGTCCACAATGGAATTTTTCGACGGAGTTCGCGCTGGTCAGGCGATTGCCGTGGGGTGATCGGGCGTATTGCGGAATGAGGCGAGGTCGGCGCAATCTTGCCGCAAGTGTCACATACTGTATACACTGCCTGGCGGTGGTCGCCCCGGAGTCGCCGCTGAACGGGCCGGTGAGCACGGGATTCCCGCAGTGGGCAGCCGTTCGGTAGCGGCTCTCCCGCTCGAAATCGGAAACGCCGACCGCGGCCGCCCGCTTCTGCCGAACGCCGGAATGCGTTGTTGCAGAAGAGAACCCGCTCGACCTTCGGTATCGAGGAGGCGGCAGGAATGGGGTACACGAGGCTGACCGAGCCCCTGGTGCGCGACGGCGGCGACCTGCGGCCCGCGTCGTGGGAGGAAGCGCTCGACCGGGCCGCCGGGGGAATCGCGCGCACCGTCGAGGAGCGCGGGCCGGACGCCTTCGGCGTCTTCTCCTGCGCCCGCGCCACCAACGAGATGAACTACGTGGCGCAGAAGTTCGCGCGCGCCGTGATCGGCACCAACAACGTCGACTCCTGCAACCGGACCTGCCACGCGCCGAGCGTGGCGGGCCTGGCGCAGGTCTTCGGCAGCGGCGGCGGCACGTCGTCCTATCAAGAGATCGAGGACGCCGACCTGATCGTGCTGTGGGGCTCCAACGCCCGCGAGGCGCACCCGATCTTCTTCCACCACGTGCTCAAGGCCGTCAACCGCGGCGCCAAGCTGTACGTGGTGGACCCGCGGCGCACCAGCACCGCGAAGTGGGCGCACCGGTGGCTGCAGCTGCACGTCGGCACCGACATCGCGCTGGCGCACGCGATCGGCCGGGAGATCATCGCGTCCGGGCTGGTCAACCGCTCCTTCATCGACCGCGCCACCGGCGGTTTCGACGCCTACGCCGCCGACGTGCGGCAGTGGACGCCGGAAGTCGCGGCGCTGGAAACGGGAGTGCCCGCCGAGCTCATCGAGGAACTCGCCCACGCCTACGCGCGCGCCGACCGCGCCCAGCTGTGCTGGACGCTGGGCATCACCGAGCACCACAACGGCACCGACAACGTGCTGTCGCTGATCAACCTGTCCCTGCTGACCGGGCACGTCGGCCGCTACGGCAGCGGCCTGAACCCGTTGCGCGGCCAGAACAACGTGCAGGGCGGCGGCGACATGGGCGCGATCCCCAACCGGCTGCCCGGCTTCCAGGACATCCTCTCGCCCGAGGTCCGCGAGCGGTTCGACGCGGCCTGGGGATCGAGCATCCCGCCGCGCTACGGCTGGCACCTGACCCAGATGTTCGAGGCGATGGACCGCGGCGACCTCACCGCGGTGTACGCGATCGGCGAGAACCCGGTGCAGTCCGAGGCCGACTCCGGCCGCACCCTCAAGCGGATGCGGAACCTGGAACACCTGGTGGTGCAGGACATCTTCCTCACCAAGACCGCGCAGCAGGCACATGTCGTGCTGCCCGCCTCGGCGGCCTGGTGCGAGACGGACGGCACCTTCACCAACAGCGAGCGGCGGGTGCAGCGGGTGCGCAAGGCGCTGGATCCGCCCGGTGGGGCGCGCAACGACATCGACATCATCTGCGAGATCGCGCGGCGCCTCGGCCACGACTGGCACTACGACACCGCCGAGCAGGTGTGGGAGGAGGTGCGGGCGCTCTCGCCGATGCACCACGGCATGTCCTACGAGCGGCTCGCGGAGCTCGGCGGCATCCAGTGGCCCTGCTTCTCCGAGGATTCGCTGGAACCGACCTACCTGCACAGCAGGCTGTGGGCGGACGACCCGATCGCGCGCGGCGAGCCTGCGGTGTTCGCGCCGGTGCGGCACAGCCCGCCGGTCGACGAGCTCAGCGAGGAGTACCCGCTGCGGCTGACCACCGGCCGCCGGCTGGACTCCTACAACACCGGGGTGCAGTCGCAGGGCTTCAACTCGCCGATGCGGCGCGGCGAAACCCTCGACCTGTGCCCGGACGACGCCGAGGCGTTGGGCGTGGCGGAGGGGGAGCGTGTGCAGATCTCCTCGCGCCGCGGCTCGATCGTCGCGCCGGTCCGGCTGGACGCCGGGCTCCGGCCGGGCCTGGCGTTCATGACGTTCCACTTCCCGGACGAGGTGGACGTCAACCTGATCACCATCGAGGCCACCGACCCGGTGGCGGGCACGGCCGAGTACAAGGCCGCGGCGATCCGCGTCGACAAGCTGCCGGCCGGAGCCCACCAGGAGGCGCTGTGGATCTGAAGCTGCTCAACGCCGCACCGACGGATGCCGAGCGTGCGGCGGTGGACGCGCTGCTCGGCCCGCCCGGCGGCAACGGGCACGGCCCGCCGGCGGGCCGGGATCAGCTGCTGCCCGCGCTGCACGCCGTCAACGACCGGATGGGCTGGATCAGCACGGGCGCGTTGAACCACATCTGCGAACGGCTGGCCATCCCGCCTGCCGATGCCTACGGCGTGGCCAGCTTCTACGCGCTGTTCGCGCTGGGCCCGCGCCCGCCGCGGGTGGTGCACGTCTGCGACGACCTGGCTTGCAAGGCGGGCGGATCGGCACAGGTGTGCGCGGCGCTGGAGGCTTCGCTGGGCGCAGCAGGAAAGGATCACGACGGCGTGATGTGGCTGCGTAGCCCGTGCCTCGGCGTGTGCGAGCGCGCTCCGGCCGCACTGGCGTTCCAAGCCGGTGACCCGGCCCGCGCGCAACTGGTCGCCCCGGTCACCAGTGAGTCCACTGTGGATCTGGCGGGAACCGGTCCGGTCGACGGTGATCGCGAGCCGCCGGTGCGGGACTCGGTGCCGCAGGCCGGCGATCCGCGGCTGCGCCTGCTGCGCCGGATCGGCGTGGTCGACCCGGAAAGCCTGGACGACTACCGGGCGCACGGCGGCTACGAGGCGCTCCGGAGAGCCCTGGACCTCGGTGCGGCCGAGGTGATCCGGCAGCTCACCGAGGCGCGGCTGACCGGGCGTGGCGGCGCGGCGTTCCCGACCGGCCGCAAGTGGGAGGCCACCGCGGGCCAGCCGGCGCGACCGCACTACCTGGTGTGCAACGCCGACGAGAGCGAACCGGGCACCTTCAAGGACCGGGTGGTCATGGAGGGCGATCCGTTCGCCGTGATCGAGGCGATGACCATCGCCGGCTTCGCCACCGGCTGTGCCCGCGGCTACCTCTACATCCGCGGCGAGTACCCGCGGGCCACCCGCCGCCTGCGGAACGCGATCGCCCAGGCCCGCGAGCGCGGCCTGCTCGGTCGCGGCATCCTCGGCCGGGACGGCTTCGACTTCGACATCGAGCTGCGCCGCGGCGCGGGCGCTTACATCTGCGGCGAGGAGACCGCGATCTTCAACTCGATCGAGGGCTACCGAGGCGAGCCGCGCAGCAAGCCGCCGTTCCCGGTGGAGCGCGGCCTGTTCGGCAAGCCGACCGTGGTCAACAACGTCGAGACGCTGATCAACGTGCCGCTGATCCTGACCGGCGGCGGAGCGGAGTACGCGCGCACCGGTACGGAACAGTCGACCGGGACGCGGCTGTTCTGCCTCTCCGGCAGCGTGCGGCGGCCGGGCGTCTACGAGGTCGCGTTCGGCACGACCCTGCGCGAACTGCTGGAGCTGGCCGGTGGAGTGCGCGACGGGCGGCGGCTGCGCGCGGTGCTGCTCGGCGGCGCGGCGGGCGGGTTCGTCGGGCCTGACCGGCTGGACCTGCCGCTGAGCCTGGAAGCCGTGCGGGAGGCCGGCGCCACGCTGGGGTCCGGGGTGGTGCTGGTCTTCGACGACACCGCCGACCTGCCCGCGTTGTTGCTGCGCATCGCCGCGTTCTTCCGCGACGAGTCGTGCGGGCAGTGCGTGCCGTGCCGGGTCGGCACGGTGCGGCAGGAGGAGGCGTTGCAGCGGCTCGCGCGGGGCCGTGGCGACGGCGTGGACGACCTCGCGCTGCTGCGCGAAGTCGGCCAGGTGATGCGGGATTCGTCCATCTGCGGGCTCGGGCAGACGGCCTGGAACGCGGTGGAGTCCGCAGTGGAGCAACTCGGCGCGTTCGCAGCTGGAGGGTCGCATGAGTGACGATTTCACCGCCGCCCGAGCGGATGCCGGGGGAGATGCGGCATGACCGCCGTCGACATCGGGCTTCCGCGCCGCCTGGTCGAGTTCACCTTGGACGGTCGCACCGTCAGCGTGCCGGAGGGCTCGACGATCCTGGACGCGTGCACGGCGCTGGGCATCTCGATCCCCACGCTGTGCTGGGGCGACACGCTGCAACCCCGCAACGCCTGCCGGGTCTGCATGGTGGAGGTCGAGGGCTCGCGCACGCTGGTGCCGTCGTGCTCGCGGCAGGTCGCGCCCGGCATGGTGGTGAGCACCGACTCCGAGCGCACCCGGCGCAGCCGCAAGGTGGTGCTGGAACTGCTGGCGTCCTCGGCGGATCTGTCGACCACGCCGCAGGTCGGCGAGTGGATGGCCGAGTGCGGCGCGCGGCCGGAGCGGTTCGGCCCGCCGGAGCCGCCCGCCGACGACCACGACGAACGCCGGCCGGGAGAGCACGAGGAGCCGGACGGCAGCGCGGCCGCGACGGTGCGGCAGGACGCGAAGGTCGACAACGACCTCTACGTCCGCGACTACGGCAAGTGCATCCTCTGCTACAAGTGCGTGGACGCCTGCGGGCAGCAGTGGCAGAACACTTTCGCCATCGCGGTCGCCGGGCGCGGCTTCGACGCGCGGATCTCCACCGAGTTCGCCCGGCCGCTGCCGGAATCCGCCTGCGTCTACTGCGGGAACTGCATCGAGGTCTGCCCGACCGGCGCGTTGAGCTTCAAGACGGAGTTCGACATGCGCGGCGAGGGAACCTGGGACGAGTCGCGGCAGCAGCAGACCACGACGGTGTGCACGTTCTGCGGCGTCGGCTGCAACCTCACGCTGCACACGCAGGACAACGAGATAGTCCGGGTCACCTCGCCGCACGACAGCTCGGTCGGCCACGGCAACCTGTGCATCAAGGGCCGGTTCGGCTGGCAGCACGTGCAGAACCGGGAGCGCAAGGGCGAGCCGTGACCGGTTCCGCCTGCCCGATCCGCTACTTGTCGCGGGGCTTCGCGCGGGTGTGCATCCGCTCGCCCTGCGGCCCGAACAGGCTGAGGATCTCCACCGGCGCCTCACCGGTGCTGCCGAACCAGTGCGGCAGCCGCGTGTCGAACTCGGCCGCCTCGCCGACCTTGAGCACGACGTCGTGGTCGGCGAGCACCAGCCGCAGCTTGCCGTTGAGCACGTACAGCCACTCGTAGCCCTCGTGCGTCCGGGGGTCGGGGTCGCTGCGGTCGGCACCGATGACCATCTTGAAGGCCTGCAGGCCGCCGGGGTGCTGGGTGAGCGGTACCACCGTCATGTCGTGCTGCCGGATCGGCTTCAACCGCACCCGGGGATCGCCGACCGGCGGGGCGCCGACGAGCTCGTCCAGCGGCACCTGGTGGGCGTTGGCGATCGGCAGCAGCAGCTCCAGGCTGGGCTTGCGCTGCCCGGACTCCAGCCGGGACAGCACGCTGATCGAGATCCCGGTCGTCTCCGACAGCGCCGCGAGGGTGCAGTTGCGCTCCTGGCGGATGCGTTTGAGCCGCGGTCCGACGGCGGCGAGGACGTCTTCCATGTCCTTATTGCAGAAACAGCAACAAGGTTTGTCAAGTTCGCCGGGCCGGGCGCATGGTGGGTGCCATGAGGTCGGAAACGGTAGACGTACTGGTCATCGGCGGTGGCGCCGCCGGGTTGAACGCCGCGCTCGTGCTTTCGCGGGCCCGCCGCCGGGTGCTCGTGGTCGACTCGGGCGAGCCGCGCAACGCGCCGGCGCACCAGGTGCACGGATTCATCTCGCGGGACGGCACGCCGCCGGCGGAACTGCTGGCCACCGGTCGAGCGGAGGTCGAGAGCTACGGCGGCCGCGTCGAGGCCGGCGAGGTGCGCGCGGTGCGGCGCGACGGCGGGGAGTTCGACGTCGAGCTGGCCGATCGCGTGGTGCGGGCGCGCCGGTTGATCGTGGCGACCGGACTGCGCGACGAGCTCCCGGAGGTCCCCGGCCTGCGGGAACGCTGGGGGCAGGACGTGCTGCACTGCCCGTACTGCCACGCCTGGGAGGTCCGCGACCAGCGGTTCGGCGTGCTCGGCTGGCAGCAGGGGGCCGTGCATCAGGCCCTGCTGGTGCGGCAGTGGTCGGACGACGTGGTGTTCTTCGCCGAGACCCTGGACGACGACAGCCGCGCGAAGCTGATCGCGCGCGGCGTCCGGATCGTCGACGGCGCGGTCGGCGGCCTGGAGGTGGCGGGCGACGAGCTGCGCGGCGTGCGGCTGGCGGACGGGACCGTCGAGGCGCTGACCGTGCTGTTCGTGCCGCCCCGGTTCGTGCCCAACGACGCGTTGCTGACCGGGCTGGGCTGCGAGCGCGGCGACGACGGCTGGGTGCGGGTCGATCAGGGCGGGCTGACCAGCGTGCCGGGGGTGTGGGCCGTCGGCAACGTGGTGGACCCGCGTGCCCAGGTGGTGAACGCGGCGGCGGCCGGCGGGAAGGCCGCGATCGCGGTGAACGGGGATCTGGTGGAAGCGGACTTGCTGGAGGTGGCGCGGTGAAGGACGTCGACTGGGCGGCGATGGCCGACATGCTGGAGCAGGAGGGCGAAACGCACGACCCGTACGTGCGGCAGGCCATCGGGGAACTGGAACACCTTGCGCCGCAACGGATCCTGGACATCGGCAGCGGTCCGGGGGTGGCGGCCTGCCTGCTGGCGGCGGCGTTCCCGAAAGCCGAGGTCACGGCCGTGGACGGGACGCCTGAACTGCTGGCGCGGGCCGAGCGGCGGGCCGAGCGGTCCGGCGTCGAGGTGCGCACGCGGGTGGCCGAGTTCCCGGCGGGCCTGGACGGCCTGGAACCGGCGGACCTGGTGTGGTCGGGGCAGGTCGTGCACCACGTCGGCGATCAGCAGGCCGCGCTGGACCGGCTGGCCGGGCTGCTCCTCGCGCCCGGCGGGGTGCTGACCATCGTCGAAGGCGGGCTGCCGGAGCGCTGGCTGCCGCGCGACCTCGGTTTCGGGCGTCCCGGCCTGCAGACCCGGCTGGACGCGGTCACGGCGGACCGGTTCGCCCAGATGCGGGCCGAGCGGCCCGGATCGGTGCGGGTGCTGGAGGACTGGCCCGGCATGCTGCGCGCGGCGGGCCTCACCGACACGCGCAGCAAGACCTTCCTCGTCGACCACCCCGCGCCCCTGGCCGACGGGCCGCGACGGTTCGTGCGCCGGGTGCTGGAGCGTCAGCGCGGGGCTTTCGCCGAGGTCCTGGACCCCGAGGACGTGGCCACGTTGGACAGGCTGCTGACCCGGCCGATCCGGCGGGCATCGACCGGCGGCAGGACCTGTTCCTGCTGACCGCCAAAACGGTGCACTTCGGCCGCAGGCCGGAATCCTGATGCGCGCTCCGGGTGGCTAACGCGACCCGGAGCGCTCGTCGAGCGGGGTCGGCTGCCAGGCGCGGGCGAGCTGGTCGCGCAGCAGCGCCTCGGGGCTGTCGTCGTCGCCGTTGAGCCGGTCGTCGAGCAGGATGGCAGTGTCGCAACGGGCGAGCACGAGTCCTCTCGCGACGACGTCCTCGCCGTACCCCGCTCGCTCGGCGATGCGGGCGGCGGCGGGTGCGCCGACCGAGATGACGAGCCCCGCGACATCCGTTGCCGGATCGCCTGTTTCGGCGTCCGTCCAGTCCAGCACGCCGGAAATCGCGCCGGATTCGTCGACGAGCAGGTGTTCACCCTTCAAGTCGGCGTGCAGCAGGACCTGCGCCCGGGGCGGGCCGGCCGGCAGGGCAAGCCGCTCCGGGGCGCATTCCGCCCGCAGCCGGTCCTGCGCGGCGAGCCGGTCGGCAGCGGCCGCCGCTTCACGCACCAGCTCGGGGACATCGCGCTCGGCAGCGGTCGGGACGCCCAGCCCGGCGGCGGTGGCGATGGGCACCGCCCGCAGCCCGGACAGCATCACCGCCAGATCCCGTTCGCCTGCCGCGGACACCGGCCGTGCCTCCGCGGAAGTTCCGGGCAGGCGTTCGTCCACTGTGAACGCCAGGCCGGGTGCCCATTCGCCGGCGGCCGCCGAGCGGGGCAGCGCCACGCCGATGCGGTCGCGGAGCAGGTCGCGGACCGCGAGCTCGCGGCGTTGCCGGCGCGTCGATCCGGCGTCCGCGGCGAACCGCGCCACGTGCCGTTCGCCCACCGACCACGACAGGTGCTCCCCGCCCTCGTCGATCGGGCGCACCGCGAGCGGGCCGCGCAGCGCCAACGCATCCGCGACCAGCGAAGCCACCTGCCGCGCGGTCAAGTTCGTCGAGGCCGTCACGCCGACTCAGCCCTCGGAGTTCTGCGCCAGGTAGGTCTCGCGGGTGTGCTCGGTGTGCTCGCGCATCAGCCGGGCCGCCCGGTCGGCCTCGCCCTTGCTGATCGCGTCGATCAGGGCCGAGTGCTCGTCCCAGGACTTCTTGCCCCGGGACTTGGCCACCGGGGTGTGGTACCAGCGGACCCGGCGGGCCACCTGGGCCGCGATCTCCTTGAGGATCTTGTTGCCGGACATCTCGGTGATCAGGTGGTGCAGTTCGGCGTTGGCCGCGACCACCTCGTCGACGTCGTCGGACTTGAGGGCCTGGACGCCGCGCTTGTAAACCTGCTTGAGGCCGGCCACGCCCTCCTTGGTCGAGTTCAGCGCCGCCAGCCGGGCGGACTCGGCCTCCAGCAGCGTGCGGACGCTCAGCAGCTGGTCGGCCTCGTCCGGGGTGGGGCTGTGCACGAACGCGCCGTAGCCCGGCCGCAGGTCGACCCATTCGTCCTTCTTCAGCCATTGCAGCGCTTCGCGCACCGGCTGCCGGGAAACGCCGAGCAGCTCGGCGAGTTCCTTCTCGACCAGGTGCTGGCCGGGCTTGAGCTCGCCGGTGATGATGAGTTCCAGGATGGCTTCGTAGACGGTTTCCCGGAGCGGGACCGGGCGCGCGACCTGGCGCGCGGCGATGCCCTGCGGCAGTTTCGAGGTCAGCGACATGCGGTCAACTCCGGGGCTGGGCCAGGTCCGTCCGGCGGTCCTGGTCGGTTGGTGCGCTTGCGGTCGGCGGCGGGTGTTTTGCCCGATGGCTTTAGCATACAGTATGCGTCGCTCCGGAAACCGCGGCGACGCCCCGCCGGACGTGATCGTCCACATGGGACGGATCGCTGGGCCGAACGGATGGAACGGCCTGGTGCTGCTGGACATGGCGTGCGCGGCCGGACTAGAACCACTGGTGCTGGGCCGAACAACGGCCTGCGGGGGACCAGCGATCCTCCCAGCCGGAGGCGCTCATGTACGTGCCTGCGTTGTTGTGGTTCGCGACGGCGGGAATCCTGCTCGCGCTCGTAGCCCGCGATCTGGCCTCGGGCTGGCTGGCGCGGCCCGAACCGTCGCCGCGCGCCGACGCACTTGCCGTCGGCGGCTACCTCCTGCTCGCCGCGCTGTTCGGCGCTGCGGTGCTGGCCGTCGGCGATGCCCGGAGCGCCGGGGCGTTCTTCGCCGGGTGGGGCAGTTCGCTGGCGGTGACGGTCGACGCGCTGGTGGTGTTCGTGCTGATCACCAGCGGGGCGCGGGACCGGCACCGAGTCGTGGTCCTCGGCGTGGCCGCTTCCGCGCTGGCCCGGTGCGGGCTGATCGCGTTCGGCATCCCGAGCGCCTCCGCCAACGCCTGGATCTCCGCGCTGTTCGGCGCCTGCGTGCTCGCGGCGGCGTGGCCGGTCTTCCGCCACGACGACGCGGCGACGCTCCCGGCCGTGCTGGGCAGGCCCGGGGCCGCACCGGCCGCGGCGGTGCTGGCGGCCGCTGTTCTCGCGCTGTTCTCGGTGTCGGCGGCGGTGACCGGCGGGGCGTACCTGGCGTTCTGCGCCGGCATGTTCTCCCTGCTCGGCTTCCACCGGCTGTTCCGCCTGGTCGCCGGGCTGGTCGACCGGATCCCGGACGCCTCGGCCGGGCTCGCGGTGGTGCTGGTGTTCATCGGAGTGAAGTCGGTGCTGGCAGGGGTGACCGGAACAGCGCCGGACGCGCAGGTGACGGTGCTGACGCTCGGGATGATCGCCGTGGTCGCCGCGCTGAGCGCGATCACCGCGGCGCGCGCGCCCTCGTCCTGACCCGGAATTCGCGCGGGCCGCCCGGCGTTCTGGAAGAACCACGAGATTCCGGTTGGAGGCCCGCGATGGCTTCGGAGGATCGGTTCGACGAACTGGACGCCTACTCGCGGACGGTGGCCGCCGTCGCGGCGGCGATCACGCCCAGCGTGGCGAGCCTGCACTCGTCCGGCGAATGGGGCGAGGCCGCCGGATCGGCGGTGGTGTTCACCGGCGACGGCTTCATGCTGACCAACGCGCACGTCATCGGCCGGGCCGGCGGCGGCACCGCGCGCTTCGCCGACGGCACCAGCACCCCGTTCACCGTCGTCGGCACGGATCCGTTCTCCGACCTGGCCGTGGCCCGGGCGGCCGGGCGAACGCCGCCGCCGGTCCGGCTCGGTGACAGCGACCGGCTGGTGGTCGGGCAGCTCGTCGTCGCCGTGGGCAATCCGCTCGGGCTGGCCGGATCGGTCACCGCCGGCGTGGTCAGCGGGCTGGGCCGGTCGCTGCCCGTGCGCAGCGGAAACGCGGCCCGGATCATCGAGGACGTGATCCAGACCGACGCCGCCCTCAACCCCGGCAACTCCGGCGGCGCGCTGGCGGACGCGCGCGGCGTCGTGGTGGGCGTGAGCACCGCGGTCGCCGGGGTCGGCCTGGGCCTGGCGATCCCGATCAACGCCACCACCCGGCGCATCGTCGACTCGCTGATCCGGGACGGCCGGGTCCGCCGCGCCTTCCTCGGCCTGGTGACCATCCCGGCGCCGCTGCCGGACGACCTGGCCGAACGCACCGGGCAGAACACCGGGCTGCGGGTGGTCGACGTGGTGCGGCAGAGCCCGGCGGCCCGGGCCGGACTGCACCGCGGCGACCTGGTGCTGACCGCGGGCGGCAGCCCGGTGCGCAACGCGCAGGGCCTGCAGCGGCTGATGTTCGCGGAGGCCATCGGCCGGCCGCTGCAGATCACGGTCACCCGCAACGGCGCGCTGGTCGACGTGATCACCGAACCCGTGGAGCTCCAGGACGGCCGGAGCCAGGCGGGCGGAGCGGGCCCGGCGGCATAGAGTCGGACAGTGCTCTCCGGATCCATCCCGGTCACGCCGGCGCTCGGCGTGGCCATCGCGTTGCTGCTGGTCACCGCCGCGGCGGTCGCCGGCCTGGGCGGGCTGGCGCGATACCGCGACGTGCTGTTCGCCGGCCTGCGCGGCGCCGTGCAGCTGCTCGTCGTATCGCTGCTGATCGCCTACATCGTCCGGTGGACCGCCCTGGCGGCGCTGTTCATCGTGCTGATGTTCGCGATCGCCGCGCACACCGCCGGGCGGCGGATCACCGGTGACCGCACGTGGCTGTGGTCGGCGCTGCCGATCGCCGTCGGCGTCGCCCCGGCGGTGCTGCTGCTCGTCGTCACCGGCGCGGTCCCGCTGACCGGGCTGGTGCTGATCCCGCTGGTGGGGCAGCTGATCGGCGGCGCGCTGGTGGCGACCGCGCTGGCCGGGCGGCGGCTGCTGGACGAGCTGCAGCAGCGGCGCGGCGAGGTGGAGGCCGCGCTGGCGCTGGGGCTGGTGGACCGCGCGGCGCGGCTGGAGATCGTTCGGCCGGTGGCCGGCAGCGCCCTGGTGCCCGCGCTGGACCAGACCCGCACCGTGGGCACCGTGACGCTGCCGGGGGCGTTCGTCGGGATGTTGCTCGGCGGCGCGAGCCCTGTCCAGGCCGGGATCGTCCAGCTGTACGTGCTGGTGGCGCTGCTGGCGGTGGAGTCGGTGGCGATCCTGGTCGTGCTGGAGATCGTCGCCCGCGGCCTGCTGACGCGCACCGGAGCGGGCCTATTCTTCCGGGCATGACGGACTCCCGGCGATGGCCCCTGCACGGCCGGGCCGCCGATGCGGCGCTCGCGCTGGTGGTCGCGGCGATGGTCGTGGGTTCCGGGCTGCTGCGGTTCCCCACCACGTTCGCCGACTTCCACCTGCTGGACGGCCTGCTGATCGCCGCCGCCTGCGCCGCCCTGCTCCTCCGCCGCCGGTTCCCGGTGCCGGTCGCGCTGTTCGCGCTGGTGGCGTGCGGTTTCTACTACCCGCTGAGCACCTTCGACGGGCCGCTGGTGCTGGCCTTCGCGGTCGCGCTGTTCACGGTGGCGGCCGAGGGGCACACCGCGGTGGCGGCGGTCCTCGCCGTCGCGGCGATGCTCCTGGTCGGCTACGGCGAGGTGGGCTCCGGCCGGCGGCACCTCGACAACACTTCGACGTACCTGCTGGCCGGGTGGCTGGTCGCGGCGGTCGCGATCGGCGGCCTGGTCCGCAACCGCCGCGCCTACCTGCGCGAGGCCGAGCAGCGGATGCTGGCCGCCGAGCGGGAGAAGGACGAGGAAGCGCGCCGGCGCGCCAGCGACGAGCGGTTGCGGATCGCGCGGGAGCTGCACGACGTGCTCGGCCACCACATCTCGCTGATCAACGTGCAGGCCGGGGCCGCGCTGCACCGCCTCGACGCCGATCCGGGCCAGGCGGAACCGGCGCTGGTGTCCATCAAGCAGGCCAGCAAGGACGCGCTGCGCGACCTGCGGGCCACGCTCGGCGTGCTGCGCCAGGTCGACGAGGCGGCACCGACCGCGCCCGCCCCGAGCCTGGCCCGGATCGACGCGCTGGTCGAGCAGGCCGGGGTCACCGGGCTGGCGGTGCGCACCGAACTCGCCGGGCCGGTCCGGCCGCTGCCGCCGGAGGTCGACCTGGCCGGCTACCGGATCGTGCAGGAGGCGCTGACGAACGTGACCCGACACGCCGACGCGCGCACGGCTTGCGTGCGGATCCGGTATTCCGATCATGATGTGCGGGTGGAGATCGACGACGACGGAGCCGGCGCAGCGGGCCGGAACACCCACCGGGGCAACGGGATCCGGGGGATGGAAGAACGCGCGCACGCGCTCGGCGGGGAATTCTCGGCCGGGCAGCGCCCGTCCGGCGGTTTCCGGGTGCACGCCCGCCTGCCTTGGAGGAATGCCACGTGATCCGGGTGCTGCTGGCCGACGACCAGACGCTGGTGCGCGCCGGTTTCCGGTCGATCCTGGGCAGCGAGGACGACATCGAGATCGCGGCGGAGGCGCCGGACGGCGCCGAGGCGGTGCGCCGCGCCGCGGAGTTGCTGCCCGATGTCGTGCTGATGGACATCCGGATGCCGGACCTGGACGGGCTGGAGGCGACCCGCCGGATCGCCGCCGACCCGAAGCTGGCGGCGGTGAAGGTGATCATCCTGACCACCTTCGACCTGGACGACTACGTCTATGCCGCGCTGCGCGCCGGGGCCAGTGGCTTCCTGGTCAAGGACACCGAGCCGACCGAGCTGATCCACGCGGTGCGGGTGGTGGCCCGCGGTGACGCGCTGCTCGCCCCGGCCATCACCCGGCGGCTGATCGCGGAGTTCGCCGACCGCTCCGACCGGCCGGCGCCGCACCCCCGGCTGAACTCGCTCACCGACCGGGAGCGAGAGGTGCTGACGCTGGTGGCGCGCGGCCTGTCCAACGACGAGATCGCCGAGCGGCTGGTGCTCAGCCCGGCAACGGCGAAGACGCACGTGAGCCGGATCATGAGCAAGCTCGCCGCGCGCGACCGGGCGCAGCTGGTGGTCTTCGCCTACGAATCCGCGTTGATCACGCCGGGCTGGCTGGAGTAGCACAACTCCAGGCGTAAGGGATCGCCCCTAGGGCGCAACCGCGGCGGTAGTCGAAGTGTCCGCTCAGGACTGACGACCCGGGGTGCACCTCGCCGCCAGTGTTGTCGGCGTGAATCCCGAGACCCTCGACCTGGCGCGCCTGCAGTTCGCCCTGACCGCAGGCGGCCACTTCCTGTTCGTCGCCCTGACCATCGGACTGGCGACGCTGGTGGCGTGCATCCAGACCAGGGCCACGCTGTCCCGGAATCCGGTGCACCAGCGGATGACCCGGTTCTGGGGCCAGCTGTACGTGATCAACTACGCCGTCGGCATCGTCACCGGGCTGGTGATGGAGTTCCAGTTCGGCCTGGCCTGGAGCGGGCTGACGCACCAGGCCGGCAACGTCTTCGGCGCATCGCTGGCGATGGAGACGCTGGTCGCGTTCTTCGTCGAGTCGACGTTCCTCGGGCTGTGGATCTTCGGCTGGGGCCGGCTGAACCGCTGGGTGCACCTCGGGCTGATCTGGGGCGTCACGATCACCGCGTACGCCTCGGCCTACTGGATCATGGTCTCCAACGGATTCCTGCAGAACCCGGTGGGCTACGAGCGGGTCGGCGACGAACTGCGGCTGACCGATTCCTGGGCCGTGCTGACGAACCCGGCGTCGATCGCGGCGTTCTGGCACATCCTGGGCGGAGCGCTCGTCACGGCAGGCTTCTTCGTCGCCGGGATCAGCGCCTACCGCCTGTTCCGCCGCGACCCGGAGGCGGACCTGTTCACCAAGTCGCTGCGGATCGGGGTGTTCACCGCGCTTCCGGCGTTGTTCGCGACCGCGACCGCGGGCGGGATCCAGTTCGACGTGCTCGGTGACTACCAGCCGATGAAGCTCGCGGTGTGGGGCGGCCGGCAGGCGGAGATCGCCCGGTTGCAGGCGGAACAGGTCGCCCGCTTCGGCGCGGGTGACTACGTGCCGCCGGAGGCGTGGGTGAGCGCCGGCGGTTCGGTGATGATGGCGGCGTTCGGGTTCATGTTCCTGCTGCTGCCGCCGAGCGCGCTGCTGGCCCTGTTCAGGCCGGTGGTCCGGCGGTTCCGGCCGTGGCACCTGCTGCTGGTGGCGGCGATCCCGCTGCCCTACATCGCGATGCTCGCCGGCTGGGTGTTCCGCGAGATGGGCCGCCAGCCGTGGGTGATCAACGGCGTCCTGCTCACCCGGGACGCGGTCTCCGACGTGTCACCGGCGGCGATGCGGGCATCGCTGGTGGCCTTCACCGTCCTCTTCGGACTCCTGCTGGTGGTGAACTGGGTGCTGCTGCTGCGCCAGGCCGGTCGCGCGCCCGACCAGGTCGCCCTGGGTCGCCCGGAGGCCGAAACCCGCCCGACTTCGATCACCGCGTCGCTGTGAGGAGACCGCTCGTGGAACTGCTGGCCGTCGTGGCGTTGGGCGTTTTCGCCCTCGGCTACTTCTTGTTGGGCGGTGCGGACATCGGGGTGGGCATGCTGCTGCCGGTGCTGGGCCGCGACGCGGCGCAACGCCGCCTGGTGATCGCCGCCATCGCCCCGTTCTTCCTCGGCAACGAGGTCTGGCTGGTGGCCACCGCCGGCGTCCTCGTCGGCAATTTCCCCGAACTGGAGGGAGAACTGCTCAGCGGCCTGTTCCCGGCGGTGGTGCTGCTGCTGTGCGGCTGGATCCTGCGCGACATGGGGCTGTGGCTGCGCGGCCGGGCGGACGCCCGGGCCTGGTGGGCGATCTGCGACGCGACGATCACCGGCGGCAGCTGGGCGGTCGCGCTCAGCTGGGGCTGGATGTTCGCGGGCCTGCTGGCGGGCCAGATCCACGCCGTGGCCACCGGGCCCGGCGCGGTGCTGGCGGCGGTCGCGATCGCGGCGGTGTTCGCGGTGCACGGGCTGGCCTTCGCCGCGCTTCGGCTGTCCGGGCCGCTGCACCAGCGGGCGAGGGCGTTGTTCGGGCGCGGCGACGAGCGGCGGGTGTTCGCGCTGACGTCGGCGGCGATGGTGGTGCTGTGCCTGGCGGTGGGGATCCGGCTACCGCTGCTGGACAACGCCGCCGATCCCGGCACGCTGGGACTGCTGCTCCCGGCGATGCTGGTGATCACGCCGCTGCTGATCGCCGCGCAGGCCTACTCGTGGTGGGTGTGCCGGGGCCGGGTGGAAAGGCCGTCGTACCTGTGAACAAGCGACTGCTGGGCCTGCTGCCCCGACCCGTCCTGATCGCCCTGGCGTGCCTGGCGCTGGCGCAGGGCGCGCTGATCATCACGCAAGCCGACCTGCTGGCCCGCGCCATCGCCCGGCTCGACCCCGGCTACCTGCCGTGGCTGGCGAGCGCGGTCGCGCTGCGCGCCTGCGCCGCGTGGGCCGGTGGTGCGCTGATCCAGCGCGCCGCGGCGGACGCGAAGGCGGCGGTGCGCCGCGACTTGGTGGCCCGCGCGGGCTCGCAGCGGTCGAGCGGATCGTTCACCACGCTCGTCACCAGGGGGCTCGACGCAGTGGAGCCCCTGCTCACCGGCGTGGTCCCGCAGTTGGTGGTGGCGGCGTCGGTGCCGCCGCTGGTGCTGGTGCGACTGGGCTTCGCGGACTGGTCCTCGGCGCTGATCGTCGCCGCGACCATGCCGCTGATCCCGTTGTTCGGCGCGGTGATCGGGCTGCGCACCCGCGACCTCACCCGGCACCAGTGGGCGCACCTCCGGCGGTTGGGCGGGCACTTCCGGGACGTCCTGGCCGGCCTGACCACCCTGCGGGTCTTCCGGCGGGCCGAGCACCAGGCGGCGGTGATCGGGCGGATGGCCGACGAGCACCGCCGGGCGACGATGGGCGCGCTGCGCGTGGCGTTCCTGTCCGGCTTCGTGCTGGAAGTCGTGTGCTCGCTGGCGATCGCGCTGGTGGCGGTGCCGATCGGCCTGCGCCTGCTCGCCGGCGGCCTCCACCTCGACACCGCCCTGCTGGTGCTGCTGCTGACCCCGGAGGCGCTGATCCCGTTGCGCGCGCTGGGCACCCGGTTCCACGCCGGGGCCGAGGGGATGGCCGTGGTCGAGGAGGCGTTCGAGATCCTCGACCGCCCAACGGGCGAGCCGGGCGGCCGGCGCCGCGCGACGGCGGGCGAGATCAGGTTCGACGAGGTGACGGTCCGCTTCCCCGGCCAGGAAACCCCGGTGCTGGACCGGGTTTCGTTCGTGGTCCGCCCGGAGGAGCGGGTCGCGCTGGTCGGGCCCAGCGGCGCGGGCAAGTCCACGGTGCTCCACCTGCTGCTGGGCTTCGTGGCACCGGAGAGCGGGCGGATCCTCGTCGACGGCGTCGACCTGCGGGATCTCGACATCGACCGGTGGCGACGCCGGGTGGCATGGGTGCCGCAGCACCCGCACCTGTTCGCCGGGACCGTGGCCGACAACATCCGCCTCGGCGCACCGGAGGCATCGATGGAGCAGGTGCGCGCGGCGGCTCGCGCCGCGCACGCCGCGGAGTTCGTCGGACGGCGACCGGAGGGCTACCGGTCCCGGCTGGGCGAGCGCGGGGCGGACCTGTCGGCGGGGCAGCGGCAACGCATCGCCGTCGCCCGCGCCTACCTGAAGGACGCACCGATCGTGCTGCTGGACGAGCCCACGGCGCGGCTGGACCTGCACAGCGAATCGGCGTTGGCGGCATCGGCGGCGACGGTGCTCAGCGGCCGCACGGCCATCGTGGTCGCGCACCGCCCCGCCCTGCTCGCGGTGGCCGACCGGGTGATCCGGATTCGCGGCGGCGTCGTCGAATCCTCGGCGGAGGTGGCGGCGTGATCGCGATGCTGCGGCTCTTCCGCGCGCCGCGGCTGCTGGCCGCGGTGGCGTGCGGAATGGTTGCCGAAATCAGCGCCGTGGGCCTGATGGCGTTGGCGGCCTGGCTGATCACCCGCGCCGCGGAGCAGCCCGCGCTGTCCGCGCTGAGCCTGGCGATCGTCGGCGTCCGCGCCTGCGCGCTGGCGCGCGGCACGTTCCGCTACCTGGAGCGGCTCGCCGGGCACGACGCCGCGCTGCGCGTGGTCGCCGAGCTCCGGCCGAAGGTGTTCCGGTCGAGGCTCGGGCGACCGCCGCTGCGCGACGGTGACGCGCTGGCGCGCCTGATCGCCGACGTGGACAGCGTGCAGGAGTTGCTGCTGCGCTGCCTGTCACCGGCGGCGATAGCGCTCGTCGTGGGCGCATCGTCGGCGCTGGTGTGCCTCGCGGTCGCCCCCGCGGCCGGGTTGGTGCTGGTCGCGGGCCTGCTGCTGGCTGGTGTGGTGCCGCTGCTCGCGGTGCCGATGACGGGCAGGAATCTGGCTGCGGCATCGGAGGATCGTGCGCTGCTCGCGGTGGCCAGTGCGGATCTCGTCGACGGCGCAAGGGAATTGGCCGCGTTCAACGCCACCGCCGGGGCGACGGCCCGAGCCGAGGAGCACACCGCGCGGATCGTCCGCCGCGAGCGGGCTTCCGCCCGGGCGACCGGCTTTCTGACCGCGGCCGGGATCGCGGTCCAGGGCCTGACCGCGGTGGGCGCGACGTGGCTCGTGCTGCTCGACGGTCGCCAGCAGGTCACGGCCGCGGTGGTGGGATTCCTGGCGCTGGCTGCATTCGAGCCGGTT
Source organism: Saccharopolyspora sp. NPDC050642 (assembly GCF_040654735.1). Taxonomy (NCBI): domain Bacteria; kingdom Bacillati; phylum Actinomycetota; class Actinomycetes; order Pseudonocardiales; family Pseudonocardiaceae; genus Saccharopolyspora; species Saccharopolyspora sp. NPDC050642. The sequence goes on along the minus strand of NZ_JBFAIN010000003.1, from coordinate 36,933 downwards.
CTGCCGCTCATCGAAGCCGCGCGCAAGTACGCCGAACACCGTCCGGCGTTGCGGCGGGTCGCCGAGCTGGTGACCGTCGCGCCGAAGCCGGACCCGCAGGCGAACGCGGGAAGGCTCGCCCTCCACGACGTGTCGGTGCACTACGCGGCTCCGGCGCTGAGCGGCATCGACCTGGTCATCGAGCCTGGCCGGACGGTCGCGATCGTCGGCGCCAGCGGGGCGGGCAAGAGCACCGCGCTCGGCGTCATGGCCGGGCTGGTCGAGCCGTCGACCGGGTGGGTCGAGCGCCCGGAAACCCGTGCGGTGACCCAGGACGCGCACGTCTTCGGCACCACCATCCGGGAGAACCTGCGGCTGGCCGCGCCGGACGCCACCGATGAGCAGCTGGCGCGCGCCTCGGCGCAGGCCGGACTGCTCGGCTGGATCCGCGGCCTGCCTGCGGGCTTCGACACGCTCGTCGGCGAGAGCGGCCAGGACATCTCGGGCGGCCAACGGCAGCGCCTGCTGCTGGCCCGGGCGCTGCTGGCCGACCCGCCCGTGCTGCTCCTGGACGAACCGGGCGAATCCCTGGAGACCGGGCTGGCCGACGAACTGCTCGCCGGTGTCCTGCGCGCGCGATCCGGCCGCACGACGGTCGTCGTCACGCACCGGCTGGCCTGCCTGCCGGAGTTCGACGAGGTGCTCGTCCTGGATCGCGGCCGGATCGTGCAACGCGGCCCGCACGACGAACTGGTGGCGGTCCCCGGCCCCTACCTCGATCTCTGGGAGGCGGAGCTGCTCGTCGGCGCCCGGTGATCGTTTGGTTGAAACGTTGACTGAATCGCCGCCGCAGCGCAGGATGATCGTTCACCGGACGCCGGGAAGAGGGGTGCAGCCGCGTTGACCCAGCAACGCCCAGCGGGCTTCTTCGCCGACCGCACGATCGGCGGGCTCGCCGAAGCACTGCGCGCCGGCGAGGCGACCGCGGTCGAACTGGCCGGGGCCGCCTTGGCTTCCATCGGAGAACTCGACGGCGAGCTCAACGCCTTCGTGACCGTCGACCGCGACGGCGCGCTGAAGGCCGCCGAGAAGGCCGACGCCGAGCTGGCCGAAGGTGTCGACCGGGGGCCGCTGCACGGGATCCCGGTGGCGGTGAAGGACATCATCGACGTCGCCGGCCTGCCCACGACCATGGGATCGGCGCATTTCGCGGCGAACGTGTCCACATCGGACGCCGAATGCGTGCAGCGGCTGCGCGACGGCGGCGCGGTGCTGGTCGGCAAGACCACGACGCACGAGTTCGCGTTCGGGGCCAGCGGCGACAGCTCGCACCAGGGGCCGTCCCGCAACCCGCACGACCCGAGCCGGGTCACGGGCGGATCCAGCGGCGGCAGCGGGGCCGCGGTCGCGGCCGGGATGGTGCCGCTGGCGCTGGGCACCGACACCGGCGGCTCGGTGCGCATCCCGGCGGCGATGTGCGGGGTGGTGGGCTTCAAACCGGCGTTCAACGCGATCCCGACCGGCGGCGTGTTCCCGCTGTCGCAGTCGCTGGACCACGTCGGCGTGCTGGCCAGGAACTCGCAGGACTGCCGGACCGGCTACCGGGTGCTGGCCGGGCTGCGCAACACCGTCAGCCGCGAAGCGGGGGAGACCGCGAGCATCGGCTGGATCGACCCGGGCACGCTGCACCCGACCGATCCGGACGTCGCGCGGACCGCCCGCGCCGCTCTGGACCTCGACGGCCTCGAGGTGCGGGACGTCGAGCTGAGCGACCCGGCCGTCCTGCACAAGGCCTTCGCGGGCATCCAGTACAGCGAGGCGTACGCGATCCACGCCGAACGCGTGGCGCAGAACCCGCAGCTGTTCACGCCGGACGTCCTGGAACGGCTGGAAGAAGCCGCGAAGACCGCGGGCTGGCAGCACGTGCGGGCGGTCGCTGCCCGCGATCGGTGGCGCGCCGAGATCGACGGCCTGCTCACCCGCGTCGACCTGCTGGCGCTGCCGACGACCTGCGTGGTCGCGCCCGCCATCGGTCAGCGCGAGATCGAGATCGACGGCGCCGCCGCGACGGTCCGCGGCGCCCTGGTGTCGCTGACAAAGACGTGGAACGTGGCGGGCATCCCGGCGGTCTCGGTCCCGGCCGGCACCATCGGCGACCTTCCGGTCGGCGTCCAGCTGGCGTGCCGGCCCGGGCACGAAGACCTGTTGCTGGCCGTCGCGGCCCGGATCACCGACGCCGCACGATGACCGCCGGGCGCGGTTTCGCGAGGACCGGCTGAAACGTCGACCTCTCGCGAAACCGGCGCCGGCCGGTCAGCCCTGCACGGCGGTCGCGACGGCCTTGCCGAGGTCCTCGGTGGTGGCCTTGCCGCCGAGGTCCGGGGTGCGCGGCGCCGACGCGTCGGACAGGACCTGCTCGATCGCGCGGACCACGTCGGCCCCGGCCTCCGGCAGGCCGAGGTGGTCCAGCATCATCGCCGCGGACCAGATCTGGCCGATCGGGTTGGCGATGCCCCGGCCAGCGATGTCCGGCGCCGAGCCGTGCACCGGCTCGAACGTCGACGGGTAGTCGCGCTCCGGGTTGATGTTGCCCGACGGCGCGACCCCGATCGTGCCGGTCACGCCGGGCCCGAGGTCGGAGAGGATGTCGCCGAAGAGGTTGCTGGCGACGACCACGTCGAAGCGCTCCGGCGTCATCACGAACCGCGCGCACAGGATGTCGATGTGGTCTTGGTCGACGGTGATGTCCGGGTACTCGGCGGAGATGGCCGCGAACCGCTCGTCCCAGTACGGCATCGAGTAGTAGATGCCGTTGGACTTCGTCGCCGAGGTGACGTGCGGCTTGCCGAGCTTGCGGGCCAGTTCGAAGGCGTAGCGCATGATGCGGTCGGTGCCACGCCTGGTGAACGCGGCGGTCTGCAGCACCATCTCGTTCGGGGTGCCCTCGCCCTGCCGCCCGCCGAGCTGGGAGTACTCGCCCTCGGTGTTCTCCCGGACCACCCAGAAGTCGATGTCGCCGGGCTCCTTGTCGCGCACCGGCGGCGTCACGCCCGGCAGCAGCCGCACCGGGCGCAGGTTGACGTACTGGTCGAACTCGCGGCGGATCGGCAGCAGCAGCCCCCACAGCGAGATGTGGTCGGGCACGCCGGGCCAGCCGACCGCGCCGAGCAGGATCGAGTCGTGGTCGCGCAGCCGGTCCAGCCCGTCGGCGGGCATCATGCGGCCGGTGCTGCGGTAGGTCTCGCAGCTCCAGTCGAAGTGCCGGAAGTCGAACCGCACCCCGTACTTCGCGCCGATCACCTCGAGCACCCGCAACGCTTCCGGCATGACCTCGTTGCCGATCCCGTCACCGGGCAGGACCGCCACTTCGTACTGCTGCAATCTGCACCTCGCGCCTCTCGGAGAACCGTTCCGATCGCCATCTAACGCCGCGGGCCCGCCCGCGGCCAAGACCCCGGGGCGAATCGCCGGTGGCGATCCGGCCCGGCAGCGGCTACCAAGGACGGCGTGGATGCGACACGGGCATTGCGCGAAATCGCGTTCTGGCTGGAGCGCGAGGGCGCGCCGACCTACCGGGTGCGGGCGTTCCGGCGCGCCGCCGCGGTCGTCGACGACCTCCCGGACCTGGACCGGCGGGTGGCGTCCGGGAGGCTGACCGCCCTGGAGGGCATCGGCAAGACCACCGCCGCCGTCATCGAGGCCGCGCACCGCGGCGAGATCCCGGACTACCTGGCGCGCCTGCGGTCCGAAGTGGACGTTCCGGAGCACGGGCAGCGGCTGCGCGCGGCGCTGCGCGGCGACTGCCACACCCATTCCGACTGGTCCGACGGCGGCAGCCCGATCGCCGAGATGGCCATCACCGCCCGGGAGCTCGGGCACGAGTGGATGGTGCTCACCGACCACTCGCCCCGGCTGACCGTGGCCCGCGGCCTGTCCGCCGACCGGCTGCGCCAGCAGCTGGAGGTGGTCGCCGGGCTGAACGAGCGCCTCGCGCCGTTCCGCATCCTCACCGGCATCGAGGTCGACATCCTGTCGGCCGGCGAGCTGGACCAGGACGAGGACCTGCTCGCCGAGCTGGACGTCGTGGTGGCCAGCGTGCACTCCGACCTGCGGATGGCCGCGCCGGCCATGACGCGGCGGATGTGCGCGGCGGTGGCGAACCCGCACGTGGACGTGCTGGGCCACTGCACCGGGCGGCTGATCGGCGACCGGAAACGGCCGCAGTCCACTTTCGACGCGGTGGCGGTGTTCGAGGCGTGCCGGGACAACGGCGTCGCGGTCGAGATCAACTCCCGGCCGGACCGGCTGGACCCGCCGCGCGAGCTGATCCGGCTCGCCCGCGACATCGGCTGCGCGTTCAGCATCGACTCCGACGCGCACGCCCCGGGCCAGCTGGACTGGCTGGCCTACGGATGCGCGCGGGCCGAGGAATGCGAGGTGCCCGCCGACCGCGTGATCAACGCGCTCCCGGCCGAGGACCTGCTGGCCCGGCGGTGAGCTGGGCGCACTACGGCCCCGACGGATCGCTCCGCCGCTGATCACGCATGGTATTTGAATGTTCAAATACATTCCGGGTATGCTGATCGGGTGACCGAAACCCGATGGCTGACCGACACCCAGCAGTGCGCCTGGCGGAAGTTCGCCGCCCTGATGACCGTTGTCCCGGCCGCGCTGGACAACCAGCTGCAACGGGACGCCGGCCTGACCCACTTCGGCTACTGGGTGCTGGCGATGCTCAGCGAGCACCCGGAACGCGCGCTGCGGATGAGCGAACTCGCGGCCCGGTCCAACGCCTCACCGTCCCGGGTGTCGCACGTGGTCGCCCGCCTGGAGCAGCAGGGCTGGGTGCGGCGGCAGCGCGCGTGCTCCGACGGTCGAGGCAACGTCGCGGAGCTCACCGAAGCCGGCTACGAGAAGCTCGTCGCCTCGGCCCCCGGCCACGTGGAGAAGGTCCGCGACCTGATGTTCGACGGCCTCTCCGACGCCCAGGTGCGCCAGCTCGACGAGCTCTGCGCCGCCATGCTCGCGCACCTGGACCCCGAGGGGAACCTCACCACCGCGCCGCCGCAGCGGGACTGAAGACCCTCACGCCGCCTCGTCGGTGTCGTCCTGCTGCGCGAACTGGGTGCGGTAGAGCTCGGTGTACAGGCCGCCGCGGGCCAGCAGCTCGGCGTGCGTGCCCTCCTCCGCGATGCGCCCGCCGGAGACCACCAGGATCCGGTCCGCTTCCCGGATCGTGGCCAGCCGGTGCGCGATGACCAGCGCCGTTCGCCCGGACAGCGCGGTCTTCAGCGCCTGCTGCACCGCCGCCTCGGATTCCGAGTCCAGGTGCGCGGTCGCTTCGTCCAGCACGACGATCGGCGGCGCCTTCAGCAGCAGCCGCGCGATCGCCAGCCGCTGCTTCTCGCCGCCGGAGAGCCGGTAGCCGCGGTCGCCGACCACCGTGTCCAGCCCGTCCGGCAGCGACGCGACGAGGTGCCCGAGCTGCGCCGTCCGCAGGGCCTCGGTCAGCTCCTCGTCGGTCGCGTCGGGCCGGGCGAAGGTGAGGTTGGCGCGGATCGAGTCGTGGAACAGGTGCGAGTCCTGGGTGACCACGCCGACCGTCGAGTACAGCGAGGCCAGCGTCGCGTCGCGGACGTCCACGCCGCCGATGCGCACCGCCCCGGAATCCGCGTCGTAGAGCCGCCCGGCCAGGTTGGTGATGGTCGTCTTGCCCGCACCGGAGTGGCCGACCAGCGCGATCGTCTGGCCCGGCGCGGCGCGGAACGAGATGTCGTGCAGCACGTCGTGCGCGGGCGCGTTGTCCTGCCTCGCCACCGATTCCAGCGACGCCAGCGAAACCTCGCTGGACGCCGGGTAGCGGAACGACACCGCGTCGAACTCGACGTCGGCCGCCCCGGCGGGCAGCGGCTTCGCGTCCGGCTTCTCCTGGATCATCGGCCGCAGGTCCAGCACCTCGAAGACGCGGTCGAAGCTGACCAGCGCGGTCATCACGTCGACGTGCACGTTGGACAGCGCGGTCAGCGGCCCGTACAGGCGGCTGAGCAGCGTTGCCAGCGCCACCAGGGTGCCCAGCTCGAAGGCCCCGGTGAGCACCAGCCCGCCGCCGAGCCCGTAGACCACCGCGGTGGCCAGCGACGCCAGCAGCGTCAGCGCGACGAAGAACACCCGGCTGTACATCGCCGACACCACGCCCATGTCGCGCACCCGCGCCGCCCGCCGCGAGAACCGCTCGGACTCCTCGTCGGCGCGGCCGTAGAGCTTGGCCAGCATCGCCCCGGCGACGCCGAAGCGCTCGGTCATCAGCGAGCTCATCTCGGCGTCCACCTTCATCTGCTCCCGGGTGACCCGCTGCAGCCGCCGCCCGATCCACCGCACCGGCAGCAGGAACAGCGGCAGCATCGCCAGCGCGATCAGGGTGATCTGCCAGGACAGGGTGAACATGGTGGCCAGCACCAGCACCAGGCTCAGCACGTTGGACACCACCGACGACAGCGTGCTGGTCAGGGCCCGTTGCGCGCCGATGACGTCGTTGTTGAGCCGGCTGACCAGCGCCCCGGTCTGGGCCCGCACGAAGAACGCCACCGGCATCCGCTGCACGTGGTCGAAGACCTCCGAGCGCAGGTCGTAGATCAGCCCCTCGCCGAGCCGCGCGGAGTACCAGCGCTGCAGCAGCGACGTCGCGGCCTCCAGGAGCGCGACGCCGGCGACGGCCACCGCCAACCAGACGATGACGCCCATGTTCTGCGGCACGATCCCGTCGTCGATGATCGCCTTGAACAGCAGCGGGTTGACGATGCCGAGCACCGCGGCGAACGCCACCAGCGCCAGGAAGGGCATGATGTCCCGGGTGTAGGGCCGGGCGTAGCGGAAGATGCGCCGGGCCAGCCCGGGCGAGAGGCGTTGCCGGGTCACGGATTCGTCACTGGCGAAGGAGCGCATCGTCTCCCATGTCACCGTCATGTTCGCAGTCCTCTTCAAGCGGTCCAACGCGGTCGAGCACCATCCTGAAACTTCGAGTTAAGTCGAAGTCAACGCCGTGGGACGAGCGTCGATTCCCGCGCGGGCGCGTCGGTCGGCGCAGTGCTGGACGGCTATCTTGAACAATGCTTCACGTACGTTACTCTGTGCGCTGGCTCGGACACGGTCCGAACTCGGGGGATTGACGGGTAGGCCGCTGCGTCGGACGGGAGCGACCGCGTGTTGATCAGCACTTCGGCCGGGGGTGGGCGTTGACGGTTTCCGGGCAGGAGCCCGCGCGCATCCCGCTGCGCGTGGCGGACCGGTTCTTCCTGGCCGCGCACACCGGGGAACAGCGCCTTTCGCCCAGGATCGACGGCTCGCTGGTGGCGCTCGGCTGCGCCGGCGGGCTGCTGGCCGAGCTGATCCTGGAAGAAGAGGTCTCGGTGACCCCCAGCGTCCGGCCCAGCGGCAAGGGCCGCTGCCCGGACTTCCTGTCCTGGGCGATCCTGCGGGAGATCCGCGAGGAGACCGGCCACGACGTGCGGACGTGGCTGGAGTACCTGAGCCAGACCGCCACCGAGAAGGTGCGCGCCCGGCTGACCATCACCGACGTGCTCCGGGAGGTGCCGGTGTCCGGCGGCTGGCGCGGCGGGTCGGCCGCCGCCTGGAGGCCCGCCGACGACAGCGTGCGCAACCCGGAGGTGGACCTGGAAACGCTGTTCACCGGCGCCGAAACGGCCAGCGGCAGCGGCATGATCACCATCCCGGCGCGGCTCGCCGAGATCACCCTGGCGCTGCTGCTGCGGGAAACCGGCGTGCTGCGCCAGATCCGGCTCGCCAAGCACGTCACCAGGCAGGGCGAGTACCGGATGGAGTCCTGGGAGCCGCGCATCCCGGGCCCGCTGCGGACCCTGGTCAGCGAGGTGGGCGCCGCCCGTGGCCAGTCCGCGATCACCCCGAGGCACTGAGAGCGCAGAGGAGCGAGCGTTGCCACCGTCCAAAGTCTCCGCAGCCCTGGCCCGCGCCCGGCTGGGCGTGACGTCGATCGTGTTCTTCACCGTCGCCGCAGCGGCCCCGGAAACGGTGGTCGGCGGCGGTGCTGTCAGCGGGTTCGCGGTGTCCGGGGTGACCGGGATCCCGCTGGGCTACCTGGCGATCGCGCTGATCCTCGGCCTGTTCGCGATCGGCTACGTCACGATGTCGCAGCACGTGGAGAACGCCGGCGCGTTCTACGCCTACGTGGCCAAGGGGCTCGGCCGGGTGGCCGGCACCGCGGCCGGCGGCCTCGCGCTCGTCTCCTACCTGATGATCCTGGCCAGCCTGCTCGGCGGTTTCGGCGTCGGCGCGGCCGCCTTCGTGCAGCAGATCAGCGGCGTCGAGGTGTCGTGGTGGGTGCTCTCGGCCGCCGGCCTGGCGCTGATCGCGGTGCTCGGCGTGCTGCGCATCGACGTCAACGGGCGGGTGCTGGGCGTGCTGCTGCTCGCCGAGGTGGCGATCATCCTGGTCTACGACGTGGCGTTCGTGTCCGCGCCGTCGGACGCCGGCGTCGTGCTGGACACCCTCAACCCGGCCCAGCTGATGACCAGCGCGGCCGGGGTGATCCTGGTGATCGCCTTCACCGGTTTCATCGGGTTCGAGAACTCCACGGTGCTCGCCGAGGAGGCGAAGAACCCGCGCACGGTGATCTACGCGACCTACATCTCGCTGGTCGTCATCGGTGGCCTCTACTCGTTGTCGACCTGGGCGATGACGGTGGCCACCGGGCCGGACGCCATCGTCTCGCAGGCCGAGACCCATTCCACGGAACTGCTCTTCGTGCTCGCCGGGCAGCGGCTGCCGGGCGTGCTGGTGACCATCGGCTCGGCGTTGTACGTGACGAGCCTGTTCGCCGCGACGCTGTCGTTCCACCACGTCTGCGCCCGGTACTTCTTCGCGCTGGGCCGGGAAGGCGTCGGCCTGCGCTGGTGGGGGACGACCAGCTCCCGCACCTCGGCCCCGGCGGCGGGCTCGCTGACCACCACCGTGATCGTGGCCGTCGTGGTGGCGCTGGTGGCGGTAACCGGGGTGGACCCGATCACCTACCTGTTCTTCTGGGGCGCCTCGGTGGGCGCGCTCGGCGTCCTGACGCTGGTGCTGCTGACGTCGATCGCCGTCGTCGGCTACTTCATCCGTGAACGCGACCACGGGCACGGCCGGTGGCGGACGGCGATCGCGCCGGGGCTGGCCGCCGCGGTGCTCGCGGTGGTGCTGGTCCTGACGGTGACGTCGTTCGGCACCGTGCTCGGCGTGCCCGACGGCGATCCGGCCGCGTGGGCGCTGCCGCTGGGCTTCGTGGTCGTGCTGGCGCTCGGCGCGGGCTGGGGCGCGGCGCTGAAGCGGTTCCGGCCGGAGGCCTACGCGCGGATCGGGATGGGCGCCCGCGCCACCACCGTCCAGGCCGACGCGGAGCCCGCTGATGTCCACTGAGGACGTCCGGGTGCGCACGCTGCTGCGGGCCTTCGCCGACGACGCGTTCGCCCGGTGGCTGCTGCCGGACCCGGAGCACCGGCACCACGTGTACCGCGAGTGGTTCGTCATGGTCCTCGCGCAGGCCGGCGCGGCCGGGCGGGTGATCAGCGGCGCGGACGGCCTCGCGGTGCAGGTCTGGCTCGCGGCGCGCACCGGGCCGCCGAGCATGCTCGACGATGCGGGCTCCCAGCGCCTGCTCGACCTGGCCGGGGACCGGGCGCACCGGTTCCGGGAGTTCGGCGCCCTGAGCGCGGAACGGCACCCGTGCGACCCCCACGAGTACCTGGCCCTGATCGGCGTCGACCCGGCGGTGCAGGGCACCGGCGTCGGAAGCCGGGAGCTCCGCGGCGCCCTCCGCCGGTGGGACGCCGAGGGGATGCCGTCGTACCTGGAGGCCAGCAGCGCCCGGAGCCGGAACCTCTACCTGCGCCTGGGCTTCCAGGACCACGGCGACCCGATCGTCCTCCCCGGCGGCCCCAGCCTCTACCCGATGTGGCGCCCCGCGAGCTGACGCTCCTGATCAGGGCTGGTGGACGATCTCGCCCGCCTGGACGACCATGCGCAGCGGCTTGGTCAGGGCCGTGATGTCGGCCAGCGGATCGGTGTCCAGGACGATCAGGTCGGCGTGGGCGCCGGGGGAGAGGGTGCCGATCCGGCCCGGCATCCGCACCAGGTCGGCGGCCACCGCCGTCGCGGAGCGGATGATGTCCAGCGGCCGCTGCACCTCGGCGCGGATGCGGAACTCCTCGCTCTGGTAGGGCTGCATGCCGCCGAGCAGGTCGGTGCCGAAGACGACGTTCACGCCGCCGCGCACCGCGCGATCCAGCGCGCCGAGCCCGCCTTCGAGCACCTGCGCGACCTTCTCCCAGCTACCCTTCGGCAGGCCGTGGTCCATGCCTTCCCGCTGCAGCGCCCAGTACGTCACCAGCGTCGGAACCAGGAAGGCGCCGTTGTCGACGAGCAGCCGGACTCCCTCGTCGTCCAGCAGGTTCCCGTGCTCGACGCACCGCACCCCGGCCTCCAGCGCGCGGTTGATCGCCGCCGGCGGGTAGGCGTGCACGGTCACGTAGCGGCCGGCCGCGTTCGCCTCGTCGACGATCGCGCGCAGCTCGTCCATGGAGTACTGCGTCGAGTCGATGTGGTCGGCGGGGGAGGCGACCCCGCCGGAGGCCATCACCTTGATGTGGTGCGCGCCGCGGCGGAGCTCGTCCCGCGCGGCCAGCCGCACCCCGTCGACGCCGTCGGCGATGCGGCTGGAACCGCCGCAGAACGGGTGGTCGTCGTAGACGCGGACCCCGGCGGTGCGCTTGTCGCCGTGCCCGCCGGTCTGGCTCAGCGCCTTCCCGCCGAAGATCAGCCGCGGCCCGCGGATCAACCCGTCGGCCTGCGCGGCGGCGAACCCGTAGTCCGCGCCGCCGACGTCGCGGACGGTGGTGAACCCGCGGTCCAGCATCGCGCCCATGTTGCGCACCGCCCCGGCCGCGATGTAGCTCGGCGACCAGCCGCGCAACGCCGTGGTGTCGGCGGTGATGCCCGCGACGTGCACGTGGGCGTCGATCAGCCCGGGCAGCACGTACCCGCCGCGCAGGTCGATCTCGGTCGCACCGGCCGGGCCGGTGGCGCGGCCACCGGACTCGGCGATCAGCCCGTCGGCGCAGACCAGGTCGGCTTCCCGGTAGTCACCGGTTTCGACGTCCAGCAGCCGGGCGTTGCGCAGTACCAGGGAGGTCACGAGCGTCCTTTCGGTAGATGTCAGCGGACGGGGGCGCCGGGGCCGAGCGGGATTCCCAGCGCCCACCAGGCGAAGAACAGCAGGGTCCAGACCACGAGCATCGAGAAAGCCAGCGGGATGGTCATCGACGCGAGGGTGCCGATGCCCGCGTTCCGCCGGTAGCGCTGGATGAATCCGAGCGCCATCACGAAGTACGGGCTCATCGGGGTGATCACGTTCGTGCAGGAGTCGGCGATGCGGTACAGCGCCTGGGTCGTCTCCGGCGGGATGTCCAGCAGCATCAGCATCGGCACGAACACCGGCGCGACCAGCGCCCACTGCGCCGAACCGCTGGTGACCACCAGGTTGATCAGGCTGACCAGCACCAGGATGCCGAGGAAGATCAGCAGGCTGTGCGCGCCGAGGGACTTCAGCAGCGCCGCGCCGTGGATCGCGGTGACCTCGCCGATCTTGGTCCACTTGAAGTAGGCCAGGAACTGCGAGACGGCGAAGAACAGCATCAGGATCGGCGCGATGTCGCGCAGGCCCTGCGTCATCAGGTCCGGCACGTCCCGGCTGCGGCGGATCTCGCCGACCGCGATGCCGTAGGCCGTGCCGGTGATCATGAACAGCAGCGACAGCACGATCGCGATGCCCGACAGCAGCGGGGAATCCAGCAGCGAACCGTCCGCTCCGCGCAGCGGCGAGCCGGTCGGGAGCGTCGCGACCACCAGCGCCGCGACGTAGACCAGCGCGGCGATGCCCGCGTTGCGCAGGCCGCGGCGCTGCTGCGGGGTGAGTTCGAGGGCCGTGGCGTCGTGCTCGACATCGGCGTCGTCCTCGCCGGTTTCCACCCGCCTGGCCAGGAATCCCTCGACCACCAGGGTGATCACGGCGGACAGCAGCACCGAGGAGACCGCAGAGAAGAAGTAGTTCGCCACCGGGCTGACGACGTACGCCGGGTCCAGCGTCCCGGCGGCCGCGGTGGTCAGCCCGGACAGGATGACGTCGGTCGGCGTGATCAGCGGGCTGGCGTCGGTGCCCGCCGAGATGGCCACCAGCGCGACCACGATGCCCAGCACGGGGCTGCGCCCGACCGCGCGGAAGACGATGGCGCCCAACGGGATCAGCACGATGTAGGCGGCGTCCGAGGCGACGTGCGCGATCATGCCGGTGAACGCCAGCGCGAAGGTCACCCAGCGCCGGGGCACCCGGATCACCGCGGCCCGCAGCATCGTGGTCAGCAGGCCCGCCTTGTCGGCGACCGCGACGCCGATCATGGTGACCAGCGCGGTGCCCAGCGGCGGGAACGTCACGAAGTTCTCCACCACGCCGGAGACCGCGGTGCGGACGCCGTCGATGGAGATCAGGCTGCGGACCGCGACGGTCTTGCCGTCGGCGGGGGAGATCGCGGTGACGCCGAGCGCGTGCAGCCCCCAGCTCAGCGCCGCCAGCACCGCGCTGAGGATGCCGAACAGCCAGAACGGGTGCGGCAGCACGTTTCCGGCGCGCTCGATCCCCGCGAGGAAGCGAACCAGCACGCCGGTGGACCGGCTGGGTGTTCGGGCGGTGCCACGCACGCTGCGACCTCCTGGGGCGAGGGCCGGAGCGCGATCGGCCGCCGGCGAGGATGGCCGGAACGCTACGTGTTGATGGAACAATCAGTCAATGGTCGGCTAATAATCGATGTATTCATTCGTCATGGTCGCCCGAGTGGGGATGATTCGTCCGACGGGAGGTCGTCGTGCCGCGACCGCCGCACGTCCCGGAAGCGGGAGCACCGCGCCGTACGATCACCGGTATGGCCGAGCCCCTGGACGCCGCCGACCTCGACCTGGTCGCGGCACTGCAACGCGCACCGCGCGCCGGTGTGCGGCTGCTGGCCGACGTCCTGGACATGGCGGCCAGCACCGTCAGCCGGCGGCTGACCCGGCTGGTCGAGGCGCGGCTGCTGAAGGTGATCAGCCAGCTGAACTGGTCGGTGCAGCCCGCGCACCCGCAACACCTGTGGATCTCCGCGCAGCCCGGCGCGGCCGGGCAGGTGGCCCGCGAGGTCGCGGCGCTGCCGGAAACGCAGTTCGCGGCGATCACCTCGGGGCGGTCCGACGTCTACTGCATCCTGCAACCGGCCGACCGCGCCGCCAACGCGGACCTGATCACCGAGCGCGTCGGCGGCATCCCCGGCGTCGCCGCCAGTCACACCGAGATCGCGCTGCGCTCCTACGCCTCGGCGGCGACCTGGCAGCTGGACCGGCTCACGCCCGAGCAGGAAACCCGGCTGCGCGCGGAGAACCCGGCCGTCCGGCAGGACGTCCGGGCGGAGCTCGGCGAGGACGAGCGGCGCGTGGCGCGGGCGCTGCAGGAGGACGGCCGGGCCAGCGCGGCCGACATCGCGCGCGGCCTCGACCTGAGCCAGTCCACCGCCTACCGCATCGCCCAGTCCCTGCTGGAGCGCGGCATCGTGATCCCGCGCGTCGAGATCGAGCCGGCGGTGCTCGGCTACCCGCTGGAGGCGGTGATCTCGCTGACCACCGAGCTGCGCTCGATCACCGGCATCGCCGCCGAACTGGGCCGCCATCCCACGGCGCGCTTCGTGTCCACAGTGGCCGGAACGGCCTCGATGATCTACCACGGGGCGTTCCGCGACGAGGACGACCTCGCGGGCCTGCTCACCGGCGACCTGGCCGCGCTGGAGGGCATCAAGTCCGTCGAGGTGGCCGTCGTCCTCCGAGTGCTGACCCGCTACTGGCTGCCCCGCGAGGGGGTCCGGCTGGCGTAGTCGGCGATTTCGGCGGAAACCGGAGTGCCGATTCCCGCGGAAACCGCCGCGCCTCAGGTCTCCGCGCCGACGTAGTCGAATTCCCAGGTGCCGTCCGGTCGCCTCCTGCCGCGCTCGTAGATCAGCAGCGGCGGCACGGCCTGGGAATTGCGGGCCCGCGCGGGGAACGTGATGCGCGGTACCGGTTTGCCCGACACGTCCGCGGAAACGGCGACCTCATGGCCGTCCTCCGGCCCACCGCGCAGCCGGACCCGGATCTCTGCCACGCGAAGCTCCCTTCTTCGGACCAGCAATGCCGTGATCGGCGACGACACCGCTTCGACCAGGATGCCCGGAACAAGGTTCCTGCTGTCACTGGATCGTGTGGCCGGAGGGCAGCCGTCAGATCATCTCGGTGATGTTGGGCTCGACGTCGAGGAGCGCGCGGCCGAACAGCTCCGCGTTGCTGGCCGGGTGGGCGAGCGCATGCCGGGCGGCGGTCTGGACGTCGCGCAGGATCGGGTGCAGCGGGTCCGATTCGGACAGCGCCGACGCGCCGTAGGCGGAGACGAGCCCGTCGACGGCTTCGCGGCACTGCTGGATCGCGTGGCTGGAATGCTGCCGCAGCCGGGCGCGCTCCAGATAGCCCGGGTGGGTCCCGGACAGCGCGTGGCCGTCGACCACCGCCGCCGACCGGTCCGCGATCAGCCGGGCGACGTCGATCTTCGTCGACGCCTCCGCCACGGCCAGCTGGAACGCGGTCGAATCGCGCTGCCGCTGGTAGCTGGTGAACGCGATGCCCTTGCGGCCGGCCTGCGACAGCACGTGCTGCAGCGCCTCCTCGGCCATGCCGAGCAGCGGGGCGATCAGGAACGTCGCCAGCGTCGGGACCACGGCGGTGCGGTAGCGAGGGGAATCGTTGCGGCGGCGCGTGAACACGCCCCGCGTCGCCGGACCCCGGCGCAGCAGCCGGTGGTCGGGGACGAACACGTTCTCGCCGATCAGCAGGTTGCTGCCGGTGCCGCGCATGCCGAGGGTGAACCAGGTGTCCTTGACGCGCAGCTCGCTCATCGGGACCAGCCCGAACGCGGCGTCCGCCGGCTCCTCGCCGTGCGCCGGCAAGGACATGCCGAGCATGGCCCAGCCGGAGTGCAGGCAGCCGGAGGCCGGCGCCCAGCTGCCGCTGACCTGCCAGCCCCCGTCGACGCGCTCGGCGGACGCCTTCGGCGTGAGCACCTGGCACACCTTGGTGTCCGGGTCGGCGCCGAACACCTCTTCCTGGGCCTGGTCGGGGAAGAGGCCGGTCAGCCAGTCGCCGCAGCCGAGGATCAGCACCAGCCAGCCCGCGGCGGCATCGCCCCGGGTGACCTCGGCGGTGGCGTCCATGATGGTGCGCAGGTCGGTCTCCAGGCCGCCGAACCGGCGCGGCACCCACGCGCGGAACAGGCCCGCCTCGTCGAGCGCGGCGATCGACTCGTCGGCGAGCCGCCGTTCCTGCTCGCCTTCGGCCCGATGCTGTTCCAGCAGCGGCCGAAGCGCCGCCGCCCGCTCGACGAGATCCGCCCGCGCACCGGTCCCCATGGTCGACCTCCAAATCACACTGATCGACGATCAGTGTGCACCGGCCGTCACCCGGTCGTGCGGCCGGTCCGGGAGGCGATCTCAGCCCGGGGTGACCAGGACGTGGAGGGTCCGGGGGCCGTGCACGCCCTCGACCCGGTTGAGCTCGATGTCGCTGGTGGCGGACGGGCCGCTGATGAACGTCATCGGCCGGGTCGGGTCCAGCCGCCGCAGCGCGGCCGGGACGTCGTCTGCGACCTGCGATTCCCCGACGACGCAGATGTGCACGTCCGGCACCAGCGTTGCCGCCCGGCGCCCCTGGCCGGGGCCGTGATCGAGCACGATGGTGCCCGTCTCGGCGATACCTACCACGGCTGTGGTGATCACGGCGTCGATGCGCTCCAGTCCCGCCGTGTCGATGTCCGATCCGTCGTCCACTTGCCCGAACTCCGAGCTCAGCGCGTCATACCACTGTTGTGGTACCCCAGTTGGGGCGAGCACCCGGCGGGCACCTGCGGCGCGCGCGGCGGCCACGATCGCGGCGGGCAGCCCGCCCGGCTCGACCCGCTCCACCGTCGCCCGGTAGTCCGCGACCCGCTCGCAGAACAGGCCCACCAGGTCCGCCGCCGGGCGTTCGGTGCGGTAGTCGCGCGGAATGCTCGACACCGGAACCCGCTCGGTCTGCACCAGCGCCGAGCGCACCCGGCCCAGGATCGCCTCGCGCGCCGAATTCCCCGCACTCATCGCGATTCGCCTCCTCGGTTGCGCTCCCACCAGGAGCGGAAGGATTCCTCGGCCGGGGCCGGCGCGTCCCGCGCATCGGTCCAGAGGGACAGCGGCGGGGGCAACCGGCCGATGGTGCCCTTGCGGCCGATGACCCGGCGGCTCAGCGCCGCCACCTTCTCGGCCGCGGCCAGCCGCTTCGAGTCGCCGAACACCCAGGACGCCAGGCCCATCAGGGCGTCCATCGGCTTGGACCGCCAGCCGTGCTCCTCGACGACCCGGGTGCGCAGGTGCACCAGCAGGTCGGGGATGTTGATCGCGACCGGGCAGACGTCGTAGCAGGCGCCGCACAACGAGGACGCGTACGGCAGCGACTTGTCCACTTCGGACGCCGTCCCGCGCAGCTGCGGCGTCAGCACCGCGCCGATCGGGCCCGGGTACACCGAGCCGTAGGCGTGGCCGCCGGTGCGCTCGTACACCGGGCACACGTTCAGGCAGGCCGAGCAGCGGATGCAGCGCAGCGCCTGGCGGCCGACCTCGTCGGCGAGCGCGTTGGTGCGGCCGTTGTCCAGCAGCACCACGTGGAACGACTGCGGCCCGTCCCCGGCGGTGACGCCGGTCCAGGTCGAGGTGTAGGGGTTCATCCGCTCGCCGGTGCTGGAGCGCGGCAGCAGCTGCAGGAACACCTCCAGGTCCTGCCAGCGCGGCACCAGCTTCTCGATGCCGACCACGCTGATCAGCGTCTCCGGCAGGGTCAGGCACATCCGGCCGTTGCCCTCGGACTCCACGACCACCAGCGTGCCCGTCTCGGCCACCGCGAAGTTCGCGCCGGAGACGGCGACCTTGGCGCGCAGGAACTTCTCCCGCAGGTGCCGCCGGGCGGCCTCGGCCAGCCGGGCGGGCTCGTCGGTGAGGTCCGCGGGCGCGGGCGCGCCGACCTTGCCCATCTCGCGCTGGAAGATCTCGCGGATCTCGGCGCGGTTGCGGTGGATCGCGGGCACCAGGATGTGGCTCGGGGTGTCGTGTCCGAGTTGGACGATCAACTCGGCGAGGTCGGTTTCCCAGGCGTCGATCCCGGCGGCTTCGAGGGCTTCGTTGAGCTCGATCTCCTGGGTGGCCATCGACTTGACCTTGACCACCTCCCGCTCACCGGTGGCCCGCACCAGGTCCACGACGATCCGGTTGGCCTCGGCGGCGTCGCGCGCCCAGTGCACGGTGCCGCCCGCCGCGGTCACCGCCGCCTCGAACTGCTCCAGGTAGTTGTCCAGGTTGGACAGCGTGTGCGCCTTGATGGCCGCGCCGGCCTCGCGCAGCTGCGCCCAGTCGTCGAGCTCGGCGACGACGCCGGCGCGCTTGTCCCGGATCGTCGAGGTCGCGTTCGCCAGGTTGTGCCGCAACTGCGAGTTGGCCAGCTCCCGCTTCGCGGCCTGCGGGAACGCTGGCATGCCCAGGTAGGTGCCGGTCACCGGTCGATCCCTTCCGTCGAGGCCAGAATCTCGGCCAGGTGCATCACCCGGATCCCGGAGCGCTGCCGGGACAGCAGCCCGCCGATGTGCATCAGGCACGAGGCGTCCCCGGCGCAGAGCACCTCCGCATCGGTTTCGCGGACGTGGCGCGCCTTGTCGGCGCCCATCGCCACCGACACGTCCGGGTTCTTCAGCGCGAAGGTGCCGCCGAACCCGCAGCACTGCTCGGCGGCGGGGAGTTCGGCGAGCTCCAGCGACCGCACCGCGCGCAGCAGCCGCAGCGGCTTGTCGCCGACCCGCAGCAGCCGGGCGGAGTGGCAGGTGGGGTGGTACGTCACCCGGTGCGGGAAGTACGCGCCGACGTCGGTCACGCCGAGCACGTCGACGAGGAATTCCGACAGCTCGTGGACCTGCGGAGCGATGCGTGCCACGGCGCGGCTGAGCCGCTTGTCGCCCTCGGCGACCATCGCGTGCTGGTGGCGCACGGACGCCACGCACGACCCGGACGGGGCGACCACGGCGTCGTAGTCGGCGAAGGCGTCCACGAAGGTCCGCACCGAGGAGACCGCCTGCTTGCGGTAGCCGGTGTTGGTGTGCATCTGCCCGCAGCAGGTCTGCGCGGCCGGGAACTCGACCTCGCAGCCGAGCCGCTCCAGGACCTCCACCGTGGCTTTGGGCGCCGCCGGGAACATCGCGTCCCCGAGGCAGGTAGCGAACAACGCCACCCTCATACCAGCATCACTCCACTCGATTCGCGTCCGTTCACCGTGGAAGCATCCACGACAGGACGTTGGACTGCAGGAAGACGAGGACGCACAACGCGAGCAGCAGCCCGACGCTCCACTTGAGAACGTTGCGCAGGATCGTCGCCTCGGAACCCGCCATGCCGACCGCGGTCGCGACGATCGCGAGGTTCTGCGGGCTGATCATCTTGCCCATCACGCCGCCGGAGGTGTTGGCCGCGACCAGCAGCGCGGGGTCGACCCCGACGCGTTGCGCCGCCACCTGCTGCAGGCTCGCGAACAGCGCGTTCGCGCTGGTGTCCGAGCCGGTCACCGCGACCCCGAGCCACCCGAGCACGGGCGAGAGGAAGACGAACGCGGTGCCGACCCCGGCGATGGCGGTGCCGATCGTGGTGGTCTGCCCGGACTGGTTCATCACGTAGGCCAGCGCGAGAACGCTGATGATGGTCAGCCCCGACCAACGCATCGACACCACGGTGCGGCCGAGTTCGGCCAGCGCGGCCGGCAGCGAGATCCGGTAGGCCAGTGCGACGCCGAAACCGCAGAGCAGCAGCAGACTTCCCGGCGAGGACAACCAGCTCAGCGTGAACACCGTGGTGCTCGACGGCGCGCCGGAGGCGGACAGCAGCGCGCCGTGCAGGCCGGGCCACGGGATCTTGACGTCGGACGCGGCCAGCGCGGCACCCGCCGGCTTCCACAGCTTGACGACCGAGAACACCGCGACCACCAGCAGGTACGGGAACAGCGCGAGGAAGATGCGCCCGCTGCTCAACCGCTGCGTGGCCGGCTCGGCGCTCTCCGCGCTGCCGGTGATGCGGGCGCGGGCCTCGGCGCTGCCGCCCGGCTGCCAGAACCGCAGCAGCACCACCAGCGCGACGGCCCCGACGAGCGAGGACACGATGTCGGTCAGCGGCACCGAGATGTAGTTGGCGCAGACGAACTGCGCCGCGGCGAACGCCGCTCCGGTCACCAGCGCCGCGGGCCACGTCTGCCGCACGCCGCGCCGCCCGTCGACGACGAGCACGAGCAGGAAGGGCACGAACAGCGCCAGCAGCGGCGTCTGCCGGCCGACCACGGCGCCGATGTGCTCGAACGGGATCCCGGTGAGCTCGCCGGCGGTGATGATCGGCGTGCTCAGCGCGCCGAACGCGACCGGCGCGGTGTTGGCCAGCAGCACGGTGACCGCGGTGCGCAGCGGCGGGAAGCCGACCGCCACGAGCATCATGCCGGTGATCGCGACCGGCGCGCCGAAGCCCGCCAGGGCTTCGAGCAGGCCGCCGAAGCAGAAGGCGATCACCACGGCCTGGATCCGCGGGTCCGGCGACAGCAGGGCGAAGCAGGCGCGAAGGTCCTCGAAGCGGCCGCTGCGCACGGTCAGCTGGTAGAGCCAGATCGCCGTGATGACGATCCACAGGATCGGCAGCACGCCGAAGGCGGCGCCCTGTCCGGCGGAGAGCAGCGCCAGGTCGGCTGGCATGCCGTAGCCGAGCACGGCGACCAGCAGCGCGGCCGCGAGCCCGGCGAGCCCGGCCAGGTGCGCCTTCACGCGCAGGACGCCGAGCAGCACGAACACGGTGAGCAGGGGTATCGCCGCGGCGAGGGCGGACAGGCCGAGGCTGCCCGCGATCGGGGCGGTGACGGGTTGGTACACGAAGCGACACCTCTCTGTGCCGTTGACCATTCTATGGTCGGACCAAAGGCTGGCGGTACCATAGGTAACGCTGGTGGCGTTTGTAAAGGGGAACGGATGGCCGAGGCCGACGAGCAGGGCGGGAACTGGCGCCCGGTGGCTCGCACGCGCACCTACGAGCTGGTCATCGACCGGATCGAGGAGCAGATCGTCAGCGCCCAGCTGCACGTCGGCGACCGCCTGCCGCCCGAGCGGGACCTGGCGCAGATGCTCGGCGTGAGCCGGGCGGCGGTGCGCGAGGCGTTCCGCGCGCTGGAAGCCCAGGGCGTGCTGCGCATGGCGGTCGGCACCGGCCCGGACTCCGGCACCACGGTCGCCGCGCTGCCGAGCCAGGCCCTGACCCGGCTGCTGAGGCTGCACGTCGCGCTGGCGAACTTCCCGGTGGCCGACGTCGTGCAGGCGCGGATCATGCTCGAACGCGAGAGCGCGCGCAACGCCGCGCAGCGCGCCACCGCACCGGAGCTCAAGGAACTGCGCGAACTGCTGGACGAGATGGACGACCCCGACTGCGACCGCGAGCGGTTCAACGACCTGGACACGGAGTTCCACGTCGGGATCGCCGAGGCCGGCGGCAACCGGCTGGTCGCGGACATGACGATCGCGATCCGCGAGTCGATGCGCCGCCCGCTGCTGGCGGCCTTCGACGAACTCGGCGACAAGTGGTACCCGATCGCCGACGGGCTGCGCCACGACCACCGGCTGATCCACCAGGCGCTGGAGGCGCGCGACGCCGCCGCGGCCGAAGACCACGTGGAACGCCACATCCGCGGCTTCTACCGCGACGGCTGGGCCCAGGACCTGAGCTGAAGCCGGAACCTCAGCGCGAAACCGCGCGGGACTGCGGGGCGACCGCGAGGTCGGCGCTGATCCGGGCCGCCGTCGCCTGCAGCGGCGGCAGGAGGTTCTCGCGGGCTTCTTCCGGGCTGGTGCGGGAGGCGTGCGAGGAGATGTTCACCGCCGCCACCACCTTGTTCGCCCGGTCCCGGATCGGCGCCGCGATCGAGCGCAGGCCCGCTTCGAGCTCCTGGTCCACCAGCGCCCAGCCCTGCTCGCGGATGCGGGCCAGTTCCTCCTCGAACGCCGCCGGGGTCGTGATCGTGTGCGGGCCCAGCGGCTCCAGGTCCACTTCGGACAGGTAGGCGTCCAGGTCGGCGGGCCCGAGGTCGGCGAGCAGCACCCGGCCCATCGAGGTCGCGTAGGCGGGGAACCGGGTGCCGATGTTGATCGACACCGTCATGATCCGCGAGGTGGGGACGCGGGCGACGTAGACGATGTCCGGGCCGTCCAGCACCGACACCGACGCCGACTCGTGCACCTCGGCCACCAGTCGCTCCAGGTGCGGCTGGGCGATCTCCGGTAGCGACACGCTGGACAGGTAGGCGAAGCCCAGCTCCAGCACGCGCGGGGTGAGCGCGAAGACCCGGCCGTCGGTCCACACGTAACCGAGGTGCACCAGGGTGTGCAGGAACCGGCGGGCCGCCGCGCGCGAGAGGTCGGTCGCGCGGGCGACCTCCGACAGCGTCATCTCCGGGTTGGACTCGTTGAACGCGCGGATCACCAGGAGCCCGCGCGCCAGCGACTGGACGTAACCGCCGCTCGTGTCGGACACGGGTTCCATGGCGTTTCTCCTGCTTCAGTCGGACTGCTCGTCGCCGAGGATCGTATTGGCGATCGCGAAGGCGCTGTTCGCGCGGGGCACCCCGGCGTAGATCGCGACGTGCATGAGCACCTCCCGGATGTGCTCCGGCGGAACGCCGTTGCGGCGGGCGGCCTTCACGTGCATCGCGAACTCGTCCTCGCAGCCCACCGCCGCCAGGATCGCCAGCGTCAGCATGCTGCGGGTCTGCCGGTCGACGCCGTCGCCGCTCCACAGCTCGCCCCACGCGTAGCGGGTGATGAAGTCCTGGAAGCCCTCGGTGAACGGGGTGATCTTGGCGTTCGCGCGGTCCACGTGCTCGTCGCCGAGGACCTGCCGGCGCACCTGCATCCCCTGGTCGCGCCGGGTTTCGTCGTCGAGGCGGTCGGGCATCACAGGCTCCTCGTGAAGTGGTCCAGCAGCAGCCGGTTGACGGCCTCGGGCTGTTCGGCGTTGGCGAGGTGCGCCGCTGGGGAAAGCACTTCCAGGCGGGCGCCCGCGACGGCCGCGGCGATCTGCTCAGCGTGCGCCGGGGGAGTGGCCGCGTCCTCGGCGCCCGCGATCACCAGCGTGGGCGCGGTGATCTCGCCCAGCTTCGGCAGCAGGTCCATGTCGGCGATCGCCTCGCAGCAGCCCGCGTAGCCCTCGTCGTCGGCCGCGGCGAGCATGCCGCCGAACTTCTCGACGACGTCCGCCCGCTCGGCCAGGGCCGGGGTGAACCACCTCGGCAGCGACGGTTCGACCATCGTCTGCGTGCCCTTCTCCCGCACCAGCGCCGCACGGTCCCGCCACATCGACGCGGGGCCCAGGTCAGCGGAGGTGCAGATCAGCGCGAGCCGGTCAATGCGCTCCGGCGCGTGCTCGGCCAGCCACATGCCGGTCATGCCGCCCAGCGAGACCCCGGCGAAGTGGGCCCGGCGGATGCCGAGGGCGTCCAGCAGCGCGAGCACGTCGCCGCCTAGCTGCTTGAGCGTGTACGGCCCGGGCTTGCCCGCCGTGCCGCCGTGCCCGCGCTGGTCGTAGCGCAGCACCTGGAACTCCCGCGCCAGCGCGGGAACCTGCTCGTCCCACAGCGTCAGGTCGGTGCCCAGCGAGTTGGACAGCACGACGACCGGCGCGCCGTCGGGTCCGGTCAGCTCGTAATTCACGTTCACGGGTTCTCCAATTCGGCGTGTGCGGCCAGGGCGCGGTCGATGAAGGCGGGGGCGGAGCCGAGGTAGTCGGCCGGTTCGGTGGCCGCGACGACCTCGGCCTCCGAAAGCACCGCCCGAACCTGCGGATCGGCCAGCAGTTCCGCGCGCAGCGTCGTGCCCTCCTGCACCGCGCGGCGGCACAGCCGGGCGACGAGGTCCTGCGCCTCGGTGCGGCCGAGGCCGGCCATCAGTGCCCCGGCCGCGCTTTCTGCCATCACCAGACCGCCGGTGAGGGCGAGGTTGGCGGCCATCTTCTCGGAGTGCACGCGCAGGTCCGCCAGCAGCCGCCGGGCCTGCGCGGCCGCCGCGGCGACCAGGCGCAGCAGTTCGGTCAGCGGCTCCCACTCGGACTGCCAGGCCCCGGCGGCGCGCTCGTACTCCTGCGGCATCGCCGACAGCAGGGTCGCCACCAGGCCGGGCACCCGCCGGGTCGCGGCGGTGATCAGCACCGCCGACACCGGATTCTGCTTGTGCGGCATGGCGGAGGACCCGCCCGCCTTGCCCTCGGCGAGCTCGCCGACCTCGGTCTGCGCGTGCAGCTCGACGTCCAGGGCGATCTTGCCGAGCACCCCGGCCGCGGTGCCCAGCGCCCCGGCCAGTTCGGCGACCCGGGTCCGGTCGGTGTGCCAGGGCACGACGGGTTCGGCCAACCGGAGTTCGGCGGCGAGCAGCCCGACGACCCGGACGCCGTCGGCGCCGAGCGAGGCGAGCGTGCCGGCGGCGCCGCCGAGCTGGACGGCCAGCCGCTCGTCCCGGATGCGGCTGAGCGCGGCGATGGCTTCGTCGAGCGCGGTGAGCCAGCCGGCGCAGCGGCAGCCGAACGTCGTCGGCAACGCCTGCTGCAGCAGCGAGCGGGCGATCATCACGGTGTTCCGGTGCCGTTCGGCGAGCCTCGCGCATTCGGCCGCCGCGGCGCGCAGATCCGCGATGATCAGGTCCAGGACGTCGCGCGCCACCAGCATGGCGGCGGTGTCGATCACGTCCTGGCTGGTCGCCCCGCGGTGCACGTGGGGCTTCGCCTCGGCGCCCACCAGCGCGCTCAGCTCCCGCACCAGCGCGATCACCGGCGTCGCCGACGACACCGCGCGCTCGGCGATCGAGCCGACGTCGAACAGCTCGGCCCGGCAGTGCCGGGCGATCTCCTCGGCGGCCGGGACCGGGATGACCCCGGCCTCGGCCTGCGCCGAAGCCAACGCCGACTCGAAGCGCAGCATCGCCTGCAACCAGGCGGAACCGCTGGTCCGCTCGGCCGCCGCCGGCGTGCCGAACATCGGCCCGAACAGGTCGTCAGACCGCGAAGAAGACTGTTTCGCCATCGCCCTGGATCCGGATGTCGAAGCGGTAGCCGCGGTCATCGGCCGCCGCGACCAGCGTGCCGCGGCGCGCCGGGTCCACTGTAGACAGCACCGGGTCGGCCGCGTTGGCCTGCTCCTCGTCCGGGAAGTAGACGCGGGTGACCACCCGGTTGAGCATGCCGCGGGCCAGCACGGTGACGTCGAGGTGCGGCGCCTCGGTCGCGCCGTCCGGCGTGGGCAGCGGGCCCGGCTTCACGGTGCGGAACCAGAACCCGCCGTCGGCGTCGGTCGGGCACCGGCCGAAGCCCTGCCACGACGAGGACTCCGGGCGCGGGTCGTCGGGGTGGTCGAACCGGCCGTGCTCGTCGGCCTGCCAGATCTCGACCACGCCGTCCGGGATGGGATCGCCGTTGCCGTCGGTGAGCCGCCCGTGCAGCACGAACGCGCCCGGGTGCTCGGCGGCGGCGACCTCCTGGCCGCCGTCCCAGAGGATGCCGCCGGGCAGGGCGTAGAACGGGCCGACCGTCTGCGACGGCGTGGTGGCCGGGGGCTTGGGGGCAGCCATCAGTCGTCGTCCTCCTCTTCCTCGTCCTCGAACACCGAACCCTCCGGGCCGCGCAGCACGATGTCGAACTTGTAGCTCAGCGCCCACTCCGGCACGGTCGTGTCGAGGTCGAAGCGGGAGATCATCCGCTCCCGGGCCTGCTCGTCGCGCACCGAGTTGAAGATCGGGTCCTGGTGGAACAGCGGATCGCCGGGGAAGTACATCTGGGTGATCAGCCGCTGGGTGAACGCCTGCCCGAACAGCGAGAAGTGGATGTGCGCCGGGCGCCACGCGTTGTCGTGGTTGCGCCACGGGTAGGCGCCGGGCTTGATGGTGATGAACTCGTAGTTGCCGTCGGCGTCGGTCATGCACCGGCCGGTGCCGGAGAAGTTCGGGTCCAGCGGCGCCGGGTGCCGGTCGCCCTGGTGCCGGTAGCGGCCGGCGGAGTTGGCCTGCCAGATCTCCACCAGCGTGTTCGGCACGGGCTTGCCGCCGGAGTCCAGCACGCGGCCGCTGACGATGATGCGTTCGCCCAGCGGCTCGCCGTCGTGCTGCACGGTCAGGTCGTGGTCGCGCTCGCCGCAGCGGTCCTGCCCGAGCAGCGGCCCGGTGATCTCGGTGAGGTACTGGGGCAGGTACTGCAGCGGCTGCTTCGGGTAGCGCAGCGCGGACGAGCGGTACTCGGGGGTGTTCAGCGCCGGGTGGGACTGGTCGTCGCTGCCGTACTCCGGCAGGATCAGCCCGGCCGGCGACCGGGTCTCGTGTGTGGTCATCGCAGCTCCTCTTGCGTCCAAGCTGTCAGGCGGGCAGGACGACTGCCAGTCCCGGGCCGTGCACGTCGGTCATTTCGCGCCGCCGATCGTCGCCTTGAGCTCCCGCAGCACCGTCAGTTCGGTCTCGGTCGGCGCCGGCAGCACGGTCGGCTCGTCGACGACCTTCAGCTGCCAGCCCACCGCTTCCCGGGCCTGCTCGACCGTCGCGCCGGGGCTGAGCTGGGTGAGGGTGAGCTCGCAGGTCTCCGGGTCCGGCTCCAGCACGCCCAGGTCGGTGATCACCTTGACCGGGCCGCGGCCGCGCAGGCCGAGCTCCTCCCGGTCGCCCTTGCCGGTGCCGTAGCCGACGGAGGTGACGAAGTCGAGCTTCTCCACGAAGCTGCGCGGGCTCATCCGCATCACGATGAGCACCTCGCGGCAGGACGCGGCGATCTCGGGCGCGCCACCGGCGCCGGGCAGCCGGACCTTCGGGTTGGCGTAGTCGCCGCCGATCACGGTGGTGTTGATGTTGCCGAAGCGGTCCACCTGCGCGCCGCCGAGGAAGCCGATGTCGATGCGGCCGGGCTGCAGCCAGTAGTTGAAGATCTCCGGCACGCCGATCACGGAGTCTGCGGTGTCGGCCAGCACGCCGTCGCCGATGGACAGCGGCAGCCGGTCGGGCTTGGCGCCGAGCGTGCCCGACTCGTAGATCAGCACCAGGTTCGGGGCGTGCGTGCGGCGCGCCAGGTTCGCGGCGGTGCTGGGGAGGCCGATGCCGACGAAGCACGCCGCGCCGTCGCGCAGGGAGCGGGCGGCGCCGACGGTCATCATCTCGTCGGAGGTGAATTCGGCGGAGCTCATCGGGCACTCCTCTCGGTGCTGAGGACCTGGGTCTCCAGCCAGTTCTCGAACTTCTCGCGGTCCCGGCCGATCGGGTCCCACTGCTGGTAGTAGGCGTTGTCGCGCTCGTAGTAGCCCTGCGCGTAGGACGGGGCGGCGCCGCCGGGCACCTCCGCGACGGCGGTGACCACCCACTGCGGCAGCACGACGGCGCCGGGGCGCGGGGTCAGCTCGTCGACGATCTCCTCGACGGTGACCAGGGAGCGCTTCGAGGCCAGCACGGTCTCCTTCTGCACCCCGGTGATGCCCCACATCTGCACGTTGCCGGCCCGGTCGGCCTGCTGCGCGTGGATGATGCCGACGTCCGGGTTGATCGCCGGGACGGCGGCCAGCCGCTCGCCGGTGAAGGGGCACTCGATCATCTTGATGGTGTCGGTCTGCGCCGGCAGGTCGGTGCCCGCGTAGCCGCGCAGCACGGCGAAGGGCAGCCCGGAGGCGCCGGCGGCATAGCGGTTGGCCATGCCGGCGTGGCTGTGCTCCTCGATCTCCAGCGGCACCGGCCAGGAGTTCTGGATGGCGTCGCGGAAGCGGTGCAGCGAGCCGACGCCGGGGTTGCCGCCCCAGGAGAAGATCAGCTTCCGCGCGCAGCCCGCCCCGATCAGCTGGTCGTAGACGATGTCGGGCGTCATCCGGACCAGCGTCAGGTCCTTGCGGCGCTGCCGGATGATCTCGTGCCCGGCCGCGACCGGGATCAGGTGGGTGAAGCCCTCCAGGGCCACCGTGTCGCCGTCGTGGACCAGCTCCGCGATGGCCTCGTCGAGCTGCAGGATGCGAGCCACCCCGACCACTCCTCGCTGTGCGCATAGTGAACGTCTGTGCTTTCTGCGAACACTACGGCAGCGCGCAGAACCAGGTCAAGGGAAGGGCATGCGGTTTCGCCAGGTCCGGGGCCGTTCGTGGGCATGCGGGGGCCTGGTGTCGACGAGGGATCAGCCGGCCGGTCGTTCCGGGGCTGCGCGTGCCGCCAGGGCGGCCTGAGGTGGCTGCGCGCTCACGGCGCGGTCACGTCAGAGGTAGCCGGTCTCCGGCAGGTCGTCGGCGGGCAGGGCGAAGACGCCGACCGCTGCCTCGGCGGCGGCGGTCGCCTGGAGGTAGCCGGTCTCGCCCCAGGAGAGGAGGTCGCCGGCCTTGCCCGGGTGGACCAGCAGCCGCCGGTAGGTCCGGCCGCTGTCCGGGTCCGGCTCCGGCGGGTGCACGGTGGTGATCAGCGCGGCCATCCGCACCTGGGCGTACGGCGAGATGCCGTCGTCCACGCACTGGTACCCGAGGTAGTGCGGCTCGCCGATGCCGACGGTGACCTCTTCCATGGTCTCCCGCCGCAGGATGTCGACGTACTCGACCTCGCCGGGCTCCGGGCGGCCGCCGGGCAGCGAGTGCTTGCTGCCGTCGAGGCGGATGAGCAACCGGCCGTCCGGGACGAAGAGGAACCCGTACACCTGCCGCACCGGCAGGCCCTCGGGCACGGCGCTGGTGTGCCAGGTGAACTTGGGCATCGCTGCGGGTCCCTTCCACGAAGCCGGAAAAAGATCACCCTAGCCGAGGAGCCCCCGGAAGCCCCCGATCGCCGCGCCCCGAACTGCCTCGCGCCGGGTCGCCGTCCCGGCGATCTCGTCGAGGTCCGCGCGGTTCAGCGCGGCGGCTTCGACCTCGACGACGACCTCGGCCGCCGCCGGTTCGGGCAGCGCCAGGTCGTGCCGTTCCAGCCAGGTGGGTGTGGCTCCTGCGGTGTCGAGGACGATCGCGCGCATGCTCCCCGTTCTACCCGCTACCGCACGGCGCCTCGTGCTGCCTCGGTTGCCTTGTGCAGTGAATCCACGAGCAGGTCGCGGTACTTCTCGGCCGTTGCAGGGTCGTCGCCGGTGATCGCGTCGTCGATCGCCGACAGCGGCTGGACCGCGTAACCCGTGTACAGGCCTGGCGCGTAGACCATGTGCTTGTACCAGTCCCGGCCGGGCAGTCCTTCCTGCTGGGTCAACGCGCGTTCCTGGGCGATCAGCGCGTCGTTGATGGCGTCGGCGCGCTCGCCGCGGACGCCGTGCGCTTCGCTCTCCAGCCGCTTGGCCGCCGCGTGCCATTCCCGCGCCGCGGCGTAGGCGGGGGAGAGGTCGACGACCTGGCCGTCGGCCTGCTTCTCGTCCAGGTCCCGCAGATGGCCCTCGACCGCTGTCGCGTAGTCGGAGTAGAGCATCGGCGCGATGCCAGAACCGGCCATGCGCAACGCGAAAGTGCCCGCGTACGCGGCGGACGCCTCGTGGTACCGGTAACCGGGGTCGAGGAACTCGCGCATCATGCGCAGGTCGTCGTAGGCGCTGTGGTATTCGCCGCTCGGCGTCGACGTGCCGAACTCGGCCGAGGCGATGCCGAGGTGGTCCAGGAACGGCGTGTAGTCCGAGCCGCTGCCCAGCCGGTCCGGCACCGGAACCTGCTCGCCCGACGCCTGCTGCCAGTTCCGGTACAGCGTGCCGTGCTCGGGATCGCGGACGTCCTTGGCGATGTCGGCCAGTACCGCGTCGAGCGCGGGGACCGAGCCTGCGGAGAAGTTCTTGCCGCCGCCCGCGCCGTCCATGTTCAGGTACACCAGGGCGTTCTCCAGCAGGTCGGCGCGGTGCTGTTCGACCCATTCGGTCGCGCCCAGCAGCCCGTACTCCTCGCCGTCCCAGCCGGCCAGCACGATGGTCCGCTCCGGTTGCCAGCCGCGGTCGCGCAGTTCGGCCAGCGCCCGCGCCGCTTCCATCAGCGTCGTCCACCCCGACACGTCGTCCTTGGTGCCGTAGGTCCAGGAGTCGTAGTGCGCCCCCAGGACCACCTTCTGCTCCGGGTGCTTCGAGCCGGGGATCTCGACGATCACGTCGTTGACCGGGATCTGCCGGTAGTCGATGTCCAGGTCGAGGTCGACCCGGGTCGGACCGGGGCCCACCCGGTAGGTCAGGTCGAGGCCGCCTTGCCATTCCGCCGGCGCCTCCGGGCCTTGCAACGCGGCCAGCAGGTGCTGGGCCTGGCCGTAGGAGATCGGCGTGGTCGGCACGCTCGTCATGTTCTCCGCGTCCGACGGATCGAGGCGCGGTGTGTCCTGTGTGGATGGTCGTCCCGGCGTGAGCGGGTCGCCCGGGTACTGGAAGATGTACTGCACGCTGCCGCGCTGGATGCCGTCGGCGTTGCGCCACGGCCCGTCCGGGTAGACCCCGCCCCGGGTGGAGCCGTCGTCCGCGGGGTCGGAGTACAGGATCACGCCCGCGGCGCCGTGCTCTTCGGCGACCTTCGACTTCACCCCGCGGAAGCTCTGCCCGTAGCGGGCCAGCACGATCTTGCCCCGGACGTCGACGCCCATCTCGGCGAGCCGCGCGTAGTCGTCCGGCAGGCCGTAGTTGACGTAGACGACGTCCGAGGTGGCTTGCCCGGCCGGCGAATAGGCGTTGTAGCCGACGACCACGTCCTCGAAGTTCTCGTGCCACGGGTAAGGAGGTTCTTTCACCTCCAGCTCCCGCCGCTGCGGGCCGGTCATGGTCACCGCGATGTGCTGCGGCACCGAGGCGTAGACGCTGTAGCTCTCCAGCCTCGCGTCCAGGCCCCACCTGGTCAGCTCGTCCACCGAGTAGTTCGCCCTGCGCTCGGCGCCTTCGGTGCCGACCCGGCCGGGGTAGGTCGACATCGCTTCGCTCATCCGCGCCGCGCTGTCGGCATCGACCTCCCGCTGCAGCGCCCGCTCCCAGGACCGCAGGTCACCGGGTCCGCCCTGCGCGGTCGCCGGCGAGGTCTGCGCGGTGAGCCCGACCACGAGTGCCGTGGCCAACGCCGCCGAACCGAACAACCACCTGCGGGGCCGGAGCGGTGCGTGCTGGGACATCCGTCCTCCTGAATGCCGTGGCATGCAGCGAGCAAGATTCGGTTAGCAAGACGAAAGGTACAAAGGGCTATCCGGGCCGCACAACGATCACCACTCGTTTGCCCGGGTTACTCCTCGGTCGGGCCGCCGACGATGCCGAGCCGGGTGCACGTCGGGGCGTCCAGGTAGTCCAGGGCCAGGCGGCGGAAGACGTAGTCCGGGAAGGAGTGGGCGTAGCCGATGTCCGCATCGGACACCGGGCCGCGCGGCTCGAACTGCATGCCGGCGTACTTCGCCACGTAGGTCTCCAGCGGCACGCCGTGCTGCAGACCCAGCGAGACGGCGGCGAACAGGCTGTCCAGGAAGCCGCTGAGCGGGCTGCCCTGCTGCTCCACGCTCACCCAGACCTCGCCGAGCTTCCCGTCCGGGTAGGCGTTGGTGGTCAGGTGGCCCGTGACGCCGCCGATGTCGAACCGGAGGGTGTAGCCGCGGCGGCGGCGCGGCGGGTGCTGCCGGGCAGCGCTCTGATCCATCCGGATGACCCGGCGCCTGCGGCGTGCCGGGGCGTCGGTGCGGGCCATGCCAGGGGTCGCTCCTTCGTGGGGTAGTCCTATATGGACGATGCGGGACGGTACCGCAGCGCTGCGCCACCGCCGCGCCCGGGCGGCCGCTTCACATCCGGCGCCGCGCGCGCAGCGCCCCGTTCGACAGCACCACATCGGTGCCGAACTCGGCGCTGATCCGGGCCAGGGTGGCGCGGAGCCAGTCGGCGTCGGCGGCCGACGCGGGGTGCAGGCACATCTGCCTGGCCTGCATCGGGAGCATGCGCAGGTCGACGAGTTCGCCGCCCGCGTCCAGCGACGCGAAGAACAGCAGGCGCAGATCGTCGCGGTACTGCTCGTAGCCCGGGATGCCCTCGTAGTCGTCGATGAAGTCGCCGCAGCCGTAGAGCACGAGCCGGTTGTGGTAGATCTCGATCGGCCGCGGGTGGTGCGAGGAATGGCCGTGCACCACGTGCACCCCGCCGTCGATCAGCCGGTGCGCGAAGCGGACCTGGCCAGCCCCGACGCGGTACTGCCAGTTCGTGCCCCAGTGCAGCGAGACGACCACGACGTCGCCGGGCCGGGTCCGCTCGCGGATCTCGCCGGCGATCTCGGCGGCGCGCCGGTCGGAGAGGTCCGGCAGGAAGTTCACGCCCGACCGCTTCGCGGTCGCCGCCCAGCTCGCCGGGATGCCGCTGCACGCAGCGCCGTAGCCGAAGACCACGACCCGGCCGCGCGGCGTGCCGATCACCGCCGGCCGGCGCGCCTCCGCCGCGTCGTGCCCGGCGCCCACCCAGCGCAGACCCGCCCCGGACAACGCGTCGAGAGTGTCGTCGAGCCCCCGGCGGCCGAAGTCCAGGACGTGGTTGTTGGCGAGGCTGCAGACGTCCGGATGCCCGGCGGTCAGGCAGCCCACGTTCGCCGGGTTCATCCGGTAGTGCACGCCCTTGCCCGGGGCGAACTCGCCGCTGCAGGTGATGCTGGATTCCAGGTTGATCACCCGCACGTCGGGCGCGGCGACGTCGAGAGCGCGCAGTGCGCCGCCCCAGGGCCAGGCGAAGCCGACGGGCTTCGTGATCGGGCCGTTGCGCTCCTCGGCCGCCGCGACGTAGCTGCGCGCGTCGTGCAGGTACGCCTCGTGCAGGCCCGGATCGCCGGGGTGCGGCAGGATCTGGTCGACGCCGCGACCTGGCATCACGTCGCCGCACAGGAAGAGCCGGATCGGTTCCATTCCGCTCACGGCGTCAGCACGATCCAGACCTGACCGGGCGCGGGCAGCAGCGGCTCGCCCGACGGGCCGGTGTAGGTGGCCGCGGCATCGGGGGCGGGCCGGGACCAGGTGCCCTCGAACGATCGCCCGTCGCGGAGCACCGAGACCGCGCCGCTGCCGACCGTTTCGGCGATCGGGGACGGGTTGCCCGCGGCGTCACGGATCGCCGACTCGCGGACCTTGACCCGCTCGATCACCACCGTCGGCGGGCCGAGCCGCCCGCCGTCGACCGACGCGAACGGCGCCCCGTCCATCGAGGCCAGCCACCGGTTCTCCTCGGCGGACCATTGGAAGCCGACGGTGGCGGAGGGGAAGGTGACCTCGTAGTGGTCCGTCGGCGTGCCGCCGGCGGGAGCCGGCCCGGCGACGATCCGGTTCTGGCCCGGCCAGGGCGCGCCGGGCGGCAGCTTCGCCGGGTCGAGGAACAGGTTGTGCGGGGCGGTGCGCGACTCGTCGCGGGTGTAGGCGGCGGGCTGGTGCCCGTCGGAGGCGTCGGTCACCGGGGCCGCCGCGATGAGCGGCAGCAGTTCGGGAGCAGCACCGGAGTACGCGAGCGTCGGGTGGCCGAACTGGGGGAGCAGCACGGCGTCGGTCTCCCGCGCGCTGCGCACCGGCCCGATCGTCGGCGGCTGGTGCGAGGCGAAGATCGCCAGCAGGCGGCTGTAACCGCCCTCGACCGGCTCGACGTAGATCACGTCGGCGGCGCCGATGCCGACCGGCGGCCGTGCATCGGCCACGTTGTCGATCTTCACCGCGAGCACCGGCGGGCCCGGCGGCGGGATCCCGGCGGACGGCGGGGCGGTGCCGCTGGTGGCGGGCTGCTGTTCCGGCGGCGCAGGGGACCCGGCGCGCGGCGTCGAGAACAGGCCGCAGGCGGCCGTGCCGAACACCGCGAGCAGGATCAGCGCCGCTGCGAACAGCGTGCGCGTGCGCCCGCGTCGCATCGTTTCTCCCGGCAATCCCTCCGCGCTCCAGGCTACGCCCGCAGGGCGCGAAAGCGGGTCAGCGCCAGGCGAAGACCGGTTGCTCCAGGTCGGCGACGCGGGTGTCCCGGCCGTGCAGCACGACCTCGCGGAACTGGTGCAGGACCGCCGCGGTGGGGGCGTGCACGAGGGTGTCCAGCAGCGGCAGCTGGATGACCGGCCGGTCGGATTCGGCGATGGCCACGAACCGGGGCGCGACGTCCAGCTCGGACAGCGTCACCAGGTCCACCCGCGCGACCTCGTCCGGATTCGGCGACAACTCCGGCGCGGAGCCGACCCACACCACGATCGGCGCGATGACATAACCGGAGCGCGTCGCGTAGTCGTCGAGCCGCCCCAGCACGTCCTGCTCCCGCGCGGCCACGCCCAGCTCCTCGCGCAGTTCGCGCAGCGCGGCCTGCCGTGCGTCCTCGCCGGGATCGAGCCGCCCGCCCGGCAGCGCGAACTGGCCCGCGTGCGCGCGCAGCGTCGCGGCCCGGCGGGTCAGCCACACGCCCAGCTCGCCGCCGTCGCTGGCCAGGGTGATCGCGACCGCTGCGGGCCGGCGGCCCTGCAACGGGATTCGCCTGGTGCGGAACCGGGCCAGGCGGGCCGCGATCTGCCGGCGTGCGTCGTCCGGTCGCTGCGGGAGGGTGGCGAGTTCGTCGGCCATCGCGGTCCTTTCGATCGGGCGCGGGGGGGGACCGGTCAGCCGGGTGGCAGGCCGCGGCCCAGCAGGTCGAAGGCCTCGTCCAGGAAGTCGTGCAGGTCGGTGTCCGGGTCGGCCTCGTGCCAGGACTGGATCGAACTGCGCATCGCCGTGATCGAGGTGGCCGCCAGCAGCCGGACGTACCGGTCCGCGCGGTCCCGCCCGAGCCGCTGCGCGAGGCCGTCGGCGAGCGCGGCCTCCAGGGCGCGCGAGGCGAGCACGATCCGGCGCAGCGCCTCGGGGTGGTCGCGCAGCAGCCGCGCCTGGTCGCGCCAGATGGGCGCGGCCATCGCGGCGTCGATGGCCTCGCCGAGCGCGACGTGCGCCACCTGCAGCGGCGAGCGCTCGGCGGGCTGGGCCAGGATTCGCCGCGCGGTGCTCGCGACGCTCTCCGGATCCCAGGGCACCAGCACTTCTTCCTTCGCGGTGAAGTAGTTGAAGAAGGTGCGCGGGGAGACCTCGGCGCGGGCGCAGATGTCCTCGACGGTGACCGCGTCCATGCCGCGGTCCAGGAACAGCCGGACGGCCGCCTGCTGCAGGGCCTGCCGGGTCGCCCGTTTCTTGCGCTCGCGCAGCCCGCACGCCTGCTCGGCATCCGCGCTGCTCGCGGCCGTCGTCCTGGCCATCGGGGGCGTCCGTTTCTCTCGTCGGGGCGGCCGTCTCAGCCTAGTGCCCGGGTTCCGGCATCTCCGACAAACCGATGTTGCACCCGTGCATTTTTGCACAGACTGCAGAAATACGTTAGGGTCGCTAACCGTCAATGGGGTAGTTCTCGCCCTCGGCCGGGCGATCCGAACCAGTGCAGCGCCGCACCCCCGTCCCGTCGTGAGGAGGCTTCTTGACCGAGGCACAGCCGAGCTCACTGGTGCGCACCCTGGCATCGGCGCTGTGGTTCCCGATGTTCTTCATCGTCGGATTCATGGTGTGCTACCTGCTGCCCTTCCACGCCCCGGCGCCGCACAACATGCCGGTGGCGGTGGTCGGCGACCAGGCGGCGCAGCACCTCGACGCCGCCTTCGCCCAGGCGATGCCCGGCGGCATCGACGTCACCGCGGTGCCCGACGGGCAGGGCGCGCGCGACGCGATCCTGCAGCGCCAGGCCGTCGCGGCCTACGACCCGGCCGACGGGCAGCTGTTCTACGCGAAGGCCAACGGCTCGGCGCTGATGATGGTGCTGCAGCAGGTGTTCACCCCGATCGCCACGGCCGGCGGCCACCACCTGGCGCTCGTCGACCTCGCCCCGGCCGCGCCCGGCGACGTCATGGGCACCGGCCTCTTCTACGTCCTGCTGGCGATGAACATCCCGCCCTACATCACGGTGATGATGCTGCTGCGCGCCGCGCTGACCACCCGGCAGAAACTGCTGGCGCTGGCCGGAGTCGGCGCGTTCGCGTCCGTGGTGTGCTACTTCGCCGCGCTGTCGATGGACGTGATCTACAACGAACCGGTCCTGATGCTTATCGGCTTCCTGCTCACCCAGGCGGTCGCGTGGACGACGTTCGGGCTCGTGCCGTTCGTGAAGCAGTTCATCCCCGGCGTGGCCATGGGACTGTTCGTGCTGCTGAGCATGCCCTCCAGCAGCGGCGCCATCCCGAAGGAACTGGTGCCGGTGTTCTTCCAGTCGCTGCACCGGTTCCTGCCGCTCGGGCAGGCCGTGGACTCGATGCGCGGCGTCCTGTACTTCAACGGCGTGGGAGCCGTGCCCGCCGTCCTCGGCCTGGCCGCCTGGTGCGCGCTGGGCGTCCTGCTGGTGGTGTTCAACCAGCTGCGCATGAAGCGGAAGAAGGCCGCGGACCCGGAGGCGGTGACCACCGCGGGTACCTACGAGCACGAGGACGACAGCGAAGTCGTGGTGGACCCGGCGATCGAGGCGCCCAGGCCCAAGCACCACCACACCCTGGCCGGCACCGTGCGGGCCGCCGGCGGCGAGCCGGTGCCCGGCGCCATCGTGACCGTCACCGACCCGACCGGCGGTCAGCTGGCGCACCTGGTGACCTCGAACTCGGGCGAATACGAGGTGCACGACCTGCCCCGGCAGTACGTCACGGTGGTCGTCTCCGCGCCGGGCATGCGACCGGCGGTGGACCGGGTCGCGGTGCGGCCGGGACGCATCGCCGGCTACGACTTCGTCCTCGAGTCGGAAGCCCGGCACCACCGGATGGCCGGTGCGCGCTGATCAGCCGTCGGCTGGCCGGTGGCGCACGATCAGGACCTCCTTGAGATCCGCCACCGCGCTGCCGTCGTCTCGGGTGACGGCGGTTTCGCGGACCACGAACTCCAGTTGGCCGTTCTTCTTGGCGTAGACGTCGGTGATCACCGGGCGTAGCACCAGGGTGTCGCCGGCGTGGGCTACGGAGTGGTAGGTGAACCCCTGCTCGCCGTGCAGGACGTGGCGCAGGTCGATGCCGAGATCGGCCATGAAGCCGAAGGAATCCGGTCCTTGCAGGGTTAGGCCGAACAGGAAGGTCGGCGGTACCGGGAGATCTGGGTGGCCTGCTGCTCGGGCGGCGGATCGGTCGGTGTAGATCGGGTCCGTTTCGCCTATCGCTGCCGCGAACTGTTGGAGGCGGCCCGGTTCGATCTCTGCCTTGATCACGGGGAGGGGCTTGCCGATCACCGCTGGATCGATCGCCATCTTTTTGGGCGTCCTTTGCTGGGTGGGGGCGTGGTTGGGATCGTACGGGGGTTTGGGGGTTCCGGCCTTTGGCGGGGTTGGGCTTGGGGTTCTGGTTGGGGTTGGGGCGGGGTTGGGGCTTTTAGAGGTTTGGTGTGTTTTGGGGCCATCCCCGCGATGGGTGGATTGTGGGGGCTGCGGGCCGGAGGTCAAGCCCGGCCTGGCGGCCGCCCCTTCGGGGTTTCAGGCTTGACATCCGACCCGCAGCCCCTGGGCGGCTTTCTATCGCGGGGATGGCCCGGTGTGGGTTGGCTCGTTTGCGGCTTGCGTTGCGGGGTGGCCGTTTTCGGGTTGGTCGGGGCTGGTGGGGTTTGGTTTCGGGTTGATCCGTCGCAGGGGTCGGGCCGTTGTGGGGGTGGCTCGATTTCGCGGGAAATCGACCCCTGGTCGCCGGACACGGTGCGCATTGCCAATGGTGGCACGGTGGTTTTGGTGGCGGATGAGGTCGCCTTCGGCGTGTCGTGACCGTTTCCCTTGACATGACTCGGTTTTCGCGACCTGTGGTCGGGTGTTTCACCTGATCAAGCGACCA